>JBBROU010000163.1:0-8547 GCA_038229055.1 Bryobacterales bacterium | reverse complement strand
TCCAGGGCTGGCGCGAGGCGCTTCGGCAGTTCACAATCCGCTGGCCCGACCGCATTGAGCAGGCGCGCGCAGCTTAAAGTCAAAACCTTCCTAATGAAAAGGAAAAGAGCCGAGTTTACACAAAACTATTGACACTACCAGCTCTAGATTCAAATATTCAGATAGTAGCGAAAAGACCTCTTTGCATTTGCGTTCGCGCTTAGGCAACTCCATCTCACCTCCTCGCGTCTAACTTGCAAGAGCCCGTCCATCTGTCCGCAGGTATCCATCCAACTTCTTGCGGACAGCCAAACGGGCTCGATGCAATCGAGTCTTGACCACGTCCTCGGTCAGGTCGAGAACCTGAGCGGTGTCCGTCGTGGAGAGGTCCTCCACATCCCGCAACAGGATCACCGACCGGTAATTCTCGGGCAATTCGCCGATAGCGCCATCCAGCGCTTGCTTCAGTTTCGCTTGCATCATTTCACGGTCGGGCAACCGGGACCAATCCGCGATCTGGAGCTTGGCCTGTCCGTCCTCGTGATTCATCTTCGGCATGAAGTCATCTAAGGACAGCTCCGCAGATGGCGCGAAAGCACTCTTCCGCCGCTTCATGAGACAAGCGTTCCTGGCAATGCGAAAGACCCAGGGACGAACGCGCTCGGGCTCGCGAAGACTGCCGAAGTTCTCAAATATTTTGAGCAGGGTCTCTTGCGCCACTTCTTCGCCGTCTTCGCGGTGGCCGCACATCAGCCAACTGTAGTTAAAGATCTTGGCGCGAAAGTGTTCCACAAAGCGGTCAAAAGCTTCTGGTTTCCCGGCAATCAACTGCCGCGCGAGCTTAACTTCATCGTCACGTTCCAAAGGCGCTGTACGTTTCCGATTGTACCGAGCTGATCGGCTTTGTCACTACGGCGTCGCGATTGCATCCTGATTACCAGAGGCAATGAAGATAACACTGCTACTTCTCGTCTTGCTGGCGCCGCCGGTGTGGGCACAAGACCCAATGTCGCTAAAAGACGCAGTTCGCTTAGCGCTAAACCAGAACAAGTCCATTGAAGCCTCCGTCTTGGCGCGGAAGGCGGCTGAAGCGCGCGTCGGTCAAGCGCAGGGCGGCAGGTTACCGAAAATCAACTACTCCGAGTCCTTTACCCGCAGCGACAATCCGGTGTTCGTATTCTCGTCGCTGCTGACGCAGCGCCAGTTCGGCGCGCAAAACTTCCAGATTGGCGCTCTCAACCGGCCCGACTTCCTGAATAACTTTCAATCGCTTGTCGCGGCGGATCAGCCGCTGTTTGACGCGGGACAGACTAAGCACGCGGTGCGCTCGGCCGAATTGTTGAAAGAAGTGACCAGCGAGGACGGGCGGCGCACCCAGATGGAAGTGATCGCAACGGTGATCCGGTCCTACTACGAAACTCTTTTGGGTGCCGAGCAACTCCGAGCGACCAGCGAGTCCATGCGTTCCGCGCAGGCTGACCTCAACCGGGCGAAGGCGGTGCGCTCCGCGGGCATGTCCACGGATGTGGATGTGCTCTCGATCCGCGTTCATCTGGCCGGTGTGCGCGAACAGGAGATCAAGCGGGGGGCGGATCTCGAGGTCGCGCGGGCGGCTCTCAACGATGTTCTCGGGATGCCTCTCGATACTCCTCACACACTAACCACTCCTCTCGCTCCGCTGGCGCTGAAGAGCGAGGCGCTCGCGGGTTACGAAACAAGCGCGCTCGCCGAGCGGCCCGAGGCTCGCCAGGCGAAATTGGCAACCAGCCTCGCGGAGAATCAGGTTGCGACGGCGCGCGGAAATCTTCTGCCGCAGGTGGGCGTTCATGCCGCTTTCGAAGCCGATCGTCAGAATTTTTACGATAAAGGGGGTGCCAACTGGCTGGTTTCCGTCGGGCTGCGGTGGAACCTGTTCAACGGCTTCAGTGACAAGGCGCATATCGAAGAAACTAAGTTCGCGCTGCGGCGCAGTCGGGCTGAGCAAGATCGCGCGAGTTCCGTGATCAGGCTCCAGGTCCGGCGCATGTACGCCGATGTGGACGCCGCGCAGCAGCGCATCGCTGTGGCCCAGGCCTCAATTGCGGAGGCTGAAGAGATCCTTCGCATCACGCAAAACCGGTACCAAGCCGGTTTCGGCAACGTCACCGATTTGCTGCGCACGGAAACGGCTTTGCTCGAAGCGCGGACCCGCCAGTTGGCGGCGATTCACGATCAGCGCATCGCAGCCGCAATGCTACAACTGGCGGCCGGTACTCTGAGCGTGGATTCAGAAGTTCTCAATGAGGGGTCGCGATGACGAAGAGTTACCTGCTGTTGATGGCCGCCGCAATCTGGCTCGCGGGGTGTGGCGAAACGCCAAAAGACAAACCGGCGTCGTCTTCGTTAGCCGTTGCTGTGTCAACGGTGAAAGCGGCGACGGAGACTTGGCCTTCGCTGTACGAGGCAACGGGAACGGTGCGCGCACGCTCGTCGGCGATCATCTCCGCTCAGATGATGGGTTACGTGCGCGAGGTGAAGGTGCAGGCCGGCGATCATGTCCACGCGGGCCAACGGCTGGTAACTCTCGACACACGCGATCTGGACGTAAATTCGCGCCGCGCCGAGGCCGCTCGCGAAGAGGTTCGCACTTCCGTCCCCGAAGCCGATAGCGCCGTCGCCGCGGCAAAAGCCAATCTCGATTTCGCGAAAAGCACGTTCAACCGCATGCGCGAGCTGTTTCAGAAGACGTCGATCTCCAGCCAGGAGTTCGACGAGGCGTCGGCCAAGCTCAAGGCGTCGGAAGCAGCCTACGAGATGACAAGAGCGAGACGCATTCAACTCAACTCCAAACTGGTTCAGTCCGAGCAGGAAGTGCGAGCGACCCAAGTGACGCGAAGCTACGGCGACGTGGTCGCACCCTTCGCCGGCGTGGTCACGGCAAAATCGGTCGAACCCGGCAGTCTGGCTATGCCGGGCACGCCACTGCTCACCATCGAACGCGAGGGCGCTTTCAGGCTGGAAGCCGCGGTTGAAGAATCGCGCCTGGGGGCCATTCGGGTTGGCCAACCGGTTTCGGTCACGCTGGACAGCGTCGATCGCACTTTGGATGCGCGAGTCTCCGAAATTGTTCCCGCGGTCGACGCCGCGTCGCGGGCATACATCGTCAAGATCGATCTTCCACCAACGGCGTCACTTCGCTCCGGCGTCTTCGGACGCGCTGCATTCCCACTGGGAAGCCGTTCGCTGCTCGCGATTCCATCCGGGGCCGTCAGCGAGCGTGGTCAATTGCAATCGGTGATGATCGCCGAAAACGGAGTCGCGCACACGCGCCTGATTACCGAAGGGCAAAAGTCCAACGATCGCGTTGAGGTCTTATCGGGGATTACGGCCGGTGAAAAAGTGATCTTCCCGGTCCCGCGGGGGCTCGCCGATGGCGCGCGGGTCGAGGTTAGGCGGTGACGGAGAAACGAAAGCTGGGTCCCGCGGGAAAGTTTGCGCACGTTTGGATCGACTCGAAGCTTACGCCGCTGGTAATTGCGGGCTCGTTGCTGCTCGGGGCCTTCGCCGTGTGGAAACTGCCTCGCGAAGAAGAACCGCAAATTATCGTCCCGATGGTCGATGTGTTCGTGCAATTACCGGGCGCATCGGCGCGCGAAGTGGAAGAGCGCGTCACAAAGCCGATGGAGAAATTGCTTTGGGAGATTCCGAGTGTTGAGTACGTTTACTCAACCTCCAGCCCCGGCATGTCTATCGCGATCGTGCGATTCCTGGTTGGGCAGGATGAAGAGAAGAGCATCGCGCGGCTCAATCAAAAGCTGAACGCGAATCTCGATCTGATTCCGCCCGGGGCATCGCAGCCTCAAGTGAAGCCCCGCTCGATTGACGACGTTCCCATCCTCGCACTCACGTTCTGGAGTAAGCGATACGGCGATTACGAGTTGCGGCGGATCGCGGCGCAAGTGGACGACGCCATCAAGCAGACTCCAGACGTCTCGGCGGTAACTCTGATCGGCGGCCAGCGTCGCGAGATTCAGGTCACCTTGGATCTAGCGCGGCTGGGCGCGTACAATCTTTCTCCGCTTCAGGTGGTCGCGGCGCTGGGCTTATCCAACCATCGCCTGCCCTCGGGACAATTCGCGAGCGGCAACCGGCAATACCTCTTAGAAACAGGTCAGTTCCTGCGCACCTCGGAAGACGTCCGCAACGTAGTGGTGGGCGTCGCCAACGACAAGCCCATCTTCGCGCGCGATATCGCTCAAGTGACCGATGGAGGCGAAGAGGCCACGCAGTATGTGCGGTTCTCGGATGGGAAAGGGTTCCACCCGGCGGTGACGGTCGCGGTCTCGAAGCGCAAGGGAACCAACGCGGTGACGGTGGGAGCGGAGGTTTTGCGGCGTCTGGAACCGTTGCGCGGCAGCGTGATTCCGTCCGACGTTGCCATGACCATCACCAGGGATTATGGCGAGACGGCGAAAGAGAAATCGAACGAACTGCTGTTCCACATGCTCATCGCGGTGGTTTCGGTCAGCGTGCTGGTGGCGATCACTTTGGGACTGCGCGAATCGCTGATTGTGTTCACGGCGATTCCCGTGACGCTGGCATTGACGCTGACGGTCTTTTATCTATACGGCTACACCCTTAACCGGATTACGCTATTTGCACTGATCTTCTCCATCGGAATTCTGGTGGACGACGCCATTGTGGTGGTGGAGAACATCGTTCGTCATTGGCGAATACCGGCTAATCACGGCAGGCCGCCCTTTGAAGTCGCTATCGATGCGGTGGATGAAGTGGGCAATCCCACGATCCTGGCCACGCTGGCCGTCGTCGCGGCAATTTTGCCGATGGCTTTCGTCGGCGGGTTGATGGGACCGTATATGCGGCCGATTCCGATCGGCGCCAGCGCCGCAATGGTCTTCTCATTGCTGGTTGCATTCATCGTGACGCCGTGGGCGGCCGTGCGAATTCTCAAGCCGGGCGTTCATCATGAGGGCGAACGGGAGGATTTCGTGACGCGGCTTTACCGCCGCTTCATGGGAAATTTGCTGCATCGGCCCATCCTGCGGTGGGGGTTTGTCGGCGGCGTCGTGATCCTGCTGCTGACCTCCGTCTCGCTGTTCTATTTCAGCTTCGTCAAAGTCAAAATGCTGCCGTTCGATAACAAGAGCGAGTTCCAGGTGATCGTCGATATGCCCAACGGCACGACGCTCGAAGAGACGGCCCGGGTGACGCAACTGCTCGCCGAAGAGACCGAGAAGCAGCGCGAAGTGGTGAATGTCCAGACCTATGTGGGCACGGCATCGCCTTACAACTTCAACGGACTCGTGCGGCACTATTACCTGCGGCGCGGCCCAAATGTGGCCGACATTCAAGTTAATCTGTTGGCTAAGGGCGACCGGCATTTGCAGAGCCACGACATCGCCAAGTTGGTGCGTGAGCGCATCGATCCCATCGCCGCCCGATATGGGGCGCGCATCAAAGTCGCCGAAGTGCCGCCCGGTCCGCCGGTGCTCGAAACGCTGGTTGCCGAGATTTATGGTCCCAGCATGGAGCGGCGGACCGCGCTGGCGCGGCAAATCCGCGATCTATTCAAGCAGACCAAGGGCGTGGTGGATGTCGATTGGTATGTGGAAGACGACCAGACCAAAGACCGCATTCTGGTCGACAAGGAAAAAGCCGCGCTGAATGGCATCTCGCAAGAAGACATCGCGCGAGCGATACAGGTGGCGTCGGCCGGCCAGCCGGCCGGCCTGCTGCATCAGGATGCGGAAAAAGAAGACGTCCCTCTGATGGTGCGTTTGGACCGCGCCAGCCGGTCGGATCTGGAACATATGGAAAGCCTGAAGATTAGCGGGCGCAGCGGACGGCAAGTCGCGCTCGGCGAGCTGGTTCGCGTGGAAAAAACGATTGAAGATAAGAGCATCTATCACAAGAATCTGATGCCGGTGACTTATGTGACGGCCGACATCGCAGGCGAGATCGAGAGTCCCGTATACGCGGTTCTCAAAATCGGGCCGGAGATCGATAAGATCAAAATTCCGGAGGGTTATCAGGTCGAGCAGCATATGGCGGCACTGCCTTCCGATGCCGAACGTTACTCCATGAAATGGGATGGCGAGTGGCATATCACTTACGAAGTTTTCCGTGACCTTGGAATCGCATTCGCGGCGGTACTAATCCTGATTTACGGACTGGTGGTCGGGTGGTTTCAGTCGTTCCTTACCCCGCTGATCATTATGGCGGCGATCCCGTTTTCGTTGGTCGGCATTTTGCCCGCGCACGGGCTGATGCACGCATTCTTCACGGCGACGTCGATGATCGGCTTCATCGCCGGGGCTGGTATTGTAGTGCGAAACTCGATCATCCTGGTGGATTTCATCGAGCTGCGTTTGGCCGAGGGGATGCCGCTCGATGAAGCCGTGATCGATGCCGGAGCCGTGCGCTTCCGCCCAATGATGTTGACCGCGGCGGCGGTGGTGGCCGGTTCGTCCGTGATTCTATTCGACCCGATCTTTCAAGGGCTGGCGATTGCGCTGATGGCGGGTGAGATCGCTTCGCTGCTGCTTTCGCGTATGACCGTCCCGGTTTTGTTTTATCTATTCAACAAGAGAAAGAGGAAAATCGCATGACTGTAGATCGTTACTTACGTATGATTGCGGGGGCGTTCGTGGTGTTGACGCTTGCGCTGGGTTACTGGGTGAGCCCGTATTGGTACCTGTTCACGGCGTTCGTGGGGCTCAACCTGTTTCAATCCTCGTTCACCAATTGGTGTCCGATGATGGCGATTTTGAAAAAGGTGGGCGTGCGAAGCTATTGAACCGGGTGCGGCAAAGCGCGTCACCTGGGTGAAATCGCCCAGATCCCGACAAGACTAACGGTCGCACGTTATAGCAAATCCACGCGCCAGAGTTGGATGGTGCCGTGCACGTCAGCAAGACGGCTGGCCATGAAACACAGCCTTGAAGGAGTTGAGCTATGAAAACACATCCGCGAGTAGTCATTTTAGGCGGTGGATTCGGCGGTCTGGAAACCGCCTTTTACCTGAGGCACAAACTGCACGACAGAGTTGAAATCACGCTGGTGTCGGACCGCGACTACTTCCTCTTCAAACCGAACACAATCTACGTTCCGTTCGGGGAAGATCCCGAAAAGTTCAAAATCTACCTCGATAAGCCAACTCGGATGAAGAACATAGAATTCGTTCGAGGAAGCGCTGAGGGCATCGACCCGGATCGAAAGATCGCGCATCTTCACGACCGCGAACTGTCCTACGACTATCTGGTCGTCGCGACAGGGGCCGATATGCGGCCCGCGGAAATTCCCGGTCTGACCGAGCACGCGATCACGGTTTGGACCCCTGAGGAGATGGTACGCCTGCGTGATGCTTACGGCAGCATGGTAGAGAAAGCGCGGGGCGGCGAGCGGCAGAAGCTGGTCTATCTGATTCCTCCGAACAACCGCTGCTCCGGGCCGCTGTACGAAATGATTCTGATGACGGACACCTGGCTTCGGACGCAGAAGGTTCGCGAGTTGATAGACCTAACGTGGACGACCTACGAAGAGAGCTACATTCAGGCGTTTGGTCCGCGCCTGAACACCGTGATTACGGACGAGTTTGAAGAGCGCGGAATCGTTGGCCACACGGGCTATGCCGTGAACCGAGTCGAACCCGGTACCGTTGTTTTTGAAAACGGTGAACAATGCGCTTACGATCTGCTCGTCTCATTCCCTCCCTACATTGCCGGCACGCGCTACGCCAGCCTGCCGACAGATGACCGGGGTTTTCTGCATGTAGAAGCGGACAGCCGGCGTGTAATAGGTACTGCCGACATCTTCGCCGTTGGCGATACGGCCGACTTCCCAATCAAACAAGCTTTTCTCGCGCTGCTGCAGGCGGACGCAGCGGCTGACCACATAGCTGCCGACATTGCAGGCAACGTACCGAGCGTTGTTTTCACGCCAATCAGCATGTGCGTAATGGAGGAATTCAACAAAGCTACCTTCGCGCAAGTGCCGCTGAAGTATACGGGCAATCCGGCGAAACCGGTTACGGTGGACACCGCGGACGACCATTATCGCGTGGGTGTCTCTCCGATTTGGCGACTGGGAAAGATGGTTCTCGGGATGTATATGCCATGGCGGTTCGGTAATGGCGAGCCCTTTCACGCGGGCTTAGGTTGGGAAGCAATGGACATGGGACTCAAGGTCATGTCGAAAGTATTGGCTAAGGAGCAGCATGATGAATTCGAGTAACTTAGTCTAATTCCGCTAGCCGCGGCGATGAGCCTGGGTCTCACACCCCTGGGGCTGGCGCTTATCTGTGCAGCTATTTGTTGGACACTACACTAGTCTTGACGTGCGATCGACAACGCTAGCGATGCGGTCCGCTCGCGAAGCACGGCATCGAATCTTCCCAATGGCTTTCAGTAAGTTGGGCTTGTTCGTTCCATTTGCATCCATAATCCAATTGGAACCGTAGGGCTGAAACGAGTTGTCGTAAAGGGCGGCTTCATCGCGGAACCCGTATTCGCCGCTGTTCCACATAATATACTTTCCATCACCGCTCCAAACGGCGGCGTCTGGCCCTTG
>JBBROU010000162.1:0-8557 GCA_038229055.1 Bryobacterales bacterium | reverse complement strand
GCAATATTGGAGGAAGTAAAATGTGGCTCCAAGTTCTCGCACGGATCTGCACTGTCGTAACCGCGACAGCAGTGTACGGCGGAATCTTCGCCGCCGCAGCACCTGCCGCCAATCGAGCCATTGACTTCCGCTGCGATGCCGAACTTGTCCTGATCCCGCTCTCGGTGACCGACCATGTGGGGCACGCAATTCTCGGTCTCGGCGTCAGGGATTTCATCGTGGCCGAGGACGGAGCGGCCCAAAATGTTCGCGCCGTTTCGTCGTGGGATGCACCCGCGTCAATTGGGGTCGTCTTCGATTCCAGCGGCAGCATGAAAAATAGCATGCGAATCGCCGAGGACGCCGTCCGCGCTCTCTTTCGAGAGGCTGATGAAAACGATGAAGCTTTCCTGATCCAATTTGCGGATTCGCCGCGCCTGGAAGTGGATTTCACGAAAGATGTGAACCAGCTTCAAGGAAAACTTCTTTGGACCGCTCCGCACGGGGCAACCGCTCTATTTGACGCCGTTTATGCCGGAGTCGACCGGATGCGGCTGGCGGCTAACGCGCACAAAGCGCTCGTGGTTGTTACCGACGGAGGCGACAATCACAGCCGCCGGTCGTTTGGCGAACTGCTCCGGGCCGCGCGCGAGAGCGACGTGCAAATATTCGTGTTGGCGATCCGGCGCGATATTCGGGACCAGGATGAGCAGCGCGGCCGGGTTCAGCTCAACGAAGTCGCGAACGATACCGGCGGGCTGTTGATTGTTGTCGACAGCGATGCAGCCCTGGAACCAGCGATGGAGCGAGTCAGGCGACTGATTCGAAACCAATACCTGATCGAATACCGGCCCTCGAATCTCTCTCGTGACGGAAAGTGGCACCGGGTGCGCGTCCGGTTATCGGCTGAACGTACACCGGCTTTCAGAATTCATTCCAAGACCGGCTATCACGCCCCTGAAAACTAGCCGGTCTTGGCTTTCGCGCTTTAGACTCCCCGGATTTACTTCAGCGGACCGAGCAGCACCATCAGCGCCAGCGTCACAGTGTTCATACTTTTGCTGTACGCCGGCTGCGCTCCGCGATCGAAAAACGGCTGATCGGACGCATCGTGCCGGAACTCCAGCCGCCCAATCAGGTGATCGTTGTACTTGTATTCACCGGTCAGCGTGCCTTCTACCAGCTTCTGCTTTGTCCCGGTCGAAAAGCCCGACGCGTCGTTGAACCATTCGGCCCGCGGTGAAATCGCGATCTTTTTGGTCAACTGAAAGTGCGCGGCACCCGCGATTCCGTACCAGCTATCGTACCCGCCGGCAATTCTGTTGTCGCGGGCGTAGTCATAGTTGATGTAGAAGTTGGCCTTTGAGCTTGGCGTGAGCGACAGCGTCGTGTCGAACAGGTTCCGTTTGCCTTGGCTGGTTCCCAGATGGTTTGGCCCTTCGTAGTAATTGGTAGACCATGTGTACTTTGTCTTCGTGAGCGCCGCCGTCAATCCGATATTCTTCAGGGTGTTGTTGCCCCAAAGGTCATTCCAGGCGTTGACTACTTGAAAACCCGCCGTAAAAGTCTTCGTAATCGGGAATGTCGAACGGAATCCAAAGTGGTAGTAAGGAATCGCCCAAGCGAATAGAAGCGAGTGCGAATAGTTCCAGTTGGTGCTGCTCTCGATGACTTCCGCGCCCGCCGAAGTGACGAATTCGCCGAAATCGAATTCCGCCCCGTGCACGTGATTCGGTTTCGCAATCACATACATCTGTTCCAAGTAGCGAAAACCTTTGGGTTGGGGATCAGTCGCGTGAATCAAGCGCATAGCCTCACCAAACCCGGCATCCACGTGGAACCCGAAAACCTTGTCTGACTTGTCGATCGTGATCTTACCCAAGTCCAGCTCCGGTTGCCCGTAGTTCAGATTGAAATTCTGAAGCTGGTTCGAACCCGACGCCGGATGATTGAAATTGAAGGTGAAGTATCCGTCTGCCAACCCGCTGATCACGAAGCCCTTCATCTTCGGCGGTGGCGCCGGAGGAGTCGCATCAGCCGCCTTTGCCGCGTCCGGCGGAACTGGAGTCGTCTGCGCGCTCGGTGCCGCTTGGGCCTGATCAGTCGTGTCTATCGGTTGGGGCGTGTCACTCTCCCCGGCCCATGCAGACACCGCAAGTGCAAGAACGCATACTGCCAATCTCATATGTCGTTTCCTTGTAAATCCTTGTCTCGGCTTGGATTGTTCCATCAGTATAAATTGCGTAAGGAGATTAGATGAAATAGATTCTTTGGATCGGTGCGATAAGCGCACGATCGTTTTGGGCCTGATGGGTGACCAAGTGGCCGGAATCGGATTTATATTTGGAATAGCCGAAGTAAACTACCTATGTTGCTATGGATGTCGGCAGTTGCGTTATTTTGGGCGATCGTACTTGCGGCACTAGGACAAGTGACCGACACTTCTTCGTTTCTGGATTGCAAAGAGGGGCAACGCGGTACCCGTTCAGCGGAGAGCGCGCCCTTGGCTACGAAGGATCGCAAGTTCATCGCAGTAGCGCGGGCCGAGGTGACGGCGGCTTGTAAGAATACCTCGACGCTTCTGGTGAACGGACGGATTGTTTTTACCGAGCGGCCCACCGAAGAGCTCTCCGGGAACGGGATCATGCCGGTGCAGTGGTCGCGACGCGGGCATCTGCTGGCCGCGGACTTGCGGTGGTGGCAGTTCGGGTCGGACGTAGGAGGCCTGTCGCTATTGCTTTACGATGCGGACCGCGACCGGGCGTGGCTGCCGGACATCGCAGGGCTTTTCAACCGGCGATTCGGGAAAAAGTGCGAAGTGAATCTGCTCGCAGTTCTCGGGTTCGACGCGCGGGACCGGCCCTTGATCGAGGTGGACGACTATATCGAGGTGGCGGAAGATGCGCCGGATCCGCCGACGCGGTGTGTGGGCCATCGCGGAACTTGGGCCGTGGATGAAGGTGCCCGAACGGTCGAGGAGCTTCGGCCATAGCTCGTGTGCGCTCGGAGAAGCTTGTCTGGCCGGAAGCGCCGAACAAAATCGCAAGCGACCACGGCGGATCGCGCCGGCATCCCCCGATTCCGTGATCCCGGCGAACGGCAAGCGCGTCACATCGATCAGCGCGTCCGGCAACGGCACAAGTTGCCGCTCATTGACCGCGCTCGGCAACCGATTTTGAAACTCACTGAAAACCGTCGTGCTCCACAAACGCAGCCTGTAAAGGATGCGGCTTCCGTCACTGGTGAGCCCCTCGATTGTCGTGATCTCCGACCCTCATTCTGAAGGGCTAAAGGCCAGACAGAAAAGCGTCCGTTCGCCGTCACAGAGGACAGTGCACGCGCCGCAAGCTCCTTGATTGCAGCCTTTTTTCGTTCCGGTCAGGTCCAGATGCTCTCGCGACACATCCAGCAATGAGATCCAGCAATGAGACGCCGAATTCGCGGGTTCTGTGATAACATCGGGCTCGCTGCTGATCGAAGGGAAGGCTGTTTGGGCGATCGGCGTTCGAGTTTCCCACCAGGCGTGCGCCGTAAACGAGGATCAAATGCGGTGCTTCTGGTCAACAGACGGCAATGACAGCACGGTCAACTTAAGCTCAAGAGGGCAATTACATGAGAAAAATAGTCAGTCGGGCTCTGGTCGTTTTGGCAATCGCCTCCATGGCCGCTTTTGCGGCCGATAATACCCTTGGCACGTGGAAGGTTAACATGGAAAAGTCCAAGTACAGCCCGGCTCCCTGGCCAGTGAAAAACCTGACCTCGGTGCGGGAATCGACTCCGGACGGCGTAAAGGTTACCATCAGCGGCGATCGGTCGGATGGCAGCGCGATCAACGCCAGTTATACGACAAAATATGATGGCTCGGCGTCTGCGGTCACAGGTTCGGGCGCTCCTTATGACAGCATTTCAATCAAACAGGTAAACGCCAATAAGCTCACTTATGAAGCGAAACAGACGAGTGGAAAATATCACGCAAATGGAACCACGTTGATTTCGAAAGACGGCAAGACGATGACGACGCGGGCCAAAGGTACGGACGGCGATGGGAAGCCGATGGCATTGACGCTGGTCTACGACAAGCAGTAGCTGCTGGCTACCTCTTGCTGTTGCTTCGACGCAAAATCTCTAGCGCCTTTTCCGGTCCATGGCGACCGGTGATGGTTCGGCTTCGCTCCCATCCTGAATTTTAACGTGGCGCCTGACTGAATTTGCTCCCAGGTGATGAGCGATGCCTGGGCTTACACATGGTCGCCGCTGCGCGCTATCTATAGCCCGTTGGATCCAGCGCTAAGACGAATGAGTTGGAAAGTGTGATGATGAATATGCACAGAGAAGAAACGCAGCACCTGCGGCAAGCTCATCCACCCGCTGACCGGATGCCGAAACACCCCAGCTCTTAGCTGGTCAGGAGTGACTCGGGTAAGTAGCTGGGCCAAATCTTCGCGGGTGGCGTCCCAGCGTTGAAGCACAACCTCAAGGTTAGCGTTCGGTTCGGGAAGTACCGCCCGAGCGGAGGACGGCACCTTCACCTTGCTTTTCGACCTAAAGAGAAACTCTATAAACAGGAAGCCAAGCCGATCGCGCAAGCCAATTCGATGGGGCTCTTGGAGGCCGCGCCGAGCCGCAGCGAGAATTCCGGTTTCCACCTTGACGATGTGGTCGAGAACCTCTGTCGCCGACCACGCGTCTACCGCGGGACGGTATGCAACTCTGGCGGGCGACCAATTCTCAATGAGCCCGAGGACCCTGGCCTTTTGGATTTCGATTTTTCTGAACATTGTCATCCGATCGACCATTCCAGGTGTTAATCCAAGTATCCTGCGCGCCCTCCGCAAAGCGCGGCGACCGATCCCTAGCGTCGATTCTTAGGTAGCGCTCGCGGCTGTAGAATATTTGGACGGAATTCAGGAGGTGGATCGTGCGGATCTCGTTTTGCAAGGCAGTGCTGAAATCAAAATTGAGCCTCGTTGTTCTGGCTTCGATCGGACTTGCTTCGTGCTCGTCGAGACCTGAACAACCGCCGGTTGTGAAAGTCGACAAGCCGTTTGCGGCGGCGGGAAGAATCGAAATGCAGCTTGACGGCGGCGATTACGTCATCCGCGCCGCTTCGGATGAACACGTCCGCGTCTCGTTTGGGGGCAATGTCGGCAGCGCCGCCGCCGAGTTGTCGATCAGTGGCACGCGTGCGAATCTGGCGATCCGAGATACGCCGCATAAACAACTTTCGGGCGACGGTCGAGATTCCTGTTACAGCGGACCTCGCCGTGCATCTTACCGGCGGCAATCTTGAGATCGCCCCCATCAAGGGGAACAAGGAGATCGACAGCAAGGCCGGGAACGTTAAAATTTCGATCTCAAGCCCCAATGATTACCGAACTGTAGACGCGGCCGTGACGGCTGGGAACCTGGACGCCGGACCTTTTGGCGGTTCCCGCTCAGGACTTTCCCCGCACGTCCAATGGTCTGGACCCGGCAAGTATGTGTTGCGTGCCAGTCTGGGCGCCGGCAATCTTGACCTTACGCATTGATCTGGCTGCCCGAGGCAACTCGAATCGAAATGCGCGTTCGGCGCGCACGATACTGTAAGGTATGGGTTTCCGGAAGGCCTTCTGGCGGTTCGGATCGAGTCTCGTTCTCCTTAGTGCCCTCTATGCCTTCCAGCGGCCCTTCCGTCAATTCCCTGGAGTTGAGTACCGCAATTTTGAATTGACGCCCGACTGGCAGGAGAAGACGGAGTGGGCGTTTGCCCGTTTGATGTTCCCGCCAGGTCCGAATGATGGCTATCGGGGACGCTTCGATGGCGATTTCCGGCTGGGTTTGTCGCTGTGGACGCAAGACTACCCACGTGCCGACCGCCACTTTTCGCAGGCGCTCCGGCGTCTCACGCGCATTCACACCCGCTCCGTGGAGCAGCCGGTCAACCTTGACGATGGCGACGCTTATGATTGGCCCTGGCTCTACGCCGTCCAAGTGGGCGAATGGGGCTTGACCGAAGTCCAGGCGAAAGAGCTGCGCGAATACTGTTTACGCGGCGGGTTTTTTATGGCCGACGATTTCCATGGACCGGAAGAATGGGAGATGTTCGAAAAGCGCATCAGGCTGGCGTTTCCGGACCGGCCGATTGTCGAGATCGAAGACCGCGACGCCATTTTCCACACGGTTTACGATCTCGACGACCGTTTTCAGGTTCCCGGCGCGGCGCACCTGGCACGCGGGTACAAGAATGACGGCGTGGGCGCGCACTGGCGCGGCATTTACGACGACAAGGGCCGGATCATGGTTGCGATCTCCTACAACTCCGATCTGGGCGATGCGTGGGAATTTGCGGATGACCCCGCTTATCCCCAGAAATTTGCGGATCTGGCCATGCGCGTGGGCGTGAACTACGTGGTTTACTCGATGACTCACTAACTAACGGCGGGCATAGGTCTCCGTCGGGTCGGTTTTGAGCTAACACAAACGGTACGCGAACAAACGGAATGCCTCTAGGTGGCCATAGAAACTCACTTCACGCTTTTCCACGGGTAGTACCTTAAAAACATGAAGAAAAAACATTCGACCGGAATCGCAAAACGTGACCTTCAACACCGTGAGCAGGCCGCCCCGAAAGGCGGTGAGACTCACCAGCAGGCCACGCCAGACGGAATCGTTCTTACCACGAATCAGGGCCTTCCAATCTCCGACAACCAGAACTCGTTGAGAGGGGGAACGCGCGGGCCGACGCTCCTCGAAGACTTCATCCTGCGTGAGAAAATTACCCACTTCGATCACGAGCGCATTCCGGAACGAATCGTTCACGCCAGGGGCTCTGGCGCACACGGGTATTTCCAGCCCTATAAATCGATGAAGCACGTGACCAAGGCCGCCTTTTTGTCGGATCCCAGCGTACGAACTCAGGTCTTCGTCCGTTTCTCCACAGTTGCGGGTGGCGCCGGTTCGGTGGATCTGCCACGGGATGTGCGCGGCTTTGCTGTGAAATTTTACACCCAGGAAGGCAATTACGATCTGGTCGGCAACAATATCCCAGTCTTCTTTATTCAGGATGCGATTAAGTTTCCGGATCTGATTCACTCCGTAAAGATGGAGGCGGATCGGGGCTATCCTCAGGCAGGCTCCGCGCACGACACTTTTTGGGATTTCGTGTCTCTGATGCCTGAATCCCTCCACATGATCATGTGGGCCATGTCGGACCGGACCATCCCACGCTCGCTTCGCATGATGGAAGGCTTCGGAGTAAACACGTTCCGCTTAGTGAATGAGGCGGGAGACTCCAAGTTCGTCAAGTTCCATTGGCGCCCCATGCTGGGAACCAGCGCCGTGACGTGGGATGAGGCCATGAAGATATCCGGCGCCGATCCCGATTTTCACAGACGGGATCTATATGACGCGATCGAGAAGGGCGCTTATCCCGAATTTGAACTTGCTTTCCAAGTCCTCGACCAAAAGATGGCGGACGATTTCCAGTTCGATGTTCTGGATGCTACCAAGCTCATTCCCGAAGAGATCGTGCCGCTCGAGGTGGTGGGCAAAATGGTCCTCGACCGCAACCCAGATAACTTCTTCGCCGAGACGGAACAGGTGGCTTTTTGTCCGAGCCATGTGGTTCCGGGCATCGACTTCAGTGAAGACCCACTGCTGCAAGGCCGTCTTTTCTCTTACCTCGATACGCAGCTAAGCCGCTTGGGCACGCCCAATTTTCACCAGCTTCCGATAAACGCGCCGAAGTGCCCTTTTGCCAATCTGCAGCGCGACGGGAAAATGCAAATGATGGTGCCCAAGGGTCGCGCCAATTACGAGCCCAATTCAATCGACACCTCAGGACCGCGCGAGTCGCACACAGATGGGTTCCGGACTGCGGCAATCCCGGTAGAAGGCACGAAGGTGCGTCTGCGCGCCGAATCGTTCGCGGATCACTATTCGCAGGCACGACTGTTTTACCGCTCCGTGTCCCCGCATGAGCAGAAGCACATGCAAAAGGCGCTCACCTTTGAATTAGGCAAGGTGGATATCGTCGATGTCCGCAGGAAAGTACTGGGCCATCTGGACGTGATTGATTCGAATCTCGGAACAATCGTCGCTGAAGAACTCGGCATGGCTGGCGAAGCCATTGCGGCCAAGCCCGCCGTGCAACCGGTCGATTTGCCCCCGAGTCCCGCGCTCCGAATGATCGGCAAATATCCGCCGACTTTGCAGGGCAGGAAGGTGGGTGTTCTGCTCGCGCCCGGCTTCGATGTGAAAGTGAAAGAAAAGGTGGTGAAGGCCATCGAAGCGGAGAATGCCGTAGCAGCGCTCATCGGCACGAAGGTGGGCGGTGTTGAAGACGGAAACAAGGCCAAACATCCGGTAGACACGGCGCTCAATAGCTCGCCATCGATTTTCTTCGACGCAGTGGTCGTTATTGCGGGTCCGGAGGGGGATCGTGCGCTCACGGAGAACTCCGATGCGGTCACATTCTTGAGGGATGCGCTGCGCCATCTCAAAGCCATCGGCTTGTCTGGCGCCGCCAGCCTGGCAAAGCGGGCGGAAGCTGCTGGTGTGCTGGGAGTCACCGATTTGACCGGAGCCAAGGACGGCATCT
>JBBROU010000161.1:0-8825 GCA_038229055.1 Bryobacterales bacterium | reverse complement strand
TGCTGCAACAGGAGAACCCGCGAGGCTCGGAAGACCGCATCCAGCCTCCGACCCTGGACGTTCTGCTGCAATCTCTCGAGGACCGAATCTCATCGTTGCGCTCCACCCCCGCGTCCGGCTCCGCGCTCCCCACCGTCTACGTTGTCTGCGAACCCTCCGAATTTGAAGATGCCTTGCAGCTCAAGAACTGCATCGAGGCGGACCACCGCTACGCAGCCTTGATGCCCATTCGCGACGTGGATGACGAGCGCGTCCGTTTACGGCACCATCGCGAAGATCTGAAGAGCAGCGATGCCGTCGTGCTCTACTGGGGCAAAGCCGGTGAATCGTGGTTCCGCGATCAGTTTAAGGAATTGATTGGCGCGCGTAAGAAAAGGCGGCGGGTAGCCCTTCCCGCCTTGTGTCTCAGCTATCCGCCCGACCAGCGCAGGGAGCCTTACCGCCGTCCCGACATTCATTTCGAACAAGTCGCCAACCTCAACTGTGCGAACCTGCGCCCTCTGTTCCGTCATTTTGAGCCTGGGGAGCGGAAGTGACAGCCGTCGGTGTCGGCGCCCCTTTTCCCGGCCTGCGCCCATTTCGCACTTCCGAAGCACACCTCTTCTTCGGCCGCGATGAACAGGTGGAAGCCCTTCTCGCCCGCTTAGCCGAACGGCGTCTACTGGCCGTGGTCGGAACGTCCGGAAGCGGCAAGTCGTCTTTGGTTTATGCCGGTTTGATCCCCGCGCTGCAACGCGGCTATCTCGGTCCTCCCGGCTCAAATTGGGTGACCGCGGTAGTGTCGCGCCCGGGTATCGGGCCACTGCAAGGCCTAGCCCGGGCGCTCGCGACCGCGTTTCATCTGCCGGAATCTGAAGCTGCGTCAATACAAAACGTCCTCACTGAAAGCAGTCAGGGTCTTGTCGATTTCGCTCGAGATCATCTGAGCCCAGGCAAGCAACTCATGGTCGTTATCGATCAGTTCGAAGAACTTTTTCGTTATCGGCGACAGACCGGAGACCCGGGCCGTGTGGAATCGACCGCGTTTGTGAAGCTTCTGCTGGCTGCCACAGGTAATAGCGACGTAACACCGCTGTCTACAAGTCTTCCTATTTATGTGGTGCTGACGATGCGGTCGGATTACCTCGGCAAGTGCGCGCAGTTTCGAGGCTTGCCGGAGGCGCTCAACGATGCTCAATATCTGGTGCCGCGCCTTGCCCGCGATCAGCAGCGCGAAGCCATCGAAGGCCCTGTCGCGATCACCGGCGCGGAAATCACTGAGCGCTTAGTGGAGCGGCTTTTGAACGATGCGGGCGACGACCCCGATCAACTTCCGGTTCTGCAGCACGTCCTTTTTCGGATCTGGGAAGAATCCGGTGGGAAAAGCCCCCTCGAACTCTTGCAATACAAGGGAGTTGGCGAAATCGCGAATGCCCTGAACAAGGATGCCGACGAAACGTTCCAAGATCTCGGCAGCAATCCGAAGCAGGCGATCGCGCGCCGCATGTTTCAGAGGTTGGTAGAGCCAGGCGCGCAAGATGAGGAAACTCGATACCCGGCGCGGCTCAGTGAAATCGTGAAAATCTGCGGCGCTAGTGAGAGAAGTGTTCGAGATGTCGTCGAAGCCTTTCAAGCGCGCGGGTTCCTCACTGTTTCAACTGACGGCGATCCACTTATCGACATTTCCCATGAAACTCTGATTCGACAGTGGGGCAAGTTGAAGGAGTGGGTTCAGCAGGAGGCCGATTCTGCGGCGATCTACACGCGGCTCGCCCAGACCGCGCTTGCAAAAGGTACAACATATCGAGGCGCCGACCTAGAGCAAGCACTCGATTGGTTGCAGAGAGAATCTCCCAATAAAAACTGGGCCGAACGCTACAACAAAGACCCGCGCGCGTGGGACCAGTCGGTGGAGTTTCTGCGTAACAGTCGATGGAGTCAACGGATGCGCGTGGGGACTTGGGCGATCGCAGCGGCCGCGATCGTCGGGCTCGCCATTGCTTTTTTCGTGCTGTACCGGAAAGCAGAAGTCCAGACGAAGCTCGCGGATTCGAGACGGCTCGCTGCTACGGCGCTTTTGAACCGCGACACGCGCTTCGATTTGAGCTTACTTCTGGATATCGAGGCTAATAACAAGGGCGAGACGTTTGAAGCCCGTAATAGCCTACTCTCCGCTATCCAATTCAATCCCGCCCTACTGACGTATCTCCATCATCCGGCAATGGTGTATAGCGTGGCGTTCAGCCCGGATGGAAAGACGCTGGCCTCGGCGAGCTTCGATCAGACGGTGCGGCTGTGGGACGTGGCTTCGCGGCAGGCGCTAGGAGAGCCGCTGAAAGGCCACTCAAGCTTTGTGTATAGCGTGGCGTTCAGCCCGGATGGAAAGACGCTGGCCTCGGCGAGCCGGGATCAGACGGTGCGGCTGTGGGACGTAGCTTCGCGGCAGGCGCTGGGAGAGCCGCTGAAAGGCCACTCGGACGCGGTATATAGCGTGGCGTTCAGCCCGGATGGAAAGACGCTGGCCTCGGCGAGCGTGGATCAGACGGTGCGGCTCTGGGAGGTGAATCCACCCTCTTGGATCGCTCGCGCTTGCGCCCGCGCCAATCGGAATCTCTCTTTCTCCGAATGGCAGTTCTATATCGGCAAAGATGTCTCCTACCGCCGCACCTGTCCCAACTTACCGCCCGGCGACGGCGCTCCCGCTAAGTAATTGACAACGCCCCAGATCACGCCCCGCATACGCCGCTAATCGGTCTTGTGGTTCCCGGCGGCTGCGTGGCTGGCGGAGTTCGCTAAACCTGATCCGGGATCGTAATCAGGTTTGCTTCCGCCCCGGCGACGGCCTGCCATGCGACTCCCGCGTCGAAGGTGACCAGACGCCCCTTGTTACGCAACGCCAGCGCTGCCAAATACACATCGGTAATCTGCTTGGGTCCGGCGATCCGGTTGGCGCGGACCAGACTCCCATCGCAGATGGAAATCGTGTCGGACCAGAAGACATGCTTACGGTCCAGAACTGCTTTCATGCGAGCCAGCGCGTCAATCGCTTCGAACGCCGTGATCGGTCCGCCGCGGTATCCCGGTTGAGCCAGAATTCTTACGAAACCGTTCTCGGTTAATGGGCAGGTCGCCCAAGTCTCTCCCACGTGACTCTGTAGCCAGCGATGCATCGATTCGTGAAAAACGTGCGCGGGATCGACGATGGCGATGAGCACATCGATGTCGAATAGCCAAGCTTCGGGGATCGTCACGCGATTTCGTCTTGATCGAGTGCGTCGAGAAGGTCGGCCACGTGCTGCGCCGTTACCGGCAGTGCGCCGGGCCTTGCCGGCAATAGTGGGAATCCACTGCGCGTGCTGAAGCTCGTCGGCTCCGGCGACAGGCCCTTCCAGGCAAGGTCCGAAATCACCTTCGAGAGCGTTTCGCGACGAGTTGCCGCGATTGCCTTGGCCGTCCGAAGGAGTTCTTCATCCAGATTGATTGTGGTGCGCATCATCTCATCGTAGCATCTGATGCAAGCACGGTCGGGACGGAGGGGTGCGCTTCCGGGCATGCCACATGTCCTCATGCTTTACGGGCCGCCGGGGCTGGGCAAGCGCTGGCGGCCATCATCGCCGAAGAGCTGAAGGTGCTGTTTTTGACTAGACGCCGGGTCCGGTGCCGCAGAAGAAGCTCGATTTGTCGGGGGTGCTAAGCACGGTTCGTCCGAGGCATGTTTTCTTTATTGATGAGATTCACCGGCTGATGCCGGATATCGAGGAGACGCTGTACTCGGCGCTGGAGGATTTCTTCGAGCTAATGCGGTGATCAGTGACGGGAAGAAGGTGCGGGAAATACTGACAGGGGTGGAATGGCAGAGGTACTGAAGTGGGGCCGCTGATGGACGCAGATGAACGCTGATAGAAGACAAAGATTTAAATTTGAGCGTGGTAGCGGCGCGCCGTGCTCGCGCGGCAATGCGATCTCGCGCGGGACTTGCGCGACCCGCGATAGAACCGCGGCGGGGGTTGGACAACTTTTGGGCAATAAGGTCGCGCAGTAAGAACGTTAGTGGGCACTGGGCAGAACGTCCACGCGCGCGGGCGGGTCGATGCGGTAGACCCAACGGCTGTCTGAAGGCGCCGCGCCGGATTCGTTCACCCGGAGCACCACTTCTTCAACGATGTTGTGCGACGGCGCGAGAATGCAGACCGGGTCCGTCGCGTTCTCATCGCCGGTGAGCAAGAACGCCTGGCACCGGCAGCCGCCGAAATCGCGCTCGCGGCGGTCGCAGGTTCGGCACGGCTCGGGCATCCAGTCTTCACCGCGGAAGCGCTTGAAAACTGGCGAATCCTCCCAGATCCACCGCATCGGCTTCTCGCGAACGTTGGGGAACTCAATTCCGGGAATCACTCCCGCGGCATGACACGGCATGACGCGGCCCGCTGGATCGATCAGCATCAACTGGCGGCCCCATCCGTTCATGCACGGCTTGGGATATTTCGCGTAGTAATCGGGTAGAACGAATTCAATCCGCAGGCGGCCCTTGAGACGCTCGCGCGCAGCTTCGAGCGTTTCGACGCAACGGCGCAGTTGATCGCGGGTGGGCAGCAGAGCATCCCGATTGCGAAGGGCCCAGCCATAGTACTGCACATTCGCGATTTCCAGACGCTGCGCACCGCTCTGCTCGGCAAAGGCAATCATCTCCTCAAGGCGGTGGAGATTGCGGCGGTGAACCACGATGTTGATCGTGAAGCCGATGCGCCGTGTCCGAATGATGGCGGCCAGACGCACCTTCAGCGCGTGCGCGCGCGTGCCGGCGAACTCGTTCGCCTCGGCTTCCTCCACATCCTGGAAACTCAATTGAATGTGATCGAGTCCGGCTTCGATGAGGCTATCGAGACGCGCTTCATCCAAACCAACGCCGGAAGTAATCAGGTTCACGTACAGTCCGGACTTGCGGCCCGCCCTGACGAGATCCACAATATCGGCGCGAGCGAGCGGTTCTCCGCCGGTGAGATGCAGTTGCAGTACACCCATTTGAGCAGCCTGATCGAATACCGAGATCCAGTCGCTAGTCGGCAGTTCGTCCGAACGGCGCTGCATCTCGAGAGGATTCGAGCAGTACACGCAATGCAGCGGGCAGCGATGCGTCACCTCAGCGATCAGCGCTTGCGGCGTATATGTCATAGGCCCTCGACTACTCCCCGGTCGCGCAATCGCGTCAGAATATCAGTGACATCGCTCTCGATCCTTGCGGCATTTTCAGCAGGAAAGAGAATCGAGAGTTCCTCGACGATTTTTCCGACCGTGCGCTGCCCGTCGCAAAGTTCGAGAATGACGCGCGCCGGGCCCTTCATCCGCAGCGCGCCTTCGGGTACCAGAAGAACATTTTTCTGGGCGTCGGAAGTGCCCAGGCGGCACCCGGGGGCCAGCCGCGGCACAGTCGCAATCACGATGTCTTTCATGGCGCGAGCGCTCCGGGAGGCGGCCAACCGGGCTCGACGTAGGCGAAATAAATCGCGTCGAGCTGAGCCCATAAGATGTCGCACTTGGCGCGCAGCGCGGAAACGGCAAGGTCCTGTTCTTCCGCGGTGCGGGCGTGTTCGACTACCCACGCCAGCGCGAATTCAGCGTCTTCCGGCGCCTGCGTCAAACGCGCATTGAAGTAAGTCAGGCCGCTCGCCAGCCAAGGGTAATGCAACTTCAGTCGATCGACGCGGAACGAGATCAGGTCGCGCGAAAACATCTCGGTGAGCGACGATGCGACGGCCTCGAGGAAGCTGCGCTTCGAGACCAGATCGAGGTAAGCGTTCACGGCGTAGCGGACACCGGGAAGGACTTCGGCGCCGGAAACAATGCGCGAGCGTTCCAGACCGGTGGCTTCGCCGAGCTGAATCCATTTCTCGATGCCGCCGGGACGGACGCCATCGCCGTCATGATCCACAATGCGCTTCCGCCATGCGAGACGAAAAGCCGGATCTTCGCTGCGGGATAGGATAAGCGCGTCTTTGATAGGGATGATGCTCTGGTAATAGTAGCGGTTCAGCGCCCAGGCCTGAAGCTGGGCGCGAGTCAGTTTCCCTTCATGCATCAACAGGTGGAACGGGTGGCGATGATGGTACCGTTCAGGACCCACTGCCCGCAGTCGCGACTCCAAATCAGTGGCGGTCCCCGTCATAGGACGATCTCCATGCCATCGCGCGCGACTTCCCAGCCCGCATCGATCACCGTTCGGTATTCCATGCTGTCCTCATCGAGTATCGGGTTTGTGTTGTTGATATGAATATATATTTTTCGCGCGCGGGAGAGCGTCGCCAGGCGTTCCATGCTGCCGTCCGTGCCCGAGATGGGAAGGTGGCCGATCTGCAGTGCCGTGCGGCCGAGTCCGGGAATTCGCTTCGGCTCGTCGTCGCTCCAGAAGGTGCCGTCGAAAAGCACGACATCACACGCCTGGAAGCGTTCCAGCAGTCGGTCGGAGACGGAGCCCGCGCCCGGCAGATAGGCGAGTATCTTGCCGCCGGATTCGGGAGTCAAGAGCAGACCGATGTTTGCTTCAGACTCGTTGAGCCGGGCCGCTCGTGACTTGTTGACATAACCGGGAAAAGAATCCGGCATCGGGACAACTTCCACCTTTGCGCCGCCCGTTAAGAAGGGAAGATCGAGGGGAATGTCGCACCAGAGCACTTGTCCGGCGAAGCGCTTCAGAACCTCGAATAGACTGTTGTCTTCGGTGAGAATGCTGCGAATCGCGGCAGTCGCGTGGATCTGAAACGTATGGAATTCGCGGAGCATCAATAATCCGAGGATCTGATCCACTTCCGCGGAGGTCACTATTACGCCGTTGATTGGCGAGCGGCGCGCATCCCTCGGCCACAGTTCCGGCGTGGCTTCAATCTGAAAGCGTAGATCCGGCGATGCGTTTATCAGAGTCCATTGTTCCGGTTGGGAACTGAAAGCGAGCTGGGCCTGAGTGCGAGAACTGCCGGACAGAGTCCCCTGCCTTACACGAAAACAATTCGGGCAGGAACAGTTCCACTGCGGAAACCCACCTCCGGCGGCACTACCGAGGATTTTTACCCGCATGGAAAAGGGAATGGAGGAAATGAAATGAGGGGACAGCACACGCCAGTGCCAACGGCACAGTCGACACTGGCGCTATTTGAAAATCGATTTAGAAATCGCCGTTGCTGTACGAATTGATTTCGCAGCTCAGGCAAACTTCTTCGACGGTTGGCGTTTCCCAGGTCATTGGATTCTTTCCTTTAATCCAGCAGGTTGCGGATGCTCTCAGTTTACCATAGCTGCTGTGGATACGGCGCGCAAACCGGGAGCGAAGACCGGCGGCGTAGGAACATTGCAATCTTTGCGAAGCCGCGACTTCCGGCTACTGTGGACGGGATTGACCGTGTCCGCGGTTGGAACGTGGATGCAGATCGTCGCGGGGAGTCTTCTCGTCCTCGATCTGACGCACGGGTCGGCTCTCGCCCTGGGTACGGTTTCGGTGGCTCAGGCCATCGCTTTTCTTCTCTTCGCTCCGATAGGCGGCGGCGTGGCGGACCGCATCGGCAAGCGGAAATTGCTGATAGTGACGCAGAGCATCATGATGGCCTTGGCTCTGCTTTTGGGTGTCCTGA
This sequence comes from Bryobacterales bacterium, assembly GCA_038229055.1. Taxonomy (GTDB): domain Bacteria; phylum Acidobacteriota; class Terriglobia; order Bryobacterales; family Bryobacteraceae; genus JANYJA01. The sequence goes on along the minus strand of JBBROU010000161.1, from coordinate 1,230 downwards.
CGCTGCTGGGCGTCGTGCGTTTTTGGATGATGCCGTTGCTGGCTTTTGCGAACGGGGCCGCGCTCAGTTTCGATCAGCCCGCGCGCAGCGCGCTGGTCGCGGAGCTGGTTCCAAAGGAGAGCCTGATGAACGCAATTGCGCTGCAATCGGCCGTGTTCAATGGCGCGTCGCTGCTGGGGCCGGCTCTTGGAGGACTCGCGCTCAGCAAGCTGGGGTACGCGGGGAATTTCTTCCTGAATGCGGCAAGTTTTTTGGGGGTGTTGGTGGCGCTTGTGCTCATTCGCGATCCGGAAGCGCGCGGTGTCTTCAGGCCTGCCGGAAGACTCTTGGATTCCGTTCGCGAGGCTTTGACTTATGTGCGGCAGGACGCGGTGCTGCCATCGGTGATCGTGGCATACGGCGCTCTACTATTCTGCGGTCCGTCCACGGCGCTGATGCTGCCGTTATTCGCGCGGCAGATTTTGCACGCGGGAGCGGGGCAGCTCGGCCTGCTCTTCTCAGCGGCTGGAGCCGGCACGGTGATGAGCGCGCTGCTGGTAGCGTCTCTTGGCGACCTGCATCACAAGGTCCGGCTGCTATTGTGGTCCATCGTGATTTGGGTAGTGGCCTTGGCGGCGTTCGGCCTGAGTGGCAGCTTGGGCATTGCCGTTCCGGCTCTATTCCTGTTGGGCGCGGCCCAGAACGGCGCCGCATCGATGAGTGTGACGTTGTTGCAGACGCGCGTTCCGCCTGGAATGCGCGGGCGCGCCATGAGCCTGAACACCATGCTGATCATGTTCGTTCGACCTCTAGGAGACTTCCCGGCGGGAGCGTTGGCGGGGGTGCTGGGATTACGCTGGACTGTGCTGGCTGGGGCGATAGCAGTGGCGCTTATCGCGGGCGCAATGTTCGGCGCGCGGAGAGCGATTCGGACGGCATAAAATTATCGGGCTACTCGAACACGCGCGCGCCCGCTGAGGTTGAAGCTTTTTCTAGTTTCTTATCCAACGTCGCGAGAGTGAATCCCTCTCGCAGAGCCAACTCCAAGTAGGCGGCGTCGTAGGCTGAAAGCCCATATTCGCGGGCGAGCGCGAGTGTGCCGGAAAGCGCTTGAGTTCGATCATCTAAATTGGCCCACTTCGATCGTCTGATTTGGCCCACCCTGTAAACCCCGGATGAAACGATTCCGGGATGGACAGGAGAGTCAAAGTGGAACTATTCGAGCAGATCCGGCTGGCGCACGCCGCCGGA
>JBBROU010000160.1:0-8826 GCA_038229055.1 Bryobacterales bacterium | reverse complement strand
CCCAATGCCTACTTCGACTCGCTCGGGATTCCGAGATTGACTGTCCGTCCGATTGCTTAACCCGCCGAACCGCCGGATGCGGACCCGCATGTCCGGTGGTGTGGGAGGGGTGTAGCCGCGAGGCTACCCCCTATCCCGATTGGGTACACTCCGGCGCACCGGAAGAGCCGCAAGGAACGTCTGTCCACCGTTGAATCGGATCGAGCGATTCGTACTGCCCGCATTCTGGCCCAGGGACGGGCCGTCTTCGGCGAAGATCAAAAGCTTCTTGATTGGATACGCGCACTGCCAAACGGCGGTTTGGAAACCGAACGCCGTTTCAACTTCTCGAAACCGAGGCCGGCGGCAGGCTCGTCGAGGAGATGCTGGTCCAGATCGATAACGGCATGTTTGCCTAGTGGTGTTTGGCGTATCGGCAACCACGAAAGTCTCGACGGGGGCGGAGGGCTAGCCGCCGCGGCGCGCTGGCACACGCGGGGTCGCCCGATCGTGTATCTTGCCACCTCGCCAGCGGCCGCGCTGGTTGAGACTCTAGTCCATTGGAAGCGGAGTTTCCAACCAGCTACAAGCTCCTGAAAATTCAGGTTTCCGATTCAGCGTCGCAAGGATGCGTCGACGCAGCATCGCTGCCTTCCGACTGGCCCGATCACACTCGAACGTCCCGTGCCATCGGGGACGCTTGGCTCAAGGCCGCGCCCAGCGTGCCGCTCGAAGTCCCCTCGGCCATTCTTCCGGAAACCTCCAACTGGCTGCTGAACCCGGCGCACCCGGAAGCGCGCGAAATTACCATCGAACGGGCGGAGTGAATTCCCGTACGATCACCGGCTTTTCCGCTCTGGCCACTAGAGTGTCCCACTCTACAGCGGCTCAACGGGCCACAGCCGCGGTGTTGAGCTCGAAGTTACGAAAGGCAGCGATGCGCACTGTGGAGTTTTCACCGAGGTACAGGGTGACGGAAGTGCGGACAGGCTCAATGTTGGGTGGTAGCGGGAGCGTCTGCTGAACGATCGGTTGCGGGTTCTGCGCCATCCCCGCCAGCGGCAAAAGCATCGGCGCTAAACACGCGCGCCGGGGTCCAACCCATCTCGAGGAAACGGTTCGGTTCGACGCTGAAAAGGATTTGGAAATTCGATTCATCCGCGGGGTACTCTGCCGCCCGGCCGCTTTGAGGCTGAACGAGAGCGAGATATTTCAGGATAGTATAGACATCGCCCTCTTCCGGGATCAGCGCCTCGAATTGCTGCGAACGGAAATGAATCTCCGTCTCGCTGCCGGGCAGATTCCAGACCAGAAACGCGCAGCAACTCACCGCCATCTCGAACCAGGCTGCGCCGTCGGGATTTGCATTGCGATCAAGGAAGATCTCGATGCGGCGCTGCTGCTCGCGCGCGAACTCGCGCAACTGCAACTCACCGGTGTGGGCCGTGCTGCGCCAGTCCACATGCCGCGCGCTCTCAAAAGCCTCGTACGGCCGGATGTGGTAAAAGTCGCTGCCTTGGCCGCGAAAGCGCGATTCCATTTCGTGGCCCGCGCTCGCCAGGAGATCCTCGAATCCCGCCAGAGCCGTTATTGAAGGATACACGAGCGTCTCGCGGCGCAGCGTCACAGTCGCCGTCTTTTCCAAAAATCCAAACGGAAATTTGGTAGAAACCACGAACAGGTTTTCTTGGTGTGCTCCCCGGCGAGCAAACCGGACGGCCACCTTTTCCTCAAGCGTTTTGCCGCCCGGCAGTACGGGAAAATAGAGGGGCCCCTCCAAAATTGGCGCATCCCCGCTCGGTGCCGGCGCCGCTTCCACGTGAATCGAAAACGAGGGCATCCAGTTCTTCAGGTTGCGCAGCTTCATGATCGCAGCTGTGGCCTGTCCCGTAAAGATATGTTCCGGCAGAAGCAGCTCGAGCTCGAGTCCGGCAAGGCAGAGCCGGCTAATTAGGCCCGACACCATCAGCGTCGCGAGCATCGCCGCCAGAATCAGGAACAGAAGGTTATTGGCAGAGATCGCCGCCGCGGCCCCGACCAGGACCAGCGCGAGACTGAATAGAACTCCGCCCGATGTGATCCGGTACTTGATGCGCCGGCGCAATGCCGCGTGAATACGGTTCCACATGGCGTGTAGGTCATCAGGCGCTTGGAAACGCCGGATGGCTGCGCACCTGCTTGGCCTGCCATACGTGGCGGCGCTCGTGGGCCATGATGAACCAGAAGAGTACGCCCAGTTCGAACTTCATCCACTTCACCAGCGGCGATTGCAGTCGCACGCGCTTCCAATCGAGTCCAGAGCTCTCGGTCATTCGTCTCTCGATATCGCGATGCCGCGCGAAATACGCGGCAAGTGTATCGGCCTTCGACTCGGCCACGGTCGGCACCAGCGGCGTGAACGTCTTCACCTTTAAGCGAGCCGACGGTTCCATACTCCAAAGCATTAGGCGGCCGAGGGCACCATAGCGGAATGGTCCAGTGCCGGTAACACCCTGCGCTCGCGCCTTTTCGATCGCATGATCCAAGACCGGCAGGTACACAGCGATCGACCGATCCAGATGTTCGATGCATTGCGCGATCGACCAACTTCCCGGCTCCGGCGGCCACTGAAACTGCGCCTCGCTGAGCGCATCGGTCAGCCCTTTGACATCGCTCCCGATCGCGGCCATCTCCGCTATCAGACGCTGAAGCTCCTTATCGGATTGAGTGACGGGGGTAGGCACTGGCTTCAGTATAGGCGCGTCGAAAAGCCGCTGCTACCAAGCCCCTGGGCTAATGCTTCTCTTCTTCTTCGACGATCGGCAATTCTGGCATTCTGCGCCGATGAAGAATACGGACGATCAAGATTCCATAGGCATCTTTTCGATAAAACAAAACGTATTCCCCACATTCCACCGGGCGTAAGCCAATCCGAACGTAATCTTAGACGCGACGAACCGTTCAAGTTCCTTTGTCAAATTGACGTTGCGTGTTAGTTTTTAAGCTCACTGCTGCCGCTTCTTAAACTAACTTAGCAAAGATTGCCACATTGGTTCGCCGCTCCGAATCGCCGCACTACAAGCTTGCCGGAATTCCCTCGCGATACGTCGGATAACGCAACTCGACGCCCAGCAGTGCGCGAATGGCGCACCCGTTCACCTTACGATCCGCCCGGCGCGTCTCCGTAAGCGCATCGCGCGCGACGCTGGGAGGCATCGGCAAGCCGAGCAGACGCGCGCAATACTCGGCAATCTCCCGTGAACGGCAAGGTTCCGCGTCCGCTACAGGATAGGCGCCGCTCAACTCGGATTCCATCGCCGCCACCGCATGTTTGGCCAGATCTTCTACGTGAATCCGGCTCACAAAATTTTCGCCGTCGTCCAACAGTTTAAACTTGCCCGCACGCATCGCGCTGTGCACGCCGCGACCAGGTCCGTAAATCGCCGCTGGACGCAACACGAGCGCACTCCCCGCAAACCGCTGCACGGCCCGCTCCGCATTCACGCGCAGCCGTTCGCGTTCGGTGCGAGGCGCCACTGAGGTGTTTTCATCCACCTCCAGAGCGTCCCCGTACACGCCCGTGCTCGAAAGATAAACCATCCGCGCCGGACGTGCTGGAGCCAACGCACGGAGTAGTGCCGGTGTCGGATCGAGCAATCCGTTCGGTCCCTTTAAGCTTGGTATCGAGTGCAGCACAACCGCCGCCCGTGGCGCGCTCCGGAGCCGCTGCAGGCTCACTTTGTCGAGTGCGTCAAGCGCCAGAACCGTCGCCCCACGCCGCCGCAACTCGACGAGCGTATCTGGATTGCGCGTGGTCACCACCACTTCGTAACCACGGTCGAGCAATAGCCCAGCCACACGTTGCCCGGTGAAGCCGCATCCTAGAATGATCGCCGGTCGCACATGCCCATACTAAGCTGAAGGGCGCTGGGTGGCGCAGAATTACTTGAATTAGTAAGCCTGCTCATTCTCGCGAATTCGGGTTCCCGCAATCGCCTGGCGGCCGCGGTCGATCAACTCCTGGGTAGACTGCGAAATTTCGGTGCCGCGCTGCTTCAAGTAATCTTTGCCTTCATTTGTCTTCTGCGCCAACTTCTCCCGGGTCGCTTTGCCGCTCTTGGGGGCAAACAGAATCGCCAGCACTGCGCCGATGGTCAGCCCGGTCAGAATGGCGCCGAAAGAAGATCCATCGTTCTCGTATTTCTGCGATTTCGCCCTCCCCTTCGGCGAGGTCCGCGCAGTCGCGTAGGGCGCCTTCGCAGCTTCAACATTCACCAGGCTCGTTGCCAACTCGGTCAGCAGCCGGTCGGTCTTCTCTTCCTCCTGCAGCGTGTCACTCAGAAGTTCTGCAATCTCGTCATACCCCAGAATCGCCGCATGCGTTCGCACGCACCCGTAGCCCGCGATCTCGTAATGCTCCACTTTCTGCGCGATCGTGATCAGTCCGGCATCCAGCACCGCGGGGTCGGAACGCTTTGACCCAATCATCTCTTTGCCCTGGGCAATCACGCCGCTGATCGGCTGCGAGTCCGAGCGCCGCGGATCTTCACCCATAAGCTTGTAAACCTTTTCAAGGCGCAAAAGCTGAACCTTGGTCTCCTTGTAATGCGTTTCGAAAGCGGTTCGCAACTGAGATGAGAATGCCGCCTTCGCCATCTTGGGAAGCGCCTTCAATATCTGCTTTTCGGCGTCATAGAGCTCGTTGAGCTCCTGCAGGAATAGGTCTTCTAGCGCGTGAATGGTCATGGCGTTATGCGGTGCAATCGGGCTGCCAACTGATCACTAACTGGTATCGCCCGGGGTCTGGTGAATACAGTAAGCTGAAGTTTACGATGTTACTAGGAGACCAAGATATGGCTGAAGAGGACGCCAAGCTGGCGGAAACGCCGCCGGCAACGGGACGCAGCAAAGATGAAGTGGCTCTGGAGATGATGAAGTTTATTGCCGTGACCACCGGCTTCGGAAAGGGCACACCCGGTTCAGCTGGTTTCTCGGGCAGCAAAGCCGCCCGGTCACCTGAAGAACATGCCGATGCGCTGCTGCAACTGTTCGACCGCTGCCGTTCCGCGTTGAAGGCATAAAAAAACCGGCTGGATCGCCTACGATCCAGCCGGTCTTGTCTCGCGTCGCCTGATTGCGATCTAGCGTCTCTTTGCAGCGCCCTTCTTGGGAGCGGCCTTTTTCGCAGCCGACTTCTTCACTAAAGCCTTCTTGGGCGCAGCTTTCTTCGCAGCACCTTTCTTAGCGGCAGCCTTTTTCGGTGCGGCTTTCTTGCCAGCGGCCTTCTTCGGAGCGGCCTTCTTGGGAGCAGCCTTCTTCGGAGCAGCCTTCTTGGGAGGGGCCTGCTTAGGAGCGGCCTTCTTCGGTGCCGCTTTCTTCGCGGCAGCCTTCTTCGCGGCAGCCTTCTTCGGCGCGGCCTTTTTTGTGGCCGGCTTAGCAGCACTCTTCGGCTCGGCCTTAGCCGCTGTTTTCTTCACAGGAGATTTCGTCAAGGGCGCTTTCTTCGCGGCACTCTTCGTCGCTGCAGCCTTCTTTACCGGCTGCGATTGAGTTTGCGGCGAACTCTTTAATTTTTCCGTTTTGGCAGGCTTCTTCGCAGGAGGCTCTTCGATACGCTCTGATCCCGCCGATCCCGGCTCGTCAACAAGCGGGGTCACGTCGGTTTCTTTCTGCGACTTCGAAGGTCGAGGTTCTACGGCGACATCTTCGTCGTCATCGTCTTCATCGTCGTCGTTGTAATCGTCGAGCTTTCCGTCGGCGCTCTCCTCGTCGTAATCCTGGAAATCTTCCATTTCCTCTTCGTCTTTAGGAGCGAGCATCAGGTCATCAATCATTCGGGGGGCCTCCTCTTGCGGCACGGTAAACATTAGCATAATCCATTTTTCCGAATTAGCAACGCCTGGCCGCGGAAGATTACCGCGTCAGCTTATCGAGACAGGGCGCGGCTTTGACGATTCAGAGCGATTTCGCCCGAACTAACGTGGTGCGCCTGCGCGCGCCGCGAGTTCGAGCGCACGGGAGCGCGGCGCGAAGCATGCGTCCGGCTCACTGCCGCGTTATGCGAAGCGCTGCGCTTGTTCTTGGACGAATGCAATCGCGCGCTGCGCGACGAGGGTGCGGCGTCTTGCCGGTAGCCCGCCGGAATCAGAAGATAGCCGCCCGCGGCCGGCTCGTCGGAATCCAGCTTATTCAGTTCGGCGATGCTGCTCCGCACGGCACCGTAGCGCTTGGCGATCCCGGCCAGCGTGTCGCCGGATTCCACATGATGCATGCGCCACGAAGCGCGCCGCTCTTCCGGAATGTTCTGCATCGCCGCTGTCACCGTGGCGCCTGTTCCCTTAGGAACGTGGAGCGCGTATCCGGCCGGAGCTACGTTGCGGAGCAGCGCCGGATTCAATTGCGTAAGCTGCGAAACCGGAGTATCCGTCACGTCCCCAACCAGCGCCAGATGCGTCGGCGAGGTGATCTCGATGGTGTCGTATTCGAGCGGCGATTCAGGCACCACGTCAGTCAGTCCGTACTCCGCCGCGTTCTTGGTCATGATCGTCATGGCCAGAATAATCGGCACATAATTGGTCGTCTCCACGGGAATCGCATGCCGGCTGCGCAGCTCGAAGAAATCCGCATACCCGGTGCGCTCGACCGCTTTCTGGATATTGCCCGGTCCGCAGTTGTACGCCGCGATCGCAAGATACCAATCGCCAAATTGATTGTAGAGATCGTGCAGATGCCGAGCCGCCGCGTGCGTCGCCTTCTCCGGATCAAGCCGGTCATCGGTGTACCCGGTCTGCCGCAGACCGTATTCCTGGCCGCGATACTTCACAAACTGCCACATGCCGGTGGCGGCTTTGTTTGAAACCGCGCGCGGCAAAAATCCGGACTCCGCCTGCGCCAGGTGAATCAGCTCCAGCGGCACTCCTTCCGCCCGGAAAATTCGCTCAATCATCGGCCGGTATTTGCCGGCCCGCTGCAGGCCCGCAACCATCGTCTGGCGGCCGCGCCCCGAAAAGTAATTGATGTAGCCCAGCACCGCGTCATTCACTGCCAGCGGAAGCTGGGATGCCGTCGCCACCACTTCATCGCGTACCTTAGTTTTCAGTTTGGGATCTACGGGAAAGGTGAGAGTGAGAATATCTTCGAGCGGCGCTTTCTCGAATGCCGGGAGATCAGAGCCCGCCGCGCCCAGCCCGGCCAGATCCATGCGATGAATCGCATCGATCATCTCTTCGAGTTTGCCTTCGTAAAGCTGCCGGTCCGTGGGCCCATCCGATGCTCGCAGCATCAGGTCCACGGCTTCATCGAATTTCTGCCGTGCCTGCTCGGTAGCTTTTACCTGATAGGATTTCTTACCTTCTTGAAACTTTTCCTCGGCTTGCTGCACTAACAGGTCAGACGCCGTGGGTTGGAATGTCGCGCCCGGCTTGCCGCCGAGCTTTGTGACTGAATTTAAGTAGGTTTCGGCGGGATTCTCGGCAATTTCCGCGTTGCCGCTGGAAGCTGCGGTCGAGAACAATGAAATATGGAGGTTGGGTTGCTGAGAGAATAACGAGGACGTCGGGGCTATCAGAAAAAAACTTACAGAATAAGCTAGGCAAGATCGCAATACGGCCATTTAAAATCCTCGTTTCTAAGAGATTCTTCCCGGAAAATCAACAACTTACCGGACCCGTGGCCCTGTCTGACAACCCAAGGGTACATGAATCTGTAATGCTGCGTCAACCGTTCGCAGCCGATTTACGTATAATCTTGCCCCGCTTCTGTGTCTTTTGGAATCGCCGCGAAATTAGTGTCTCACTGTAAAGTAGTCGGTCTGCCTTCGGGAACGTCTCAAATCAAGCCGCTGTTGCGCTATAATAATCGCAGAGGTCAACTCATGACTCGCAACGGCAACCCCGGTATCTAATCCCGCTTCCACCAGATCTCCAAAGTGCTGCGCATCCGATCTTTCAGGCCCTTGGGAGCCGGGACTGAGGGCGTCTGCGGCTTGGTGATCTTCTCCCGCAAGGTTTCGATCTCCGCCTTCGTCTTCGCATCCAGCAGGCTAAAGTCCTTCGTCGTCAAATCGTCCGTCAGCACCGGGTCCGACATAAAGCCCAGCCGCGCGGTCGCCTGGATCGACGTCAGGCACTCTGCCACCCAATAATCCACATTCGCCGTGTCCTCATAAGAGCGACGCGCACACGCACACGCATGGTTGTAGTGGACCATGCACCGCATCTCGTCAAGCGGCCGCACCTCCCAGTTCAGATACCGCCGCGCGTCTTCATAGTGCCTCAACGCGTCAGCCCACCGGTTCTCATACCCCGCGGCCACACCCAAGTTGTACGGCGCCCGCTGCTGCTCACGCTTTTTCCGCGCGCTGTCCTCAAACTTCTTGATCGCCTCGGCCAGCCGCCGCGGCTTGTAGTACTCCATATAAAGGACGCCCAAATCCGTCAGCAACTGGTAGCTCTCCTCGCCCGCCTCCCGCAGCGCCAGCAGCAGATAATATTCCGACCGCTCCAGATCTACCCACTGCGCCCCGCCCCGCGCCGCTTCATAAGAATGTTTCGATGCATAGAAGTTCGCCAGCCGCCGCAGATCCCGCACATACTCGGCCGGGCCGCCGGGATGCCGCACCAGCTCGATCCCGATGAAGCGCTCAACCGATAGCAGCTTCTGCCTCCGCTCAATTCCGAGTCGCACATAGGCCGACTCTCGCCAATCCAGAAAGAACGGATCGGCGAAGATATCCGCCAGGCTCGCGTAGGCTTCGTGCCGGACCGTCTCGGTGCGGGCAAAGACCGGATACCGCGCCTCCGCCTCGCGCGCCTGCTCCTGGACGCGCTTGATAGCATCCTCGGCCTGCTTGCTGAAGCTTTGGGCGTT
>JBBROU010000159.1:0-9190 GCA_038229055.1 Bryobacterales bacterium | reverse complement strand
TTCCGTGAATGTTGATCTGGATGGAGTCGGTCTGCTCGATTGTCGCGGGGTCGTTGCGGTCGATCCCAGAGTAGTCGACGGAGGCCTTGCCGAGTTCTGTCTTTATGCCCTCTATGGTGTGGTCGGCGGTGATTTTGGCCGCATCCTGCACCTGCACCTGCAAAATCAAATGGCTTCCGCCGCGCAGATCGAGGCCCAGGCGAATGTTGCGCCGCAGATTGTTTTCAAGCTCAGCCTTCGACTTCGGCAGCCCGATGATGCCGAACAGGCAGATCAGGATCGTCACAACGATGACGGCGGTCTTTACTGTTAGATGGCGTTGCATGAATCCTCTTGCTATGTATTTTGGCTGATTGCCTGGCTTATTGCTTCACAGGTTCCGCCGTCACCATGCCCTGCACGGCGGCGCGCGTGAACTGTAATTTTAAATTGTCGGGCTTGACGCGAAGGATCAGGGTATCGCTGTCAATAGCCGTGATCGTGCCGACGATGCCGCCGTTGGTTACGACGACATCGCCGCTCTTAAGCTCATTCAACATTTTCTGCGTCTGCTTTTTTTGCTTTTGCATCGGCAAAAAAATGAGCACATAAAAAATGGCGCCAATCAGCACAAAGGGCGCAAAGCCCAGCAGCGAATTCGGCGACATGGGGGATTGTAGGAAAGCCGTGAAAAGCAACTCTGTGAACACCTTAAACTTATAGTCCGAACCGCATCAATCCACTTCCGCAGGCGCACTTCGCATACGCTGCATATATTCCGGGAATGCGTCCAATTGGATAGCGTGCCTTATCTCACGCATTATGTCAAGGTAGCGCCGGATATTGTGGCGCGTCGCCAGAGACGCGTACAGTATCTCACCAGCCTGGAATAAATGACGTAGATAGGCCCGGGAATGGTTTCGGCAAGTGTAGCAGGGGCATTTCTCATCAATGGGACGGGGATCTTCTTTGAACCGGGCGTGCTTAATGATGAGCTTCCCCTGCGAGGTGAACAGGCACCCGTTACGGGCATTTCGCGAAGGAAGAACGCAATCCATCATGTCGATACCGCGAGCCACGTACTCGGCCAGTTCTGCCGGCATGCCGACGCCCATGGCATAGCGCGGCCGGTCCCTCGGGAGGTGCGGCTCGGAGGCCTCAACCATTTCGAGACTAAGCGGGCGTGGCTCGCCGACCGAAAGACCGCCGATCGCGTAACCATCGCAGTCGAGCTCAACAAGGCGCTCGGCGCAGTCGCGCCGGAGATCCGGGAACACGGAACCCTGGACTATGGGAAATAGGGAATGTTGCGCAGGGAGAGCACGGTGGTGCGCATCGGCGCGGCGCGCCCAGCGAACGGTCCGCAGCATCGAGTCATGGGCGTACTGGTGCGAAACCGGGTACGGCGGGCATTCATCAAGGGCCATGAGAATATCGCTGCCGAAAGCGAGTTGGACGTCGACGGTGGATTCGGGCGTGAACTGGTGCGCGTCGCCATTGAGGTGGGATTGGAAGCGGACGCCGTCTTCGGTGATTTTGCGAAGTTCGCTGAGGCTGAATACCTGGAAGCCGCCGGAATCGGTGAGGATGGCTCCCGGCCAGTTCATAAACTGGTGCAGGCCGCCAAGCTTGCGAATGGTCTCGTGGCCGGGCCGCAGATAAAGATGATAGGTGTTGCCGAGGAGAATGCGAACGCCGAGATCGTCGAACAGGTCGCGCTGCGAGAGGCCTTTGACCGTGGCCTGGGTGCCGACGGGCATAAAGACGGGCGTAGGGACGGGGCCGTGCGGCGTATGGAGAACACCGACGCGCGCGCGCGTGGTGGAGCACTGGTGCGTGATTTCGAAGTGGATGTGACGCAAGATTAATGGGCCGCTGATAAACGCCGATGGACGCTGATAAAACCAAGACTAATGGTTGAGGACGATGCGTCTCCATTCTACTTTGGGTTTTTGAAAGTTGATTAGGAGGCAGAGGCTCAGGCCGGAGGCGCGCAGGTAATTCAGGCATTGAGCCATGTGCTCGCTGGTCAGGCACTCGGCGCATTTTAGTTCGATCATGAGTCTCTTCTGCACGATGATGTCGGCGAGATATTGCCCGCAGCAATAATCTTTGAACATGACCGAATATGGAACTTGCCATATCGCCGGAATCCCGCGTAGACGCAGTTCGTGCAGGAGCGCGCGTTCGTAGACCTTCTCGAGAAAGCCCGGGCCGAGAGTATTAGCAACCTCGAAAACAGCATCCAAAACCGACTCGGTCAGTTCATCATTCATGCTTGGTTTTATCAGCGTTTATCCGCGTCCATCAGCGGCCAATATCTCTTACAGATTTTCGGGGGCAGCCCCTAGCTTCAGCGTCACTTTCTGCGACCGGCCATCGCGGTGAATCTTGAGTTCGATGGAATCGCCGGCGCGCTTTCGAGCCAGAGCTTTCTGAATGGCGTCTTGCGATTCCACCGGTTTGCCATCGATCGCCTCGATCGCATCGCCGCCGATGCCTAGTTGATAATTCCCGACAATCACCGTGCGGGTCGGGCCGCGCAGGCCAGACTCTTCGGCGCTCGTGCCGGGCTCGATGCGCTGGACCAGCAGCACACCGGAGGCGGGAAGCCCAAGCGCTGTCGCCAGATCGCCCTCAATAAATACCGTCTGCGCGCCGAGCACCGGGCGCGAAATGTGGCCGCGCGTCCGGTACTCTTCGAGCATCTCCTTGGCGCGGTTGATCGGCATGGCGAAGCCGATCCCGATGTTGCCGGCCTGCCCATCGGCCGTCTGCTGGCCCCCGTAGATTGCGGTGTTGATACCGATCACGTCGCCGTGCGAATCGAGCAGCGGCCCGCCGCTGTTTCCGGGATTAATGGCGGCATCGGTCTGAATCAGGTCTTCGAGGGGGCGTCCATCTTCGGTGGGAAGCGAGCGTCCGAGCGAACTCACCACGCCCGTGGTCAGTGTGCCTTCAAAGCCGAATGGATTGCCGATCGCGAGCACCTTCTGCCCTACCTGCAGACCTTCCGAAGCACCCAGGTGGAGATAGGGCAGCTTGCGTCCGGCGGCGATTTGGATCAACGCCAGATCATTGCGCGAGTCCATTCCCAAGATGCGCGCTTTGTACTGTTTGTGATCGGACAGGGTGACATTCAAAGTGGAACTGCCGCTCACCACGTGGTTGTTGGTCAGGATCTGCCCTTCGTCGTTGATCAGAAATCCGGAGCCTGTGCCGCGTGAAGGATAAACCTGATTGAACCAGCCCTCGCGCAGCACCACGCTGGTGATGTTCACCGTGGCGAGATGGGCGGTGCGATAGATATCGATGTTGTTGAGCTCATCGCTGGAGTAGCCGGAAGTCCGGGCGCTCACGGGTGACGACCACAACCGGCCCGTCGCGGTCATGGGGTGAACGATGCGCGCGACGTTCCAGTCGGCGCGCGATGTGATGAACCAAAAGCCGCCAACCAGCAGCAGAGTCAGAAGAAGCGTGCGCGGTTTCATTGAATTGGGCTCATTAATTTAGAATCCGAAGCGATTGGTAAACCTGACGAGTTTGCTGCAACGTTGCGTCCTTGGTGCCGGAGGTATCTATGACGTAGTCGGCGAACTTTCGTTTGGCCTCAAGCGGCATCTGGTGACTGAGGCGCGCCATCACGGCATCTAGCGGCTCGCCGCGATGCAAGGCATGTTCGATTTGCTGTTCCATAGTGCAATACACAACGATCAACTTTTCCAGTTCCTTGTAGCCGCCGGTCTCAATCAGAATCGCAGCTTCATAGACCACAATAGCTTTGGCATCGCGGGAAAGAATTTCTCGCGTTAATGCGATCTGCCGCTGATGCACGACCGGGTGAACCAGCCGGTTCAAGACCTCCAGACGTTCCGCGTTCCCGAACACTCGCGCGGCCAGCGTTCGCCGGTCGATCGCGCCATCCGGGGTCAAAATCCCGGAACCGAATTCCGCCACCACGCTGTTAAATGCCGCGCCGTCTTGCGCAAGCGCCTCGTGTCCTAACTCGTCTGCACGGATCAGATGGCAGCCTAGCCGGACCAGCTCCTCGCCTACGAAAGTCTTGCCCGACGCCAAGCCTCCGGTGAGCCCAACTTTCAAGATAAACCCGTTCGGCGTTCAGCGGCATCGATTGTGTTCGACATCAGCATGGCAATGGTGAGCGGGCCGACACCGCCAGGCACCGGAGTCCAGGCGTGCGACATTGCGGCGGCATCAACCGGGTTCACGTCACCGATCAGGAGAGGGCCTTTTTTCTCGAAGGCCTGGAGTCTCTCGCGCAGGCGGTCCGGGTCGTCACGGTACACACGCTCGATCTCCTCGCGCGACTCCAGACGATTTATGCCTACATCGATGACTGTGCAGCCGGGCCGCAGAAACGCTTTCGTGATCATGGCCGCCCTGCCGATCGCCGCGACTAGAATCTCAGCTTCGCGGCAGACCGCCGGCAGATCGGGCGTTTTCGAGTGGCAGATAGTGATTGTGGCGTTATTTTGCAGCAGCAGCAGGGCCACAGGTTTACCCACAATGTCACTGCGTCCCACGACGACGGCGTGACGCCCGGCAATCTGGATTTTGTAGCGTCGTAGAAGCTCGATAATGCCAGCCGGCGTGCAGGGCTTCAGGCCCGGGCGCCCGGTGACCAGATTGCCGACGTTGACCGGGTGAAAGCCGTCCACGTCTTTGGCCGGAGACACGGCCAGCAGCACGCGCTGGGCATCCACTTGTGGCGGAAGAGGCAATTGCACCAGAATGCCGTCGATCTCCTGGCGATGGTTGAGCTGATCGACGAGTTTGAGTAGATCTTCAGTGCTGGAAGCGGAGCTCGGGGTCAGCGTTTCGCTATAGATACCGAGTTCCGCGGCGGTCTTGGTCTTGCTACGGACGTACACTTGGGACGCCGAGTTTTCACCGGCCAGGATAACGGCCAACCCAGGCGGCCGGCCCGCGGCTCGCGCAAATTCGGCGATCCGTGGCACGCACTCCTGTTTTATCTGGTCACGAACCGCATTGCCGTCAAGCAGCAAGACTTCTCTCCGGGAGTTTCGTCAAAGGGGAAAGCACCCTCTTATTCTACTTTTTGCGAACTGAATGGGCGGGCGGTGCGTAATAAGGCATGGATCGATCAAAATGGCTAACCCGAAAAAGAAGAAGCGTTTAGTTTGGACCCTGGTGATTCTTGGCGCGCTCTGCGGCACGGCATTTTTCTCCTTAAAGGCGATCGGGCACACACCAACCAAAATCGATCCTGAGAAGCTGGCGAAGGCTGAAAAAATCGATTTAGCGAAGTCGGTCGTGGCTACCGGCAAAATCGAGCCGGTGACGCGCGTGGAAGTTAAGTCGAAGGCGAGCGGCATCATCCTGAAGCTGCCGGTTAATTTCGGCGACACGGTTCGACGCGGGCAAGTGATCTGCGAACTCGATAAGAACGATCTGCTGCCGCGGCTGCGTGAAGCGCAGGCTTCGCTGAACTTTGCCGAGGCCGGCGTGAAGAGCGCCGAAGCCGATTACGACCGTTTCAAAGTGGATGCTGCCGGGCCCGATCTGCCCTTTCTGAAACGCGACCGCGACCGTGCTATTAAATTGTTCGGTGACGGGCTGATTGCCCAGAACACACGCGACGACGCAGACAAGAACTACGAGATGGCGCGCAACAAGCAGCATTCGTCTGAAGTGAATCTCGGTTCCGCAAAAGCTTCGATCGCCAAGGCCAAAGCGCAACTGCAGCAGCAGGCCGCGATTGTGGCGCGAGCGGAAGAGGATCTGCGCAATGCAACTATCGTTTCGCCAATCGACGGTGTCGTTCTTTCGCGCGATCGCGAGGTGGGCGACGCGGTCAGCTCCATCCTCACCATGGGGTCGGGCGCGACGCTGATCATGACGCTGGGCGAGTTGGGCGAGGTTTACGTAAAGGGCAAGGTCGACGAGAGCGATATCGGGAAGGTGTATCTGGGCCAGTCCGCGCGCATCACGGTGGAGTCTTATAAAGATCAGAAGTTCGCCGGGCGCGTGACCAAGATCTCTCCCATGGGAACGGAAAAGGACAACGTGACCACGTTTGAAGTTCGCGTTTCGATTTCGAATGAAAGCGGGAACCTGCGCGCGCTGATGACGGCGAATGCGGAGATCATTCTGGAGGAGCGCAAAGGCGTGATCGCGGTGCCCGAAGGAGCGATTCTTTACAAGAAGGATAAGTCGACGGAGGTGGAGATTCCGGATCCGACGAACGAGAAAGGCAAGCGGCGAATCGCGGTGGTTACGGGAATCAGCAACGGGTCGCGTACACAAATCGTCAGGGGCCTCGACGCCGGCCAGCAAGTCATTCTGCAATAGCCATGACGTACGTCAAGGAGTTAGTGGGGCAGGTGCTGTCGAGCCTGCTCCGCAACAAGCTGCGCAGCTTTCTTACGATGGCGGGAATCGCCTGGGGTATCGCGTCGATTGTCTTGATCGTCGCCATGGGCGATGGCTTCAAGGAAGGCCAGCGCAACAACATGAAAGGCCTCGGCGAGAATATCGTCATCCTGTTTGGCGGGCGCACCGAGAAGCAGGCCGGAGGGCAGCGAGCCGGGCGGCGCGTCCGGCTCACGTACGGCGACGTCGAAAATATCCGCCGCGAGTGTTACCTGGTGAAATATGTCATCGGCGAGGTGGAAAGCTCGGTTCGCGGCAGCAGCCCTTATAACAGCGGGACGTTCGACGCCAACGGCGCGGAGCCGAATTTCTTCAAAGTGCGCACGATTCCGATTCAGCAGGGGCGCCTGATCAGCGACGAAGACAACGACGAAGGCCGCCGCGTGTGCATCCTGGGCCGCAAGGTTCGAAAGCAACTATTCGGCGAGCGCAATGGCGTCGTGGGGCAGAAGATCGCGATCAATACGATTCCGTTCGAAGTGATTGCGGTGATGTCGGACAAGAACCAGAACAGCAGTTACAGCGGCCTTGACGAAGACAAGATCTACATCCCGTACAACACCATGGTGCGCGATTGCCCGCCGAAGGAAGAATGGTATGTCGCGGGGATGTTGAATGACATTATCTACGTGCCCACGTCTCTCGAAGCGTTCGAAGATGCGCGCCGCCAAGTGCTAAAGGTGATCGGCCGCGTGCATAATTTCGACCCAACCGACAAGGGCGCGCTGGGCATCTGGGACACGGTCGAGAACGCCAAACAGGTCGACGGGATTTTTGCATCGATGACGGCATTCCTGGCAGGCATTGCCCTGGTTACGCTGTCGCTGGGCGGCGTCGGCGTGATGAACATCATGCTGGTCACGGTCACGGAGCGCACGCGCGAAATCGGTCTGCGGAAAGCAATTGGCGCTACGCGCGTGCGCATTCTGATGGATTTCCTGGTGGAGGGGTGTGTTCTGGCGTTTGCCAGCGGGCTGATGGGGTGGAGCGTTGCGTTCGGGCTTTCCTCCCTGCTGAAGCTGGTGAAGATGCCGGATGCGTTTCCGGGGCTGCCTGTGAGCGGAGTGACGACCGCGCTCACCTTCGGGGCGCTCACCGTGATCGCGATCCTATCGGCACTGATCCCGGCATGGCGGGCTGCCGCGTTGACGCCGGTGGAGGCGCTTCGCTATGAGCGTTAAAGGCGTTTTTCGCGAGGCGATGCAGGCGCTGAAGTTCAATAAGCAGCGCAGCTCACTGACGACCCTGAGCCTGGCGTGGGGCGTGGCGTGCTTCGTCATTCTTTATTCCTATGGTGAAGGCTTCGATTTTGCGCTGCGCACCTCGTTTCAAGCGGTGGGTCAAGATCTGATTTTGATGTTCGGCGGGCAGACTTCGGCGCAGGCGGGCGGCGAGCGTTCGGGGCGTTTGATCCGGCTGGAGTTGAGCGATGTGGACGCGATACGCGAATCGGTGCCAATGGTCGGGGCCATCTCACCGGAGATTATGATGGGGCGCGCCAACGTGGTGCGCGGCTATCGCAATCAGCAATTATCTATTCGAGCGGTCGACCCGGCAGGTTATGGCAAAGTCCGGAATATGACGATCGGCAGCGGTCGCTGGCTCACGTCCGAAGACGAGCAGCAGAAGCAGCGCACAGCGGTACTTGGCGCGGAAACTGCGAAGAAGTTGTTTGGCGAAATTCCGCCGGAGGGTGAATCCATCACGGTCAACGGGATGACTTTTTCCGTGGTGGGCGTGCTGAAGACCAAGACGCAGATTTCGAACTACAACACGCCGGACAACGAGTGTGTTTTCATTCCGTACCACACCATGTCGCTACTGCAGGACATTAAGTACCCGCAGGATATCGTTTGGATGCCGGCGAACCCAATCTTCCGCAAAGACGCGGTGAAAGCGGTGCGCGAGACGCTGGCCCGCACGCACAACTTTTCACCGACGGACGACCGCGCCATCGAGCTGATTATCTTCAACGAGTTTATGAGGGAGATCGATCAAATGTCGATCGGCCTGCGTGTGCTGCTCGGGTTCATCGGAGCGCTGACACTGGCGATCGGCGGCGTGGGGCTGACCAATATCATGTTGGTTTCGGTTACGCAACGCACCAAAGAGATTGGCGTGCTGAAATCCATCGGCGCCACGCGCGGCTCGATTCTGTTTCAGTTTCTGCTGGAAGCGATGGTGATCGTGACGATGGGGGGATTGATCGGGGTGCTGATCGGTTACGCGGCGACCCGGGGAATTCAGACGTTGCCGCTGCTGGGTCCTCTGTTTAAAGACGACAGCGGAACGGGCGACATACACCTGAAGATTTCGACTTTTGCGGTTGTCACGTCTACGGTTGTGCTGGAGTTGATCGGATTAGTTGCCGGCCTGCTGCCCGCCATTAAGGCTTCGAAGCTCGACCCGATTGATGCGCTCCGCTACGAGTGAGAGTTCCAAATCAGATGGGGTTCGTTCTCAACCCGGACAGATACCGCCAAATATCCGTCCGGGGAGAACAGGAGCGGCAACGCGTCCCAACAACGCGTGGCCAGACCGCCACGGCCCCACGCGGCAGCCTTATGAGATGAGTGTATCTGCCGGTCCG
The DNA here is from genome assembly GCA_038229055.1 of Bryobacterales bacterium. GTDB lineage: Bacteria > Acidobacteriota > Terriglobia > Bryobacterales > Bryobacteraceae > JANYJA01. The sequence continues at coordinate 207 of JBBROU010000159.1, read as the reverse complement.
GGCACGCCCTTGCTGCTGAAATCCCTAAGTTGCTGAAATAAAAGGAAAAGATAGTTGCCGAACCGCTGTGAATGTTTAAGTTCTCATCGGCGGGCGGGCGTGACTTTTGGGGGAGCGGAGGCGATTTGTGCCGCCCGGTGATGAGAATGTGCAGTGAACGAAACCGCTTCCGCAAAGGGCGGGCGCGCTATGTGTTTAGCATGGGTC
>JBBROU010000158.1:0-9264 GCA_038229055.1 Bryobacterales bacterium | reverse complement strand
GCGTGGGATTTCCCTATGCTTTCTAAAAGCGCTTTGACGTGTTCCTCGCCGCGCCGCGGGAAGCTGACCAGATCAACATGAGAGGAAATATGAGATTAAGCGGAGCCCTGTGTCTTTACCTTTGCCTCAATTTTATGACGGCGCCATTTTTTCTGACGGCGCCATTGAGGAGCCAAACGACAACCGGCTCCATCGTGGGGACCGTAACCGATGCGAGCGGCGGAATGATCGCGAACGCCGCGATCACTGTCACCAACCTGGATACCAACATCGCGGTCAAAACGGCGACCAAGGCCAGCGGCGATTACGTCGTGACCCCGCTGGCAATTGGCCGCTACTCGGTGACGGTCGAGGCCGCTGGCTTCAAAAAGTCCGTTGAGTCGGGCATCACAGTCAACGTTCAGGACCGCGTTCGGGTAGACGCTTTACTGCAGGTGGGGCAAGTCATTGACACGGTCGAGGTTCAATCGGATGCGCCGTTGCTGCAGACGGATACGTCGTACCTCGGGCAAGTCGTAGACAGCAAGCGGATCGTCGACTTGCCATTAAACGGCCGGTTCTTTACAGCGCTTGCAGTTTTGACTTCCGGGACCGCGCCGACGCCTTCGGGAGCCCGCGACGAAAAGACGGGCGGCTTCAGTTCCAACGGAGTGCGTCCCTACCAGAACAATTTCATCCTCGACGGCGTGGACAATAACAGCCTTTCCGAAGACCTGGTCAGCCAGGCGAGTTTCGTTGTCGGCCCGCCGCCCGACGCGATTGCCGAATTCAAAGTGCAGACCAATTCGATGAGCGCGGAGTTCGGACGTTCCGGGGGAGCGGTGCTGAACGTGAATATCAAATCCGGGACGAATCAGGTTCACGGAACGGGTTACGAGTTTCTGCGGAATAGTAAACTTGACTCAAAGAATTATTACGATCCCGCAGACAAGCCGATTCCTCCCTTCAAACAGAATCAGTTTGGGATGAGTCTGGGCGGTCCAGTGGTGATCCCGCACCTCTACGACGGGCGCAATAAAACTTTCTTCTTCGGCGATTATCAAGGCACTCGCATTCGCAGCAGCGCGACATTTCTGTCCAGCATTCCTCCGGTAGGATGGCGCAATGGCGACTTCAGCGGCTACCGCCAAATTTTCGATCCCGCCACCACCGTGATCAACGCCGACGGCTCCGCTACTCGACAACCATTCCCGAATAACCAGATCCCCGCATCGCGTTTCGATCCGGTGGCCAAGAAGCTCCTTGACCTCTTTCCAAATCCGAATCGGCCAGGAAGCATTGCCGACTCTGGAGTCGCGAATAACTACCTCACCAACCCCGGATCTCCCGACGATACCGACCAGTTCGACGTCCGGATCGACCACCGGTTCTCCTCGAATGACTCCATTTTCGGCCGTGTTAGCTACTCAGATCAGACACTGACACCTCCGGGTGCGATACCGCCGCCGCTAGATTCAGCTTCGTTTTCTTCCGGCAAGTTTTCGAACTACGCCCGGAGTGCGGTTGTCACCGAAACTCACATATTCACGCCCACCATCGTCAACGAACTTCGCTTCGGCCTTAATCGCAATACATCAAACCGCCTGCAATTCAATTCGGAGAAGAACTTAGCCGCTGGGCTTGGCATACCCGGCATTCCCTTCGGTCCCGACAACGGGGGGCTTCCGAATTTCAATATCGGCGATCTTTTGTCATTCGGTAGTTCCGAGTATCAGCCCACCGTGGAAAGGCAGACGGTGTTCCAGATTGTCGATAGCTTGAGTTGGGTTCACGGCCGGCACACACTCAAGTTCGGAGCCGAACTGAAGCCGAAGGTCGATTTTACGATTTTGCAACCTCCAGTGCCGCGTGGAAGCTTCGCGTTTAATGGGAATGCCACTCGAGACCCCAATAACCAGGCGAATACGGGGCTCGGCACGGCTGATTTTCTGCTCGGGTTGATGTTTGACCAAGGGGGCGGGACCACCATCGGCAGCATTATCAATAACACTTTCCAGCAGCCCGGTGAATTCTTCTTTGCCCAGGACGATTTCAAGGTGTCCAGGAAGCTCACGCTCAACTTGGGGCTTCGCTACGAGTTCGTAACGCATGCGACTGAGAAATACAATGCCCAGGCGAGCTATAATCTCGCAACCAATACACTCGACATCGCGGGTGGACGTAAAGACCCATTGCCGGCGAGTTTCTATCCGAGCATCAAGGTGAACCGGAACGCTCGCCGTAGTCTGGTGCCTAACGAATACACGGATTTTGGACCGCGAATCGGTTTCGCTTATAACATCGTCAAACGAACTGTGATTCGCGGCGGTTACGGTCTGTTCTACTCGTCGTATGAGGCGGGTCCGCTCAGTATTCCCAACCCTGGTAACAATCCGCCGTTTTATGCGCAATCCAGCTTCAATGCGCCTTCCCTGGTGACGCCGAATCCGCGGGTTCACCAACTGTCGCAAGGATTTCCCGCTGATGTGCTCTCGAACCCCGATACGCCGGGCCTGTTCTCATTAGATCCGAACTTCAAGAATCCAAACTTCAATCACTGGAACATGAGCGTCCAGCAGGATTTGGGGTGGAGTTCGGTTTTAGAAATCGCCTATGCGGGTTCCAAAGGCACGCACTTGTATGAATTCCGGAATGCGAATCAGCCTTCACCAACGGCCGATCCTACAAGTGATCCAAATACGCGGCGGCCGAATTTGGCATTACCGACGGACTGGTCGGATTGGTGTTCCTGTGGCAGCTCTACCTATCACTCTCTGCAGACCAAACTTGAGAAACGATTCTCCGGCGGTCTCAGCTTCCTGACTGCCTACACCTTCGGCAAAGCCATCGACAGCCAATCCAACGCCTCTCTAGGATTCCAGGGCGGTGGCGGCGAGCGTTATGCTGCGCATCCGGAATGGGAGAAGGGGTTGGCGGACTTCGACGTGAGGCACCGTTTTGTACTGAGCTATAGCTATGAGCTGCCTTTCGGACGAGGAAAGCGATTCGCTTCGAAGATTAATAAGGCCGGCGATTTGCTCTTTGGCGGATGGGAACTGCAAGGCGTCAACTCTTTCCAGACGGGCACGCCTCGAACGGTAACAGCGGCTAACGGCGTTTCGAATTCTGACGGCGAAGATCGCCCTGATCGAGTAAAGGGCGTTTCGGTCAAGCCCCCGAACCAGAGCCCGGACAACTGGATCAACCCGGCCGCATTCACGAATGAAGCGCCCGGCACGTTCGGCAACTCAGGCCGTAACATCATCACCACAAAAAGTCTGGTCAACGTCGACACATCGCTATTCAAGGACTTTGCTTTGACCGAGAAAAGCAAAGTCCAGTTTCGTTCTGAGTTTTTCAATCTGTTGAATCATCCTAACTTCCGAAGCAACAGTTTGAATAAATCGTTTGGTAGCGCCAGCTTCGGCCAATACTCCGCATCTCGACCATCCCGTCAGATTCAGCTTGCGCTGAAGCTGATTTTCTAGCGGTATTTGGACCGCCGCGAATTCCTGAACATCTCTCGCGGCGGGCACTCTTCTTTTCCGGGACGGGAAGGCGTCTTCTCCCGTCCCGGTTCACTATCGGCGGAAAAGTCCTTTCGAGAACGCTTTTGCCCGCATTGATTTGTCTTCCGGCGGCTTTGAATGTGAGCGGATGCGGCGATCGTCGAGGGCGAACTCGGCACTGCTTGCAACGCGTGTCCTGCCGCTGCGGCGCGGATTTCACGGCGCGTCGCCTTTCCCGGTGCGCTACCAAACCTGTTGCGGACCGGGTGTGACCGTTTTCAGGACATTATCAAGCGCTCCCGCGAGTCACTGGCTGGCTATCAGCAGTCACTGGCGATCAATCTATAAAGCAAGGCAGCGCTTTTCGGGGCGGGCCAGTCGTCTGGCGAGGTTGGCGAATTTGCGGCGGCGGAGAAGATGTTTTGAAGTATTCTCGACGCGGACCCGCGCGATGCGGACGCCGCTAACCAGCTTGGTTTGGTGTACGCGCGGGAAGGGCGGCAATAAGATGCAGAACGCCTGTTCGAGCAAGCCATCGCCGCGAGCAACGACCATACGTCGGCGTGCTCTGTCGGCTTTTCAATACGGCATCAAGATCGCCCCAGGGCGATTCGCACAAGCCTGGGGACGCGATCGCGATGAAAGCTCTCCACGATTTGGACGCTATGCGAGCATTTCCTTAATCACAGTGCCGCCGAAATCGGTCAGCTTCTCATTCCGACCGTTATGTAGAAACCACAGGCGGTTCTGATCCAGTCCCAGTAACTGCAGAATGGTCGCGTGAAAATCGCGCATAGGATAACGCTGGCCAACGCCGCGAAGTCCGAACTCATCCGTTTCGCCGATCAGGGTTCCCGGTTTTACCCCGCCGCCAGCGAACCACATGGTGAAGCCATGCGGATTGTGGTCGCGCCCGTTGCCGCCCTGCGACATTGGCAGCCTGCCGAATTCGCTACCCCAGATTACCAGCGTCGAATCCAGCAGCCCGCGCTGCTTCAGGTCCTTCAAGAGGGCCGCCACCGGTTGATCCGTCATGCCGCACATTTTTTCGTGGTTCGCAACCAGGTTGGTATGCGCGTCCCATTGCACCGATACGGGGCCGCCCCCGGAATAAAGCTGGACGAATCGCACACCGCGCTCCACCAGACGCCGCGCGAGCAGACATCGCGTCCCAAATTCCGACGTATGCTTGGCATCCAGACCGTAGAGGGCTCGGGTCTCGGCAGACTCTTTCGACAGATCGACCGCCTCCGGCGCGTGGCTTTGCATGCGGAACGCAAGCTCATAGGAACTGATGCGCGCGGCCATCTCACTATCCGTATCCAGCGTGTCCATCTCGTTCATGCTCTGCAAGAAATCGAGAGTGCGCCGCTGCCTCCGAGGCGACACACCATCCGGCGGATGCAGATTGACGATCGGATTCGGGCCAGAGCGAAATACCGTTCCCTGGTAGACGGCGGGCAAGAAGCCAGCGCCCCAGCACGGCGTCCCCCCTTCCGGTGTGCCTTCGGGTTGCGGCATGACGACATAAGCCGGCAAATTGTCGCTTTCGCTGCCCAGACCATAAGTGACCCAGGAACCCATGCTGGGGTAGCCCATCAGGATGCGGCCAGAATTCACCTGGTACATCGCCGGTGCGTGGACGGTGCTGTCGGTATAGAAGGAGCGCACGAAGCATAAATCGTCCACGCATTGCGCTGTGTGTGGAAATAGAGTCGAAACTTCGCGGCCGCTCTGCCCATACTTCTGGAACTTCCAAGGGCTTCGCAGCAGCCCGGTGTCTCCCTTAGTGAACTGGCTGATCACCGTTCCGTAACTGGGCGGCAGCGGTTGGCCATCGAACTTTTCGAGAGCGGGTTTGGGGTCGAATGTATCGATGTGGCTCGGGCCGCCAACCATAAAAAGAAAGATTACGGACTTGGCTTTCGGAGCGAAGTGCGGAGGCTTTGCAACCAGCGGATTTGTGCGTACAGCCGCATTCGCCGGCGGATCCAGCAGGGCCGCAAGAGCCACGGCACCGAAACCATGCGCGGCTCGAACCAAAACATCACGCCTCGTGAGCGCCGGGCGAAAATGATCGTTCCGGCTACTAGGGGACCATCCGTTAGGGGACATAGACAAACTCATTCCTGTTCAAGATCGCCAAACACATCTCATCCACACTGCCGCCACTTGCCAAGAATTTCTTTGCGAGCGCCCGCTCTTTTTTCTCCGGCTCCCGGTCGAGCCCAATGCGCCATGCCTCACGAATTTCGCACGCGCGACGATCATGCTTGCACTCGCTCTCTACGCGCTTCGAGAACAGCCGCGATTGCTGCTGCATGAAGTCACTATTGAACAGCGACAGTGATTGCAGAGCATGTGTGCTGGTGGGCCGCACCGGACAACTGGTGATTGCATCGGGCTGATCGTACGCGGCAAGCAGCGGGAGGCGCACGCTGCGCTTGTTGTAGAGGTAGATACTCCGCCGGTTTTGCACGAAGGGATCCGGATTCACCGGCCATAGCCCATCGCGTTCGTGCTCGGTGAAAATCAGGTTGTAAACTTCCGGCTCAATCGGGATGCGAACCGGTCTTCCGCCAAGCTTCGGGTTCAGACTCCCGGTCACGGCCAGAATTGTGTCGCGGAGTGTTTCGCCTTCCATGCGCTTCCGGTTCATGCGCCAAAGCAGCCGGTTTTCGGGATCGGCCGCGGTGCCAGCATCATTAGGCACGGCCGCTTGCTTGTAAGCGTTCGAGAGCACGATTAACCGGTCGAGAGCCTTGACGCTCCATCCCCGCGCTATGAATTCAGACGCAAGCCAATCGAGCAGCGGCCTGTTCGAAGGCTTGTCGCCCATAACTCCGAAATCATTGGGCGTTCGGATGATCCCCTGACCCATTCGGAATTGCCAGATGCGATTCGCCATCACGCGGGCGGTTAGCGGGTTATCGGCTGAGACCAGCCAATTGGCCAGGGCAGATCTCCTGCCACTAGCGGCGTTCGGAATCTCGTAAGCCGCCTTCAAGACACGCGGAACTGCCGGCTCAACCGCGTCGAGCGGGTTCTTCGGATTGCCCATGCGCAATACGAAACTCCGCGGCGCGGCTTCGCCTGTGTTGACGTAGGAATAAGCCGTCGGCAGGGGATCGGGTTCGGTGGCCTCGATCTCATGAAGCTTCACCCGCAGCGCCGCGCGCTGGGCTTGAACTTCCGGCGGCATCGCGGCGACTATTTCATCCCAGGTCGGCTCCACCTGCTCCTTCACGTTCTTGGCCAGATCCTTTTGCGCGGCTGTACGCTTATCGTCAGGCGTCTTCCATGCTTCTTGAAGCTTCGCGTCGAGCTTGGCGATCCGTTCCGTTTTGAGTTGCTCTTCAAATGGTTTGGCGAGCTGTTTCAGCTCGTCTTCAACGGGCTTGAGCCGTGACTTATAAGCCTTATCCGCGATCTCCCATGCGGACTTCTCCTCCGCCGTCGCGATCTCGATTTCTTTTCCTTTAGCCCCCGCGAAGATCGCCTGCAGCCGGTAATAGTCGGCTTGAAGAATCGGATCGAACTTGTGATTATGGCATCGCGCGCAGTTTACGGTCATCGCCAAAAACGTCTGTCCGACATTGGTTGCGATCTCGGTGAGCACTTCCTGACGGCTCTCATCGGGGTCGATGTTGCCAGCGACCAGATGTTCCGATCCGGCCCGCAGATAGCCTGTTGCGACGAGCGCCCGCTTATCGCCAGGAAACATTTCGTCGCCCGCGAGTTGCTCCTTCACGAATCGGTCAAATGGTTTGTCGCTATTGAACGCGTCCACCACATAATCGCGGTATCGCCAGGCGTGAGTGCGATCGGCGTCAAGCTCGAAGCCGTTTGAATCCGCATAGCGCGCAATATCCAGCCACTTCAGTGCCCAGCGTTCGCCGTAATGTGGGGACGCAAGCAGGCGATCTACCAGCCTCTCATAGGGGTCCGGCGAGCGGTCGTTCAGAAATCCAGAAACTTCCGCCGGCGTCGGCGGCAGACCCGTGAGATCGAGCGTGACGCGCCGGATGAGTTTTATACGATCGAGCGGGGGCGCGGGCGTCAGGTCTTTGGCCCGCAACGCACTCAGGATGAAAGCATCGACCGGCGTCTGCACCCAGGCATCCGATACTGCGGGAACCGGTGGACGCTCTATCTTCTGGAAAGCCCAGTATTTGCCCCGGACGCCAATGAACGCCGCCTCTTTATCAGCGGGCGAGTTTGCCACCCCGCCGGCGAAAACGAGTAACGGGACCACCGTGAATAGAAGAGTCGCAAGTATTCTTCGCACTTTTGAGGCCGAGTTCTTTATTATAAACGGATCATGAACATATTTAGAGGCATCACCGGGTTGCTGACTGTTTTGGCCGGCGCCACTCTTCTGGCCCAACCGGCAGAAATTCCGAAACTGGAAGCGCTGAGCGGGAAAACAATTCTTCTTTTCACGCCGCACCCGGACGACGACACGTTCTGCTGCGGAGGGACCCTCTCCCTACTGGCGAAGAACCGGAACGAGATCTACGTGGTCATTTACACCAACGACGACAAGGGCTCGCTCGATCCCGAGATGACCAGCGAGCGCCTGGCACGAATCCGCTCCGCCGAGGAAGAAGAAGCATGCCGCATTGTGGGCATTCCCAAATCCCACATCCTATGGCTTCAATATCACGATGGAATGTTGGAGTACGCCAATGCGAGAGATTTGGTGGAACAGGTGACCGGGATCATTCGAAAATACCGGCCGGACGTTGTGCTCTCGGCCGACCCCGGTTCCGAGTATGTACGGTGGCACAAAACTGACCATCGTATGGCCGCCAACAATACGCTGGATGCGATCCGCGCCGCGGAGTGGCACCTGTACTTCCCGAATCAGCGCCTTCATGACCATCTCGAGCCTTGGAAGGTGCCGATGGAGTTTTATTACTACGTCACGCCGAAAGAAGCGAACTACTGGGTCAACATCGACTCCGTGGCAGAGAAAAAGCTGAACGCGGCGATGGCGCATGTTAGCCAATGGTCACCTTCCATCGAGCATTACCGTGCGGACTGGGATGGAGCGACTCTTAAAAAGCTGAAAGCGGATCTCCTTTCGCGCGCCCCCAGAAAAGATGGCCACTTGGTCGAATCTTTCAGGTTCGCGAGCGACTTCAATCAACAGTAAACCGGAGAGCGTTGGGCATACTTTTCTACTGCCCTTGTACGACGCTGATACGAGCTCTTTTCACAACCGCAAAAAGCGCGCGATTGGCACAACGTACGAATCGCCTCGCCACACAACGAAAGCGGTCTGCCACTGCGCGACAATCTCCCGCACGGAAATCCAATGCCGAAGAAAACGGCGCCCACTCGGCGGCGCACCCGGGTACGGACAATGCCTCGGGAGCGCCAACGCTCCTTAACCCCCGTTATGTGCGCAGAGAACCCGCTCCAGTCTCGCGACCAGTCTCATCAGTTCAAGCTCGTTTTTCCGTCCTCATCTCTGACCAAGGGTGCTAAGCGTACGCGCTTGGGCGTGGGTGTATTTTGGCAATCTGAATCAACCTGCTCGGGACTGTGTGTTCTAGGATTTGTGGGACGAGGAATCAACTGCTCAATAGGCCACTTTTCGGCCTTCAGATCAATATTCATGGAAACCTCCAACTTTGTGCTTCCCGCTAACTTCGTTAGATTATTTAGCGAAAGCTTCTCTTGCCTGCTATAAGTTCATTAGGATCGGTTTTCATTCGTCAATAGACAATGTCAACAATATCAACAAGAAAGGAATTTAAGCTCTTTCTTT
>JBBROU010000157.1:0-9654 GCA_038229055.1 Bryobacterales bacterium | reverse complement strand
GACTTCGTTCTCGTTCAAAGCCATTGTGCGATTATGTCACGGGCCCGCATCTCGCTCCATTTCGTGCGGGGCTGCGCCGCCCGTGCATCGCCGCGCCAAACCCACAACGGTTTTTCATCCGTTACATTGAGAGTCAAAGGCGTGTGAACGGCTTCTTGGGAGGAAGCGGAATAGCGACCTCGATATAGCTGCCGGGTGTCGCCACGTTGACCGCGTTTGCAATCTTTTCAAGGTGAAGTCGAACGTTGGGCCATTGCTGGTCGGTCAGAACCACGATGGCAATCTTCCTGTCTGTGAGGTTTTGCTGATAGCGGATGTTCCGGCCGGTGCTTTCAAGAAGTTCGTAACCGGCTTCTTCGGCGCTTTGGATGAGCGCGCCGTTTCCCAACTCATGCCAGCCCATTTGCGCCGCCCGCGTCACCTCATGCCCGACAAGGCTCCGTGCAATAGATCGCGGGGTGCCGTGATCAAAGAGAATTTTCACGGCGCCAGCACCGGCGCTTTTTCAAGGCTCTGGCTGGCGAAATGAAGCACGGCCTGAATTTGGTCAAGGGATACGTCAAACTCTTCCGTGATTTCCTGCGGGGACATTCCGGCTTCAAGATTGAGAAACACTGTCTGAACGGGCATGCGCGTTCCCCTGAACACCCGTGCTCCGCTTAATCTGCCCGGTACGCTTTCCACGGCGGGGCATTGAGACCAATCCAGTTGTGCCATGTTCCTTGCCCTCCTTTTCATCGTAGCCTTTTAGCACCTTTCGGCGGCGCAGATGCACCCCCTACTTCAAAACGCCCAGCCGCTTCCCCACCTTCGCGAACACCTCAATCGCGCGATCCAATTGCGCCGTCGTGTGTGTCGCCGCCACAATGGTCCGCACGCGCGCCTTGCCTTCCGGTACGGTCGGAAATCCGATGCCTGTCGCAAGCACGCCGTCCTCAAACAACGCACGCGAGAACGCGAATGCCTGCGCTGCCTCGCCCACCAGCACGGGCGTGATCGGCGTCTCGCTCATCCCCGTATCGAACCCCGCGTTCACCAAGCCGGCTTTCAAATAGCGCGTGTTCTTCCACAAATTCTCGATGCGCTCCGGCTCCTCTTCCAGCACATCGAAAGCCGCCAGACACGCCGCCGCAACCGCCGGAGGATGCGATGTCGAAAACAGAAACGGCCGCGCCCGATAATACAGAAACTCAATCAAATCGCGGCTCCCGCACACGTAGCCACCCAGCACCCCAATCGCCTTCGACAGCGTGCCCACCTGGATATCCACGCGCCCGTGCAAATTGAAGTGATCGATCGTGCCGCGACCATTCCGCCCCAGCACTCCCGACGAATGCGCGTCATCCACCATCGTGATGGCGCCGTGTTTTTCCGCGGCGGCCACCAACTCCGGCAGCGGTCCGATGTCGCCGTCCATCGAAAACACGCCGTCGGTAATCAGCAGCTTCCGCCCCGGTTTCCCCGCCAGCTCGCTCAAAATCCGCTCCGCTGCCACATGATCCTTGTGCGGAAACACGTGAATCTTGGCCTTCGACAACCGGCAGCCATCAATGATGCTCGCGTGATTCAGCGCATCCGAAATAATGTGATCTTCCGGAGTAAGAATCGCGGACACGGTACCCGCGTTCGCAGCAAATCCGGATTGAAACACCACGCACGCTTCCACGTTCTTGAAGCGCGCGATCCGCTCCTCCAGCTCCATGTGCAGCGTCATCGTGCCCGATATCGTGCGCACCGCGCCCGATCCCGCGCCATAGGCCCGCGCCGCCGCTACCGATGCCTCAATCAACTTCGGATGCGTCGTCAGCCCGAGATAATTATTCGAGGCAAGATTGATCACCTCTTTGCCGTCGAATCGCGCTTCGGCGGCGCTCTCCGATTCCAAAATACGCAGGCGCTGATAAGTGCCGGCCTTGCGCCAGGCATCCAATTGTTCTCCAAGAAAGGCAAGCGGATTTGTTGTTGTCATACTCCCCACTCCAGCAGAATCTTAACCGCCTCACCGCGCTCCAGCAGCGCGAACGCATCCAGGTAATCGCGATAGTTCAAGCGGTGCGTGATGATCGGCATCACGTCGATTTTCTTCTCGACGAGAAAGCGCTCGCTTTGATACCAGGTCTCGAACATCAGGCGGCCGTTGATACCGCGCACTACCAACCCCTTGAAGATCACGCCTTCGGATAAGTCGAGCGGCACTTCTTTGGAGGGGATGCCGAGCAGCGCCACTTCCGCTCCTGGCCGCGCCAGCTCGAACGCATTGCGGATTCCCGCGGCGCTCCCAGACATCTCGAGCACGACGTCGGCGCCGGTTCCTGTAGGCGTAAGCCCGCAGAACTGCCGCTGCCAATCGGAACCCGACGTCGGATCGAAAACCGCCGCCGCGCCAAATTGCAGGGCTAGCACGCGCTTGTGCTCTTGCGGTTCAATCGCGATCACCTGCATCGCCCCCGCGGCCCGCGCGATCTGGCATGCGATCAATCCGATGGCCCCCGCGCCGATCACCGCAACCGTTCGCCCGGCGATGTTCTGCGCCATCACCGTATGCATCGCATTCCCGATCGGATCTAAAATGGCCGCAACATCCGACGGAATTTCGGCCTTCAGCTTCCAGACATTCCCCGCCGGCAGCGACAAAAATTCGGCGAAACATCCATCGCGATCCACACCGATGATCTGCACGTCGCGGCAGATGTGTCCCTGTCCCGTGCGGCAGAAGTAGCAGTGGCCGCAGCCGATATGGCCTTCGCCCGACACGCGGTCGCCCACCTTCAGGCGCTCTACCATCCCGCCGACCTTTGCAATCACGCCCATGAATTCATGGCCCACCGTGAACGGCGGCCGCACGCGATTGCGCGCCCATGTGTCCCACGAATAGATGTGGTAGTCGGTCCCGCAAATTCCGGTCTTCTCGACGCGTATCAGAACATCGGCAGGACCGATTTCAGGAACAGGCACGGCGTCGAGCGACATGCCCGGACCTTCAGTGCGCTTCACCAGCGCTTGCATTTGAGTCACAAAGAACTATGGTGACACATGCCCGTCGGCAAGCACGTTTGATACCTCTTCGGCCTCTTGCGCCGCGCTGTACGACGCGCACGTCGGGGCGCATCATCACCTCGACCCCGGGAGATTTCCCAACTAGGAAAAATAATCTGACGCCTGTTATGCTGAGTGGCTTAAGTGAAAATCCGCCGCGTCCACTCCTTCCTGATGAGCTACCCCCTAGCGCAGCCCTTGCGTATGCCATTCTTCGGCGGAGAACGTACAATCATCAAACGCGATGCCATGTTGATTCGCGTGGATCTGGATAACGGCCTCACCGGGTGGGCTCCTGGCGCCGGAAGCGAGAAGGTGCAGGCGGCCGTCGAAAACAACATCGCGCCGTTTCTGGAGAATCGCTCGCTGGCCGATCCAGACGCGCTGCGCGTCATCTTCATGGACCGGTTCGGACACGATCTCGAGCTTTGTAAGGTCTACTGCGCCGTCGAAATTGCGTTATTCGATCTGGTCGCCAAAGCCCACGGTGTTCCGCTGTCGGAAGTCGTCGGTGGCCGCATTCGAGACAAAATCCGCCTTTATGGAAGCGCCGGGATGTATATGCCCTCGGTGAAATTGGCCGAAGAAGCCGCAGCGATCAAGGAGCTGGGATTTCTCGCCTACAAAATGCGGCCTGCGCTTGGCCCTGAAGCTGATACCGAGACCGTGCGCCAGATGCGCAAAGCCGTCGGTCCCGATTTTGACCTGATGGTGGACGCGCACTCCTGGTGGAGAATGGGCGACCGCAGCTACGACTTCGCCACCGTCGAACGCCTCGCCGGCGAGATGGCCGAGTTCAACATTGCCTGGCTTGAAGAGCCGCTCCCGCCGGACGATCACGATGCTTATCTGCGCCTCAAAGAACTCGACCTGGTTCCGATCGCCAGCGGTGAGCATGAACCCGATGAGCCGAGTTACCTGGACCTGATTCTCTCCCGTTCGGTGGATTACGTGCAAATGGATGTCTGCTGTCAGGGCGGCTTCACCATGGGTCGCCGCCTTTTCTCTGAGATTGCGCGCGAAGGTATGCGCTTTGCGTTTCACAGTTGGGGCACCGCTCTCGAATTGGTGGCCGCCGCCCACCTCGGCATCTGCTGGCCGGAGACCGTAGTCGAGTGGCTCGAATATCCCTGCTACTCGGCGCCCGGCCGCGCCGGCATGTACCCGTTTCCCCTCGCGTCGGAAATTCTGCGAGAGCCTCTTCCAATCGAACACGGCTGCCTCGTCGTGCCGCGCGAGCCGGGCCTAGGCGTGTCCATCGATGAATCCGCGATTGAAAAATATCCATGGATCCCCGGCCCCTGGTCTCTCTTCCACATCGATTCCCCTCCGCAAACCATGGCTGTCACGGCCGACCACAGCGTTCAGTGGGAGGGCAAGTAGTGCAGCGCCAGTACCGTTATCTGGACCTGCTGATTCATATTTTCGTCGTGGTGTTGTTGATCTCGAATCTGGTTGCGGCTAAGATCACAAAGATTGGGCCGCTCACCGTAAGCGGGGCTCTGATTCTTTTTCCGATTACTTATATCTTCGGCGACGTCTTCACCGAAGTTTACGGATACGCCGCATCGCGCCGGGCCATCTGGACTGGATTTCTCGCGTCCGCGCTGATGGCCGTGCTCGGTATGGCGGCGGTTCTGCTGCCGCCCGCACCGGGGTGGAACAACCAGGACGCCTACCGCACCATCTTCGGCCTGGTGCCGCGCGCCGTGGCCGCCAGCCTTGCAGCATATTGGGCGGGCGAGTTTGCAAACTCCTTCACCATGGCCAAGATGAAGCTCTTCACCGAAGGCAAGTACCTGTGGACGCGCACCGTCGGTTCCACCGTGGTCGGCCAGGGCGTCGACACCGTCGTTGTGATGGTGCTGCTCTTCGGCGGCACGCAGCCGTGGTCCGTGATCGGGAACCTGATCGTATCGGGTTATATTTTCAAGGTGGTGTATGAAGTGCTGGCCACACCTCTGACTTATCTGATCGTGAATTTCCTGAAGCGCACCGAAGGCGTCGACACTTTCGACCGCACAACGAAGTTCAGCCCGTTCCACCTGTAAGAATTCGATTCTATTTACCGGTCAGATCGAGTATCTCGCGCACTCGCGCCAGCAGCGCATCCGGAGTAAACGGTTTGTGCAGGAATGGACGCTCGGATTCTTCCGTATACTTTCCGATCGGATTGTCCCGATAGCCGGACATGTAGAGCAGCTTCAGCTTCGGATCGCTGGCGGTCAGACGCTCAGCCAGCTCGAATCCGTTCATCTTCGGCATCACGACGTCAGTCAACACCATGTCGATGCGACTGCGGTTAGACTCATAGAGCTGCAGCGCCTCCAGGCCGTCGCGCGCCTCGATTACGGTGTAGCCGTTGGTGGCCAGCACCGCATACACCAGCTTGCGCACACCGTCCTCATCGTCGGCGATCAATAGCGTCTCGTTGCCCCGTGCGCGATGCTTCTTGGGTACGCGGTGAACGGCCTCGACGGAATTCTTAGCTCGGGGAAAATAGATTTCGAATATTGTGCCCGCATTCACCTGGCTGTACACGTTGATATGCCCGGCGCTCTGCCTTACGATTCCGTAGACGATGGATAGACCGAGGCCGCTGCCCTTGCCTTGGCTCTTAGTCGTGAAAAAGGGCTCAAACAGCCGCGAGCGCGTGTCCGCGTCCATCCCAAACCCGGTATCGCTGACCGCGATCATCACGTAGCTGCCGAGTGCCAGACCTGCGCGTTTGCTGGATGGCTCGTCGCTGATTTCCACGTTGCTGGTTTCGATCACGAAGCGTCCGCCATGCGGCATCGCATCGCGTGAATTCATCGCCAGGTTCACGATGATCTGCTCGAACTGCCCGGGGTCGGCCTCGATTTTTCCGACGCCGGGACCCGGAATTGGAATCAGCTCGACACCGTCGCCGAGCAAGCGGCCAACCATTGTTTCCATATTGGCCAGCAGCGCGTTCGGGTCGATGAGCTTCGGCTCCACAACTTGGCCGCGGCTGAAGGCGAGCAACTGCCGCGTGAGCCCGGCAGCGCGCTCCGCCGCCGCAAAAATCTCTTCCGCGAAACGGCGTTGCGGGTTTCCGGTGGCCATTTCGGATCGCAGCATTTCGCTGTATCCGGTGATCACGGTCAGCAGGTTATTGAAATCCCCCGCCACTCCCCCAGCCAGCCGCGCAATCGCATCCATCTTTTGAGAGTGCGTGAGCTGGTCCTGCACTTCCCGGCGCTTGGTCACATCGCGAAACACCAGGATCACACCGAGAATCTTGCCGCTCGCCCCGCGAATGGGAGCGACATTCTCTTCAACGGCGACCTGGCTGCCGTCTTTTGCGACTAGCAGCTTATGGCTGCTGACGCGGCTGTGGCTCCCCGCCTTCAAGAGTTCGTCGATAGACGGGTTCTGCACGTGGCCGGTGGTCTCGTCTTTCAGGTGAAGCACGTCCCCGATCTTTCGTCCAACCACTTCCGCCGAATGCCATCCGAGCAGTGTTTCCGCCGTCGGATTCAGGAACGCGATCACGCCATCCGAATCGGTTACCAGGGTGCCATCGGCGATGCTGCACAGGGTTGAACTCAACAAACTGTGAGCTTGACGTTTCGTTTCGACGAGCCAGGTGATGAGCGCTGAGACGGCGGTGAATGTCATCAGGGCGACGGCGGCCGCGGCCGCTTCGATGGGCAGCGCGCGGTACAGGAACATCCCCGCAAGAATTCCAACTGCCGTAGCGGCGATTCCTCCCCGCACGCCAAACCATTGCGCGCTCGCTACCACCGCAACAATGAATGGAAGCAGCGCCGCTTGGCCAATGGTGTTGCGCAGCAAGATGGCGCAACCCAGACACGCCGCGGTAACCGCGGCTAGCGCCAGCGAACGAACGCGCGCCGAGTGTGACGGATTGAAAGCGAAACAATTCAATGGAGTTTCTTAATTGTAGAACGATGGTTCGCCCGGAGGACGTGTTTTCCATCGCCGGTGAATCCAGAGCCACTGCTCGGGATGCTCCCGGATCGCCTGTTCGATGGCGTGCTGCACGGCGGCGGTATCGCCTTCGGCATCGCCAGTCATGGGAACCTCCGGGTAGAACTGAAGCACATAACGCCGCTCCTCTTCGACCCAAAATGCGAAGCCGGGAATCACCGCGGCGCCGCTTCGCGCTGCGATGCGCGCAAAGCTGGAATTGGCGCACGCGGGAGTTCCGAAAAAATCTACGAACACGCCGGAATCGAGCGACGCGTTCTGATCGAGCAGAATTCCTACGGCTTCGTTTCGATGCAGTGCCTTTAGAATCGAGCGCGCGAAATCCTTCTTGCCGATCAGATGGTTGCCCGAAAGTCCGCGCCGCTTCTCAATCATCGCGTCAATGCGCGCATTGTCGAGCGGCCGCACCACAACATGCATGGGCCGCGACATCAACGCGTGCGTGAACGCGCTCAACTCCCAGTTGCCCAGATGTCCGGTAGCGAAGAGCACGCCTTTGCCGCGCGCTAACGCCGACTCGAAATGCTCGTAGCCTTCGTAGCGAATCCACCGGGCGACGTTCGTCTTCGTGATGGTTGGAAATTTTGCGAACGCCACCAGAATGCGGGCTATCGATCGGTAAACGCCGTCGATCAAAAGCTCGCGCGACGGAGCAGTCATTGACGGAAATGCTCTCTGGATATTGTGACGCGCCACGCCCCGCAGCCGCGGAATTGCAATGTCGAGCAAGCGCGTATATACCCGGGCCAACCGATCCGCCACGGGCAGCGGTGCCACGGCGAGCGTCTGCACCACCGCCCACGCAACGCAATATTCCAAGAAGCGCTTCAGCGTTTACTTACGTGCGCCGCGCTTGGGGCCCTTCAGGGCCGTCTGCCGACGCTTTGCGCTCTTGCGCTTCGGTTTGGAGATCAGGAAGGTGCCGCTTCCCAAGTTCTCCGCCCGGTAGTTGCCTTTTTTGCTTTTTGGCTTATCGTCAGTCTCGGCCGGTGCCGCCGCGCCGACCACCGCCGCCACCTTTCCGGCTGCTGCTCCAACGGTCTTCGCCGCCTTTACGAGCAGATTTTCTTGTTTCTCAGTGTTATCGTTTTCGGCCATATAGAACTCTTTTAAAGTATACAGGTGTCTGCTGAGTTGGTGGAAACTGGCGAGGCGTCGATGCCGGCCGAGCGCCACGGCATCGGCTCGACGAATCTGCGCCGCATCGAAGTCGCCGGCGTGCCGATCGCGAAGGCGATTGATCGATACGAAGCGTAGAGGCCCTGCGGCTACGGGATCGTATTCACCGGCGCCGCCTTGGTCCAGACCACCACGCGATTTGGCAGTTCGGAGAAGGAATCTCCAACAGACACATCGACCGGAGAAGCTCCACCTGTCCCATAGAGTTGAAACTGCGCTTCCGAAATCCCCGAGACGGATCCAGGGACGCCCGTAACCTGAATGATCTTCGCGTCATGTGCGACGTTCAAAACCGTGGCAGTCGCGCTAATGGCGCCGGTTTGCTGGGCCGGGCTAGTCGGCCCAATGCCATTGAGGAAAATGGTTATCTTGGACCCGGCGATCGCAGGATTCTCACAGGTGTTCAACGTTCCGTCGGCATTCAGTGCGATAGCGTGTAGCGTAAACGGGGCGAATCCTCCGCACAGTGTGCTTCCCGGCACTGCCGACAGAATCGCTTCAGGATCCAGGAATACGCTTACCTGTTGCGGCACTACTGCCAGGGTCTTGGATTCGTCAACTGCTGAGGAAAGATTCACGCTCGTGAGCTGCATTCTGACTGAGGTCTGGCCCGCGATTTCATAGGGAACCTGAACATTGATCTGTTCGCCAGACGTATAGAGAATCGGTGCCGCCACACCGTTGAACGTGATTGTCACGCCGTTGAGAGATGTCGACACACCCGCGTCAGGCCGGGCGGCTTCCATCGGCGCAATTCCCGTCCCGAACAGCGTCAGGAGCTGGCCGGGCGCTACGGTCGTAAGTTGAATGTTATTGGCGGGATCGGCAACGCAAGCCAAGCGCCCCGGTGCGAAAAGATCAACCAGCGCAACCGGGCCGGTTGAGATCCCTACTCCCGCCGCAACCGCCGTGCCATCCTGTCGCGGAGCAAGGGACCAACCCGCGTTGTTAAAGCCGTTATCCGCACAACCGAAATAAGTGCATGACGGTGCCCCGTAGACGACCTGCGCGGGTGCGGCACTCGAAGCATCGGGACTCAAACGCGCAACGAACCCCAGTTCCTGATTGGGTATTGGACGGCATCCCTCGGGTATCGCCGAAAGGCCCGGAAGGTCACTCGAGCGAGAGCTTCCCGCGATGTAGATATTTCCGCTCCTGTCGAGAGCCATCCCTGTGATCGCATCTCGATAGGAAGCGCCGAAGAGCGTCGACCAGATTAACGCGGTGCCGGCTGCGTTCAACTTCGTCACAAAGCCCGTGGAAGGCGGAGGATTCACAATCGGGCGTGGTGGCTTGTCGGTTTGAAGCGGCGCCGGCGCGTTGGCAATGTATTCCGTCTGAAACGCGCCGGAAGTAACTGGATATTCCGGAGAATTGGTCATGCCGGCAAGGATCACGTTGCCATCGGAATCGACCGCCATTCCTCCCGGCGTAGCTCCGAATGAACCCGTTAGATAAGTCGCG
>JBBROU010000156.1:0-9885 GCA_038229055.1 Bryobacterales bacterium | reverse complement strand
CGTAAAAATTAAACAGGAGATCATCACCGGCCGCAGGCTCCTGAAGAACGCATCGAGGAGGTCGCGAAACGGCGCTGAGTGGTATCGGTTCTTTGAGAAAGGCACTAAATCGTTTTCTGGCATTTCAAACTCTGCAGCCTGAATTTTTCGTACCACGCGCGCGGAGTAGGCTCCGAAAGATTTGAATCCGTTTTTCCCACTATCGCATGACTTGGGGACGGGGCAAGGACGTGTACTGCCAAAGTACCACTGGGGCTAAGCAATGTCAACGCAAGGCTTTGGGGTTAAGTACTTGTAACCAAACCGAGTCCGTGCAGAAGCTGGCGAGGGAAATGAACAGGCTTACATTAGGGCTATCCCCAGGATAAAAAGGTCAACGGTCTCGTTGAGTTATACTTAACATTAAGCAGAGGCTTCCTGACGTGGGCAGCATCAGCGGTCTGCGCGTTTTTTTGCCGATGCCGCTCCGAACCCGTTCTTAGTCCCTCACAGGCTTCCCGGAAAGCCTTTTAGCGCTTATTTTAACTTTGACGCTGGCCCGTTTAAAAATGAAAGCTTGCCCTTTTTCGTTGTCTCCGGTCGGAGCCGCTTCCAGCAACGCGGCCGGTATAACCATTGCCGAAATCGCCCGGCTTAGCGCCGATCTCGAGGTCTTCAATACCATCGCGAGCTGGACCCAGAACTACCTCGCGCAGCCCCATCCCAAGCTCGGCCGCCCCGGCCCGGTCTGCCCGTTCACCCCCGAAGCCCTGATGCGCGACACGCTGCGGATCAAGGTGACTCGTTTCGTCTCCGAACCGGCGCGCGAGATCGAGCAGACCGTGATGGCCTGCAAAGAAGTTTTCAAGGGTCTCGAACCCACCGGGGAAGCCGCCATTTTCAAAGCTCTTTTGATGGTTTTTCCCGATGTATCGCTGGAAGAAGCCCCGGCTTTAATCGACGCGACTAAAGACCGCCTGAAGCCATTATTTGTTAAGTCAGGGTTAATGTTGGGTGAATTCCACGAAAATAACAGTGGATCCGGCCTGCATAATGAGCAATTTCAGCCCCTGCGCAGCCCAATTCCGATGCTTGTGATCCGGTTTATGGTGTCCTCCGACCTCGTATTCCTGAATCGCGATACCGATCCTCCCGAGGCCCGGGCGCTCTTTTTGCGGGCTTATCTGAAACACCAAATCCTGCGCCCGGGCGAGCGGGAACGTGTAGAAAAAATATTGGCCGGTGTGACCGCTCAGGTCCCGGCCGCGCTGGCGTAGTCTGGCAATCGGTATTCATTCTAGAGTTGGGGCGCACCTGGATGCCGACAAAGTCGCATATCGCATTATCCGCCACGCCGATCTTAACGTCCCCATCCGCAGTCCGCAGGAATTCGCGGCCGCGCTGGGCTACCCGCTGGAACGAATCGCTAAAACGATGCTGTTGCGAACCAGTGCGGATGTGTCCTCGGACCCCGCCCGGTTCTGCGTCGCAACGCTGCCGGTGAATCACCGGATCGAGATGGGGCTTCTGGCCGCACGGTTGTGCGCCAGGCGTTTGACCGTGGCTTCGGCGGCCGAGTTGACGACACTTCTGGATTATCCGCCGCGCGGGGTATCGCCGCTGGGAGTGTCGGGCATTCCGGTATTCATGGATCGGGAACTGGAAGAGTTCGAAACTGTGCTGGTGGGGTCTGGAATTGCCGGGGTGGAAGTGGAAATTGCGCCGCGCGATCTGATTGCCGTGACCGGAGCCACGGTAATGCGCTTCAGCTAAGGCGCTGCGATGCCGCGGGGCCGCGTACCGGAAACGATAGCGGCCAGGTTCTCGCCAACCGCCTTGACGTAAGGCTCATAAAGCAGGGTGAAATGGTCACCTTGCACGCGCTCGATCCGCAGTGAACCCGTAATCAAGCGGCTCCAACCCATGGTCGGGTCCGGATCGTGGTCGCCATCGCTTTTCGCAGCCCGGAACAGCAGCGTATTCACGCGCAGCGGCTCTGGTTTATAAGTCCGAACCGCCAGGCCGAAGGCATCATCCACATTCCGCAGGGGGGCAACGGGGATCTTCAGCTTCTGAAGCATCAGATATTTGCGGATCCGAAGCTCCATGGTCAGAATACTTCGCCAATAAACCGCGTTTCGCTCCAGCGAGGCCAATTTTTCCTCCGAAGCCATGGCTTTGAAGTGCCGCAACCGTGCGAAGAAAGTTGAAATTACGCTTTTCGAGGCGGGAGGGTCTGCTACGATCGCCGCGCCGGTCCGCGGCTCCGGTAGACCGATGTACGCGTCGAATAACGTCAACAAAGACACCTGGTCGCCGGAATGTTCCAGTTGCCGCGCCATTTCGAAAGCCACGATGCCGCCGGCCGAATAGCCGGCGAGAAAAAATGGGCCATGGGGCTGAACCTTGCGGATCAATTCAATATAGTCCCGCGCCATGGCTTCAACCGACATGTGCGGAAGCTCGGCGCCATCAAGCCCACGGGCTTGTAATCCGTAGAGCGGCTGATCTTTGCCGAGATACTTTCCAAGGCTCTGGAAGCTAATCACGTTGCCACCGATGGGGTGGACGCAGAACAACGGCGATTGGCGACCGGTAACCCGGATCGGAACCAGCGGCGACCAGGATGGGCTCCATCCCGAGTCGCGCATGAAACCAGAGATCTCACGCACGGTCGGAGCCTGGAACAGAACCGACAACGGCAGCCGCATGCCAAAACGGTCCTCGATCTCTTGCACCAGGCGCGCCGCCAGCAGCGAGTGGCCGCCAATCTCGAAGAAGTTGTCGGTCGGCTGCACGGTTTGCGGCGCCATGGTACGGCGCCATATAGACAGCAACTCGGATTCTATTACATTGCGCTCATCGGATTTTTCCGGGCGCTCCGGCTCTAAAACCGGGTCGACTTGCCGGAGCAGAGCCTGCCGGTCGATCTTGCCACTAATCATGGTGGGCAGGTGATCCAGGCGCACAAATGCCGAAGGAACCATATAGCTGGGCAATTGTCCGCGAAGAAACATCCGCAGCTCGGAATCGCGCAAACCGGCTAATCCGCTTACAGTGTAATAAGCGATCAGACGTCTGCCGTCCGGAGGAAAATCGCGCGCCACCACCGCATTTTCGGCGATGCCAGGGTATTGCGCCAGAACCGCCTCAATCTCCTCGAGCTCCACCCGGAAACCGCGGATTTTGACTTGGTTGTCGAGACGCCCGATGTAGTCGATATTGCCGTCTTCAAGCTGCCGGACCAAGTCCCCGGTCCGGTATACCCGTTCGCCGCCACCCTGCGTCGCCCCGTTTTCAACGTAGATAAATCGCTGCGCTGTCAATTCGGCGCGATTTCTGTAGCCCCGAGCCAAGCCGGTGCCGCCTATATAAAGCTCACCGGTGGCCCCGGGAGATACCGGTTGGAAATTGTCGTCCAGAACCAGCAGCTTGAATCCCGCCAGTCCGCGGCCGATAGGGATGCGCGTCTCAGCTCCCTGGAGCCGGTAGGTCGAAGCGGAAATGGTCGTCTCGGTAGGCCCGTAGTGATTCCAAACGCTTGCCGTCCGCTCGCAAAGCGCTTCGGCCAGCACCGGGCTGATGATCTCGCCACCGGAAATAGCTTTCAGGCTCGGGTTCCCCTTCCAGCCCGAGTTGAGCAAAAGCTGCCAGGTGGTAGGCGTTCCCAGCATCACCGTAATGCCGGCGCTTTCGAGCGTCGCGCGCAGCGAATCGCCCTGCGACGCTACCGTGCTCCCAACAATAGCTACCCGCCCTCCGCACACTAATGGAAGAAATAATTCAAATACTGAAATGTCGAATGACAACGAACTGTGCGCGAGCATTACGTCGGCGGGCGTAAAGCTTAGGTCGCGATGCATGACCGAAAGGAGGTTAGTCAGCCCGCGGTGCAGGACCTCAACGCCTTTCGGCTTCCCGGTAGATCCAGAAGTATAAATGACATAGGCCAGACTATCCGGGCCGGAACGGGACTCGGGATTGCCGGGGTCTTGGTCGGCACCGGCGAGCACGTTTTCAATCAAAATTGCCGCGGTCTTCAAGGGCGGCATCTTACCCGTAAGCGAGCGTTGCGTCAGAAGCAACGACACCGACGAGTCCTCCAAGACGAATCGAATTCGCTCAGCGGGAAAAGCGACATCGATGGGAAGATATGCGGAGCCCGCCTTCAGCACGCCGAGCAAGGCCGCAAGCATATCTATCGATCTGTCAAGACATACCCCAACCAGGCTCTCAGGACCAGCCCCGTTGGCCTGCAAAAAGCGGGCAACCCGGTTAGCGCGGCTATTCAACTCGCGGTAAGAAATATTCTCGCCATCAAAGGTTGCCGCGACGGACTCGGGAAACTGAGCAACCGCGTGCTCAAATAAACCGGCAACGGTGCCGCGATCGGTTCTTAGACGAGGGTTCGGAATGATGGCGAGTTGAGGCGCCGCGGTGGTTCGTGCGGGCAGATATGTCTCAGCCGAGTCAGACATTGCTATGTGCGAGGACACCAGGTTAAGACAAGAGTAGCACAGGTCAAACACAAGATCCCGATAGGCCGCAGTTAACAAAGGGCTTTGAAATTAAAGCAAATAATTTTAATCAGGAGATAAGTCGTAAAAAGTTGCACTTAAAAAGTGCAGTGTATTACACTCAAATTCAAATAAAACGGCGCCGCCTCACGGTTGCGCCCGAGCACCGACCGCTCGTCCGGCAGCATCGATTGCGCGCGCCAAGTTGCGTGTTCTAATATTCTAGATCCACTGAGGCCCTTTAAAATGAATCGTTTTCGGGCGGTTTCCGCTCTGCTTGGCTTGATCCTGTCGTGTGTCGCCACTCCATCCCTGGGGGCGCAGACGAGCATCCTGACCAATCATAATGACAACGCGCGGACCGGCTCTAATACTGGCGAGACAATTCTTACTACTTCTAATGTCAATGTCAACCAGTTCGGTAAGCTCTTTTCGCAGCCGGTGGACGCCTCCATCTACGCGCAGCCGCTGTACGTGCCGAATGTAAATATTTCTACCAAGGGTGTTCACAACGTGGTGTTTGTGGCCACCATGAACGACAGTGTGTACGCGTTCGATGCCGATCGGAATACCGGCTCTAACGCCGCGCCTTTATGGAGCGTTAACTTCACCAACCCCGCCGCGGGCATCACGGCTGTTCCGAGTTCCGATGTGCAGCCGTACGCCACTGATATTCTCGGGACGATCGGAATCGAAAGCACCCCGGTGATCGACTCTACGACACAGACCATGTTCCTGGTGGCGCGCACCAAGGAAAATGGCGCCTATGTGCAGCGCCTGCACGCTCTCGACATCCCGTCGGGAGCGGAAAAGTTCGGCGGCCCGGTCACGATTGTGGCTTCCATCAACTCGGGTTCAGGAACGGTCAATTTCGATCCGAAAGTGCAAAATCAGCGCCCTAGCCTGGCCCTGGCCAATGGCTCGGTCTATATCACCTGGGCTTCGCACAATGACGCGGGCATGTTTTACGGATGGGTCATGGCATACAGCGCATCCACGCTGCAGCAGACAGCCGTTTTTAACGACACCCCTACCGGCGGTCAGGGCGGAATCTGGCAATCCGGGCAGGGCCCCGCGATCGACGGGGCAGGGAATGTTTACGTGAGCACGGGAAACGGGGCCTGGGACGGATCGCGAAACTTTGGCTCGACGGTCCTGAAACTGACGCCGTCGCTGGGCATTTCGGACTGGTTTACGCCCGGCAATTACGCCAGCTTGAATGCCGGCGATCTGGATTTAGGCTCATCCGGTCCGCTGCTGATCCCGAACACGACGCTGCTGTTTGCCGGCGGCAAGCAGGGGATCGCTTATCTGGTGGATACGACATCGATGGGCCACCTCGCCAGCGGAAACGGCCAGATCGCACAGAGTTTCCTGGCCGCCAACGGAAATATGCATGGCAGTGCAGTGTACTGGCAGAGCCCAGTACTAGGACCGCTAATTTACATCTGGTCGGAATTCGACTATCTGAAGGCATTCCACTTCAACGGCAGCACGCTCGATACGGCGCCGATCTCGCAGAGTTCCATGCGCGTGCCGGACGGCATGCCCGGAGGGATGACGGCGGTTTCGTCCAACGGCAGCGCGGCCGGGACCGGGATTCTTTGGACCACCGCGCCCTGGATGGCGGATGCCAATCACGCCACGGTTCAGGGAATCGTGCGGGCCTTCGATGCTTCGGATCTAACTAGCGAGCTCTGGGATTCGCAGCAGAATCCGGGGCGCGACGATGTGGGAAATTTCGCCAAGTTCGTTCCGCCCACAATCACCAACGGCAAGGTTTACATGGCCACCTTTTCCAATGCCCTGGTGGTTTACGGACTTCTTCCACAAGTTTCGGATTTCCAGCTCAGCACGCTGGCACCCTCACAGTCGGTAGCGCCGAGCAACAGCATCTCCTACACAGTGACCGTCAGTGACCCCCCCGGTTCACTGTTTGCCGGGACGGTAACCTTTAGTCTATCCGGCCTTCCGGCCAACAGTACCGCGCAATTCTCTCCATCCTCGATCAACGGGGATGGCTCAACGACGCTGACGGTAACGGCGGCGGCCAATGTTTCACCGGGAACCTACCCATTGACCGTGACGGGGACAAGCGGCAGCTCGAATCATTCCTTGAGCCTGACGCTGAACGTGAACACCAGGGCTATGGGCGTGGGGCCGGGTCTCAGCGTGGACGTCGGATCGCCAGCCACTCCGGGCAGCTCAACGTACAGCGGCGGCACCTATACCGTAAAGGGAGCCGGCACTGATATCTGGAACACCTCCGATCAGTTTCAGTTCAACTACTGGCAGATGGTCGGGGACGGCACCGTCATCGCGCGGATCGTTGCGCCGGCGAACACCAGCTTTTATGCGAAGTCCGGAGTGATGATTCGGGAGAGCTTATACGCCAATTCGAGTTATGTGATGATGGCCGGGCTGCAATCGCTTTCCGGGTTTCAGTACCGCAACGGCACAGCCGCCGCGGCCTCTTCGAGCCCTTACTTCACCCCCTCCTATCCCATGTGGGTAAAAGTGGTTCGGGCCAATGGGAACTTCACCGGATATAGTTCGCCGGATGGCGTCACCTGGACGCAAAGGGGCGATTCCGTATCAATCAATATGGCGAGCACGGTTTATGTCGGATTGGCGGTGACTTCGCAGACGCCAGGCACGCTGGGAACCGCGACTTTCGACAATGTCAGCTATCAACCTTCGGCCAATTCGAATCCGGACTTCACCATTTCGGCCAATCCGGCGGCGCAGTCCGTACTCGCCGGAAATGTGAATACATACGCGGTCAGCACCACCGCCGCGAACGGGTTCACCGGTTCAGTCGGCTTCAGCGTATCCGGGTTGCCCTCGGGCGCCACAGCGTCATTTAGCCCGAGCACTGTGACCGGCACGGGAACTACGACGCTTTCGATTGCCACTACGGCGGGTTTGAATGCAACACAGTATCCCCTCACCATCCGGGCCACCAGCGGCACGCTGGTTCGCGACCAGACAGTCAACTTGGCGGTGACCAACTTTTCCCTCTCCGCCAATCCCGCGTCCCAAAGCGTAACCGTCGGGGGGAGCACGAGCTTCAACATCGTCGATACGGATCAGAATTCTTATACCGGAGCGGCGAATCTCTCTATTTCGGGAGTGCCGGCCGGGGTAACCGCGGCGTTTTCGCCGGCGGCGGTCGACCGGCTGGTTTCCTCCACATTATCCATCCAGGCCGGATCGGCCATGACGCCCGGGACGTATAACATGACCGTGTCCGGCACCAGCAACGGGCAGGTGAGAACCGTACCGGTAACGCTGACGGTGAACGGAGTACCGGATTTCTCTATGGCCGTTTCTCCCGGAAGCCAGGCGGTTCTTGTGGGAAGCGCGGCATCCTATTCGGTATCCACCACCGCCTTGAGCGGGTTCGCCGGGATCGTCGCCTTTTCGGCTGCGGGGCTTCCGACGGGGGCGACGGCGACCTTCACTCCGGCTTCGGTGACGGGTTCGGGAACCTCGACGATCGCAATACAGACTTCATCCAGCACGCCCAGTGGTAATTACTCCATCCAGGTCACCGGCGTTAGCGGAAGTTTGAGCCATTCCGTCACTTTCACTTTCGCGGTCACCGACTTCAGCGTGACGCTGATTCCAGGCAGCCGCGGTGTAACTCCGGGAGCGAGTGCTTCCTTTACGGTAAATGTCGCGTCGCTGAATAGCTTCACTGGCTCGGTTGCGCTGAGTGCTTCGGGTCTGCCTGCCGGTGTCAATGCGACCTTTACCCCCGCCTCTCTGACCAATTCGGGCAGCTCGACGCTTTCCGTTCAAACCAGCTCCGGCACGCCAGCGGGCACGTACTCTTTGGGGATCACCGGAACTAGCGGTTCGCTTGCGCACACCGCCTTAGCCACGCTGATTGTGGGTTCCTCGGTGTTCGGAAATGGCGCGGGCGGCGATACGGACGTAGGCAGCCCGGCACTTGCAGGCAGCTCCAATTATTCGGCGGGCGTATACACCGTTCAGGGCTCCGGAGCCGATATTTGGGGTACTTCGGATCAGTTCAATCTGAATTACTGGCCGATGACGGGCGACGGAACGGCCACCGCGCGGGTCACCAGCCTGACCAATCCCTCGTTCTACGCCAAGGCCGGCATCATGATGCGGGAGAACTTGAATACCGGGTCGGCTTACGCCTATGCAATGACGATTCCCACCCAGAACGCGTTCCAGTATCGGACGGGCACGGGCAACTACGCCGCAACCAGCGGGTATGTTTCCACCACATTCCCCATTTGGGTGCGGCTCGTCAGGGCGGGAGCCAACCTCACCTCCTACACCTCCGCCGATGGTGTTAACTGGACGCAAACCGGCAACACGGTGACGGTTAAGATGGCGAATACGGTTTACATCGGGATGGCAGTTACGTCGCAGAATCCGGGCCAGCTCGCCACGGCCGTATTCGACAACCTTTCCTTTACAGCAGGCGGCAGCTCTTCACCCGACTTCACGATCGTTGCGGCTTCGTCTACGCAAACCGTGAGTGCGGGGCAAAATGCGACCTACAATCTCACGATCTCCGCCGTGAACGGCTTTACCGGGACGGTAGCGCTGAGTGCAAGCGGTCTGCCCGCCGGGACTACGGCGATTTTCAATCCCGCCACCGTTAATTCGCCGGGAACGTCCACTGTTACCTTGCAGACATCTACCACTACGCCCGCGGGAACATATTGGCCCACGATTTTGGCGCAAGGCGGCGGTTTGACCAGAGCGACCCCCGTGAATTTGATCGTCAACGCCGCACAATCCACAATCTCCGGCAACGGTTCGGACGCGGAGGTGGGCAACGCCACTCTTAAAGGCTCCTGGACGGTGTCGAACGGGGTCCATACCGTGGCCGGAGCGGGCACGGATATTTGGAATACTTCCGACCAGTTCAACTACAATTACTGGCAGCTCAGCGGCGATGCCACCATTACAGCCCGTGTGGTGAGCCTGACCAATACCAATTTCTACGCCAAAGCCGGCGTGATGATTCGGGAGACCTTGAACGGGGGCTCGGCCTACGCAATGTCTGTGGTTTGCCCCAGTCTGCTGAATTTCCATTATCGAACGTCTACCGGCTCGGCAGCGACTTCCGGACCGTATTTCAATCCCACTTTCCCGCAATGGGCGCGTGTGGTTCGTTCCGGGAATTTATTCACTTCGTATTCATCGGTCGATGGCGTCACTTGGAGCCAAGTTAACTCGCCGGTATCCATTCCCATGGCCCAGAGCGTTTACGTCGGACTCGCGGTTACTTCGCACGCAGCGACTCAGCTAAACACCGCGGTGTTCGACAATATCGTTATCACCCAGCCGTAAAATTAGAATGCGGGACCGAAAAATCCCGCGTTTCTTTCTTGTTTTCGTTATT
>JBBROU010000155.1:0-9941 GCA_038229055.1 Bryobacterales bacterium | reverse complement strand
ATGGAGCTTCTGCTCCCCATCGCGCTCTATGAAGCTTTTGCGGACAAGCGGCGCCTCGTCCGGGGCAGTCTCATGGCCGCGGTGGTCTTCGCGAGCGTCATCGAGTGCGCCTCTCGCGCCGGTTCTGCCCTGGTGATTGTCGAAACGTTCCTGGTCCTCTTCATCGCCTACCGCCGCAAACTCCCCTCGGCCCAAAACGGCATCCGGACGCTGGCCGTAGCGGTCGCAGCCATCGCGATTCTGACGGTTGCGGTCGGCTGGACGCACCTGTGGGAACGGGTGCATGAAGCCAACCCGTACCGCTTTCGCCAGCTAGTCGTGATGTCGAGCGTGGAGATGATTCGCGCCAAACCCCTCACCGGCTTCGGCATCGGAAACTTCGAAAATGCGTACCCGGCCTTCGCCCAGTATGATGACGGCACTCTTCTGGGGCACGCGCACAACGACTGGCTCGAATGGGCCGTCGAAGGCGGCCTGCCGCTCGCGATTCTCGTGTTGGCAATCGTCGTCTTGAGCGCGCCCAGCCTCTGGCGCTCGCTCTGGGGACTCGGTGTGCTCTCCGTGTTCACGCACTGCGCCATCGATTTCCCCATGCAGCGCCCGGCCATCGCGCTCTGGGTGTTCGTGCTGATGGGCCTGGCCTGTGGCGCTAGACGATTCGAATGGTGAGCGCGGCGGGAATCGAACCTGCAACCTAGTGATTAAGAGTCACTTGCTCTGCCAATTGAGCTACGCGCCCCCTGGGTTGAAATGGGGTGTCGCTTGGCCTTCCCGCGACCTCCACATCATACCAGAAATCCGAACCGATGCAGTACATTGGGAAATGCCCGCGGGGGCGGCATGTTCAGTCGACAACATCGAAAAGCGAAGATCCTCTTCGGGCTCGCGGACGTCATCCTGACGACCCTCGCTTTTGAAGCCGCCTATCTCACCCGCCTCTCGTTCAATCTCTCGCACAACTTCTTTTACGAAGTCCCGTTCAAAGCGCTCGTCCTCGGATTCTGCGTCTTCACCTGGGTGCTGGTCGGGGCATGGCTCGGTGTCTACGGGCGGCTCGGTATCGGCGAGCCGCGGGTCATCATTCGCGATTCGTTCCGCCAGGCGGCTTATGGCGCCGCCTGCCTCGTCATCCTCGAATTCGTTCTCCGCCTCGACCTGAGCCGCTTCTTCCTGCTCCTCTTCGCTGTCTATAGCTGGATCTTTCTGCTGGTGTTCCGGCTGCTCGCCCGGCGGCTGGTCGGGATCGTGCGTCGCGAATTCGGCGCGCTGCGCTACGTCATGGTAGTGGGCACGGGCGCTCGTGCCCGCAAGCTGGCCGAGGCGCTGGAGCGATCCGCCGATCAGGGCGTGCGCCTGCGCGGCTTCCTCACTCCGGCCGGGGAAGGCGGCCCCGAGGAGATTTCGCTCAGCGCCGCTCCTTATCCCGTCTATGAGGCGGCCCGTCTGCCCGAGCTGCTGCGCGAGCATGTGATCGACGAAATTCTGTTCGCCGTCGAGAGCGAGAAGCTCGCCTCCTTGGAAGATGTCTTTCTGTTGTGCGATGAAGAAGGCGTGCGGACCCGCGTCGCGGTCGATTTCTTCCCGCACGTGAATAGCGATATCTATCTCGAGAAGCTCGGTCCGACGCCGCTCCTGACCTTTTCGGCGGCGCCCGACGATGAGATCAAGCTGCTCGCCAAGCGTCTGATCGATATTCTGCTCGCTTCGGTCGCCCTGCTGGCAGCCCTCCCCTTCATGCTTTTCATAGCGCTGCTGATCCGGTTTACCTCGCCCGGCCCCATCATCTTCCGGCAGGAACGCTGCGGCTTGAACGGGCGCCGCTTCCGCTTCTACAAATTCCGGTCCATGTGCTTCGATGCCGAAGCGCGCAAGGCGGAGGTGATGCATTTGAGCCATCGCAGCACGGCTACGAAGATCGCCAACGACCCGCGGCTCACGCCTGTCGGGCGATTCCTGCGGAAATTCTCCATCGACGAGTGGCCTCAATTCTTCAATGTCGTAAAGGGCGACATGTCGCTGGTCGGCCCGCGGCCGGCGATTCCGAGCGAAGTTGAGCAGTACCAGCGGTGGCAACGGCGGCGGCTCCGCATGCGTCCCGGGTTGACCTGTTTGTGGGCGCTGAACGGCCGGGATGCGGTGGATTTCGAAACCTGGATGAAAATGGATATGCAGTACATCGACAACTGGTCGCTCGGTTTGGATTGGAAGATTCTGATCCGCACCATTCCCCAGGTTCTGATCGGCAAAGGCGCAAACTGAATGCATCTCTTACCCACCCCCGAAGAAGTGGTGCGCGTGCTCCGCGAAACCGGAGCGCTGCGAAGCGGCCACTTTCATTACCCGAGCGGTTTCCATTCCAACGAATATCTGCAAGTGCCGCTGGCGATGCGCCATTATCAGCACGCTCGCATGTTGAGCGTAGGCTTGAGCCGGCTGCTGCGGTCCGATCCTGAGATTCGCGCCAGTATTTCGCAGCTTTCGATCGTGGCTCCCGCTACCGGCGGCCTTCCCGTCGCGTTCGGCGTTTGCGAGGCGCTGCGAGCGAAACAGGTTTATTGGGCGGAGCGTGACGATGAGAGTCAGCCGATGCGTTTCCGGCAATTCATGGAACCGCTGCCGGGAGAGCAGGTCGTTCTGGTCGACGATATCCTCCGATCCGGAAAGAAACTGATGGAGATGAAGGCGCTGCTGGAAGAACGGGGCGCCACTGTCGTCGCGCTCGCCGTCGTGATTTACCAACCGACGCCGAAGTCCCACGATTTTGGCCGGCTGCCGCTTTACTTCTTAGCAAAGCTGGAGGCCAGCTACTACGCAGACGCACCGAGTTGCGAGCTTTGCCGCAAGGACGTTCCGCTTCAGGAAGTCTGGGTTTAGCTGCCGCAAAACCCACTTAAGTCGCGAGTTCATATAAGCTTACAAAGCGGATGCTCCCGAATGCTTCATCAATGTGCAATATGTCACAGGACTATTACAGAATGGGCGGCAGCGCACTACGCTGGATAGTTCTCCACAGAGTTTTCCACGGGACCGTGCAAAATCCTCTTCGGAAGGGATGAGCGTTGAAACTTACTTTCCTTGACTGGTGTATCGTCGGTGCCTATTTTCTGTTCAATATCGCGATCGGGTTCTACTATCGTTCGCGCGCGGGGAAGAATATGGGCGAGTTCTTTCTCGGCGGCCGGAATATTCCGTGGTGGCTTGCGGGCACGTCGATGGTCGCGACCACATTTGCCGCCGACACACCCCTTGCCGTCACAGGCATGGTGGCGCGGAATGGCGTGGCCGGCAACTGGCTGTGGTGGAATTTTGTCGCCAGCGGGATGCTCACGGTTTTTCTGTTTGCGCGGCTGTGGCGGCGCTCCGGGGTTATGACGGACGTGGAATTCTCCGAGATCCGCTATTCGGGTAAGCCGGCCGCGTTCTTGCGCGGGTTCCGCGCGGTGTACCTGGGAATCCCGATCAACTGCATCATCCTCGGCTGGGTGAATCTGGCGATGGTAAAGATCCTGATGTTGATCCTCGGCGTAACCAAGATCCAGGCGCTGGTGGTGGTGCTGGCGATGATTGCCCTGACGTCGCTGATTTCTACGCTCGCGGGGCTCTGGGGCGTGCTTGTGACCGACCTGTTCCAGTTCGTAATCAAGATGAGCATGGTGATCGTGCTCGCTGTCGCCGCGGTTGGGGCGGTGGGCGGAATCGACCAGATGAAGACTAAGCTGACGGCCATCGATCACGCCAAGGGACTGGCCAGCGGCACCGCCGGGTCCGTGCTGAGCTTCGTGCCGGATCTGAACTCGGCGTGGATGCCGATGATCACCTTCCTGGTCTACATTTCGGTGAACTGGTGGGCGACCTGGTATCCGGGGGCTGAGCCCGGGGGCGGCGGGTTTATCGCGCAGCGGATGTTTAGCGCCAAAGACGAGCGCCATTCGTTGCTGGCGACGCTGTGGTTCAACATCGCGCATTACGCGTTGCGTCCGTGGCCCTGGATTCTGGTGGGGCTCGCTTCCATCATTCTGTATCCC
The DNA here is from genome assembly GCA_038229055.1 of Bryobacterales bacterium. Taxonomy (GTDB): domain Bacteria; phylum Acidobacteriota; class Terriglobia; order Bryobacterales; family Bryobacteraceae; genus JANYJA01. Next base: position 5,916 of record JBBROU010000155.1, on the reverse strand, counting down.
AATCTGGCGGATCCGGAGACCGGTTATATCCGCGTGATGATCGACTACTTGCCGCCGTCTCTTCGCGGTTTAATGGTGGCGGCCTTCGCGGCTGCGTTCATGTCGACCATCGGCACGCAGCTAAACTGGGGCGCCAGCTACCTGGTGAATGACGTTTACCGGCGGTTCTTGAAGCCGGATGAAACGGACAAACACTACGTCTCGGTTTCGCAGTGGTCGACCGTTCTGCTGACGGTGGTGTCGGCGGTGATCACGTTCTATATGAACTCGATTTCGGGAGCGTGGAAACTGCTGATCATCACGGGCGCGGGCACGGGCACGGTGCTGATTTTGCGATGGTACTGGTGGCGCATTAACGCCTGGAGCGAAGTGTCGGCTATGGCGACAGCGTTCGTGGTCTCGATCGCTCTACAAACAGCCTTCGGGCTTTCCAGCGACGATCCAGCGCAGTTCGCCCAGATTATGCTGATTACCGTCGGCACTACGACCGTAGTCTGGCTTGCAGTAACGCTGATAACGGGACCCGAGCCGAACGAGACGCTGGTCGCGTTCTATCGCAAAGTGCGGCCTTCGACTACGTTCTGGAAACCGATTGCGCGGCTGGCGCCGGACGTTCCGGTCTCGCACGATTTCGGCTGGAACTTGCTCGATTGGTTCTTTGGCTGCATTTTGATTTACGGCTCCTTATTCGGAATCGGCAAGCTGGTGCTCAAAGAATTTGAAACCGGAGTTCTGTTCCTGGCCGTCGCACTTGTAGCCGGTGCTGTGATCTACTGGGATCTCTCACGCCGTGGCTGGAGCTCGGTGATGGAATAATCACGATGGGAATGATTGCGACGTTTTTGTTGTGTGCGGCGGGGTTGCTGGCGCAGGAAGTGGCCCCTGCGGTCGAGACGCTGGCGCCGTTCTATCCAACGCCGGAAACCATCGTCGATAAAATGCTGCGTCTGGGCGGCCTGCGAGCCGGCGAAAATATGGTCGATCTCGGTAGCGGCGATGGACGCATTGTGATCCTGGCCGCGAAGAAATACCACGCATACGCAACCGGTGTTGAATACGATCTCGACCTCTGCCGCAAGAGCCTGTCCAAGATCCGCAGCATGGGCCTGCAAAAAATCGCGCGCATCATTCCGGGCGATATCTTCAAACAGAACTATAGCTCGGCGGATCTGGTGACGGTCTATCTGATGACCGATTCGAATGAAAAAATTCGGCCGATGCTGGAGCGGCAGCTCAAGAAAGGCACGCGCGTGGTTTCGCATGACTTTGAGTTTCGAGGTTGGAAACCGCTAAAAACGGAAAACATCGAAGATGACGGAGCGGGCCGCAGCCATACGCTTTTTCTGTATCAGCGTTAGCGCGTTACTTCTGGCCGGCTGCGGGAAATATGCGGATTTCACACTTCCCCTGCTTCCGCGCGGAGCGGACGTGCATCCAAAATTCACGATGCAACCCGAGCCGGTGTTGTCGCATGATCCGAACCCTGGAGCGTGGGATTCGGTGGATGCGCTAAATCCGTCAGTGGTGGTCCGCGGGGGCGCCTACTACAATTTCTACTCCGGGTTCGATGGAAGGACGTGGCACACGGGCCTTGCGACATCGAGCGACGGCGAACACTGGGCCAAGAAGGGACGTGTTCTTTCTCCCGATTCCGGCACCTGGGAAGGCAGCTACATCGCGGCAAACGGGTCGGCACTTTTCGACGGCGGCGAGTTTATCTATTGGTATCAAGCCGGGGCAAGAGAGACGCCGAGAATCGCGATGGCGCACTCGCGGGACGGTTTGAACTGGAAGAAAGAGCCCAAGCCGGTGCTTAATTTCGGGCCTTCGGGAAGCTTTGATGAGCGCGGGCTCGGCGATCCTTACGTGCTGAAGATCGGCGACTTTTTCTACCTCTACTATGTGGGGCTGAATCGTGCACGGCAGCAGCACCTCGGGCTGGCGCGGTCGCGCGATGGCGTTCGTTGGGAAAAGCACCGCGGCAGCCCCGTGCTGGATCTACCGGATCCCGGCTCGGGTACGATGGACGAGAATGGCGATGGCGAACCGGCCGTCTGGCAGGCGCGCGGATCTTACTGGATGTTATTCACCGGTCGCGACGCGCACGAACGGCGTACTCTCGGCTTGGCGAGATCGCAAGATGGCGTCGCCTGGCAACGCCTGGATACGTATCGCGGAACGGCGGCGTGGAATCGGGCGGTGCTTTGCGATCCGACGGTGCTGGAGGCGAATGGCACCACCCGTGTCTGGTTCGGCGGCGGCGATGTCGCGTCTCCGGACGAGAATTTGCACGGCCAGATCGGTGCCGGAACTCTGCAATGAAAATCGGCATCACGTGTTATCCGACGTACGGAGGAAGCGGCATCGTCGCGACGGAACTGGGTCTGGAGCTCGCCAACCGCGGGCATGACGTTCACTTCATCACTTACTCGAACCCGATCCGGCTCGATGCCGGAATTCCTCGCATTCACTATCACGAAGTGGAAGTGACCACCTATCCGCTGTTTCTCTATCCGCCCTATACGCTGGCGCTCGCGTCCCGCATGGCGGAGGTGGCCGAGAGCTACGAGCTCGATCTGCTGCATGTGCATTACGCTATTCCGCATTCCATCGCGGCGATGCTAGCCAAGCAGATGCTCGCGGCCAAGCGCCGACTTCCTTTCATCACGACGCTGCACGGGACTGATATCACGCTGGTGGGAATGGATCGCTCCTATTTCCCGATCACCAAGTTTTCCATCGAGCAATCCGACGGCGTGACCTCGATCAGCGGCGATCTTCGCAAGCACACTGCCGAAGTTTTCGGAATTGCGCGGGAGAACCGCGTGATCTACAACTTCGTCAACTGCGATATCTACCGGCCCGATCCCGAACGGGCCGGGGCAAAGGAGTTTGCGCCGAACGGGGAAAAGCTCCTGATTCATCTGTCCAACTTCCGGCCGGTGAAGCGCGTGCTCGATTGCATCCGCATTCTGGCTGAAGTCCGGCGGCACACGCCGGCGCGGCTGTTGATGGCGGGCGACGGTCCGGACCGTGGACCGGCGGAGTATCTGGCGCGCGATTTGGGCGTGTCGGAGGACGTTTTGTTTCTCGGAAAACAGAATCACGTGGAGCGGCTGATTCCCCTGGCGCACGCGCTGTTGATGCCGAGCGAGATGGAGTCATTCGGCTTGGCGGCATTGGAAGCGATGGCGTGCGGAGTGCCGCCCATCGGCACACGCGTAGGCGGCGTGCCGGAACTGATTACGCACGGAGTGGACGGGTTCACCGAGGCGGTGGGGGATGTACCGGCGCAGGCGGCACGCGTCGTCGAACTGTTCACTAACGACACTATGTTCAATCGCATGGCGACTGCGGCTCGGAATACGGCGGTCACAAGGTTCGCGACTGAGAGCATAATTCCGCAGTACGAAGCGTATTATCGGGAAGTTTGCGCGGGCGGCTGAATCAGATACTCGCTCTGCGCCATGCCGCTCGGAAAGGAGCGCGTGGAGACGTGTTCGAATCGAATATCATGCGGCAGCGGACCGAATAAGGGAATACCGCTCCCAAGAAGGACGGGGATGCGCGTGATGACCACGCGCTGAATCAGCCCGGCCCTTAAGAAGTTTTGGATGGTCACTCCGCCGTCGATATACAGATGTTTGAATCCGCGTTGCGCCAGCCGGGCTACGATCTCCTCGGGCGGGCCGGCCATCAGATCGCATACCGCACCCTCAGGCGCGTTCAACTCCTTGAGCGTCGTACTCAGCACGATCACCGGCATCTTGCCATAAAACCAGGAGCCGAAGCCGAGTACCGTTTCGTAAGTCTTGCGTCCGAAAACGATAGCGTCGATGGTGGCGATGAACTCGTTGTACCCGTGGGGCTCGCCGCCATCGGCCGGGAGCCAATCGAGGCCCCCATCCTCCCGAGCGATGAAGCCGTCGAGGCTAGTGGCGATGAAGACGGAAGCTTTCATAAGTCACCGTTCAACCTGCGACACTGAAGACTCCAGCGCCAGCACGTCGTGGTTCGCGTTCAACAGCACTCGCTTCGGTTTGCCTGGCAGCCTCACCTTGAATTCGGACGACGTGGTGTTGCCAACCATCACCATGCGCGTCGCGCGCTGCGGAACGCCAGTGAAATCGACATAAATGGGGACAAGCATCGTAAACTGGTTCGATACTTCGCTCTGCGTGATTTTACCCGCAAAAAGCACTGTACCTCCGGGTTCATTAGTTAGCGAATAGTCGAGATGGTATTTCGGCAGTTCGTTGCCGTAGACCCACTCGCGGAAGAACCAGTCGACCGTGCCGTCGTTGGCCAGATTCAGCGCAGGCTTGATGTGCTTGCCGACCATGGCCGCGAAATCTTCCGTGCTCGCATTGCGCAGGTAGAAAGTCTTCACGAAATCCTTCATCATGTCGGAGAAATCCTTGTCGCCGGTGTTCTCGTCGTACATCAGAAAACGCAGCATATTAAGGATATAGCCGCCTTTCGGATAAACCAGCCGCCGGTACGCGCCGGGATTCTTATGATTATCCAGCCTCAAACCCATCCAAAGCGGCCCGGCATCGCCCGACCGGTTGCCGAACTGGTTCTTCTCTACAATCATCTTCCGATTGAGTTCCCAGAAGTGCTGGAACTTATCGGGCTTCTCCGTCATTTGCAGGTAGAGGCTGGCCGAAAAGTCGGCAAAGCCTTCGGAAAGCCACTGGTCATGATAAGTCGACCATCCGACCGCATGTCCCCACCATTGGTGCGCCACTTCGTGCGGCAGAACTTCCTGAATAAAATCGTTGAAACGGAATGCGTTTCCTCCCAGAAGCATCCATCGCTGTGTCGCGTCGAGGAATGCGCTAATTGGAAGGTACACGAGCGAAGGCCAGGATTGCCCGAAGTTAAATTGCGGTTGCTGCGTGATGGCGATCCGGCCATAGGGAAGCTCTCCAAACCAGGAATTGAAGCAGCGGATCGAATTCTGTGCCTCGATGATGGCGATCTTAGACATGCCCGCCGGGGATAGGCTGGCCGACACCGCGGCGGCTTTGAGGTAATTAGGAATATCGCTCGTGGAATAGCTCTCCACGCCGTAATGGGCCTGATCGTCGAAAACTTCTTTTTTGATAAAAATGCCGTAGTTAAAGCCGGCCACGGAAAGAGGAATATCGGATTTCCACTGCGAGGCGGCGGAATCGCCTTCCCGCCATTCCTTCACCAGTTTGCCAACGCCCACCACGGTGTATTGTTTCGGGACTTTGAACGTAAGATCGAAAGTGGCACGGTCATTGAAGGCGATCACACTCGGATACCAACTGGTGCGCGCACCGACGGCGAAGTTGCCGCCTCCGGCGTCCTCAAGAACCTTGTTACCCAAATACTCCATCGTCAATTCGTAAACGCGGTCTTTCACCGTGCCCTCGGGAAGAATGACGTAGAAGCCGCTATCGTCTTTACGCCGCTCTTGCACATAGGAGACTTCCGTTTCGCGATTCAGAAGGACGCGGCTGACTCGCAACGCGGGAAGCAATCCAAACTGGAGAACGCGGTCTCCGCTTCGGAGCGCCTTGAATCGGAGTTTTGCGGTCGCGGCAAGGTGTCCGTTGCGCGCAATCGCAGTTTCGATGGCATAGTGCTCGGTCGCAATTACGCGTTTGTCTTCGCGCGAATCCGCCGAATGACTCTTCCATTCGCTGGCGAGGTGTGTCAGGTACCAGATGCCGTCCTGAGTGCCGTTCGGGTCCATGTTAACCAGCGCAACTTCTTCGGGCGACAGAATCTGCGGAATCGCTCCTCGCGGCCGTACCAGAAACCGCAGATCGCTGTGCTTCCGTCCGTGGATGAAGGCGTAAAAAGACCCGGTCTGCTCCGGATTGTAGAGATCGCTAAGAAGTTCGGCATCGAGATTGCCGATCTCATCGCCCGAAAGCATGT
>JBBROU010000154.1:0-10360 GCA_038229055.1 Bryobacterales bacterium | reverse complement strand
GGCCTGAATAACAAAGCCAAAGTCACTATGAGAAACTCGTACGGCTTTCGGACTTTCCGCTGCCTCGAACTCGCCCTCTATCACTCACTTGGCAAGCTGCCAGAACCCGAGTCCACCCACGATTTTTCTGACGAACCAAAATCATAGAGGTCACGCAGGAATGAGGATGGCCCACTGCAACTTATCCCAAATGGCTCAAGCGCAGCTCTCGGAAAATGCTTTTTATTGTAGGTCACGACTAACTCGGATCGTGACCTGACTGCTGCCGCCAGAACATGCCTATCCTTTAGATCATTTTTCATGACGGGGGTGAGCAATCTATAGCTAGAGTCAACACGCGCCGAAGGAAACGCCCGCCGCGTCTGCTCCTCTCGGTGTCTCGCTTGTTCCGGAGTAAGTTTAAATTTCGCGACGAGATTCCGAGATACTTCGTCCATAATCTCGTCCGTCCAGTGCGGAACGTAAAGCCGCAGCTGCTCGGCCATCCGAAATAGGGTGTCGGCAAGCGGCATGGGCAACAACACGCAGGCGTCCAACACAACGCCGAAATCAGCCCTCATTCATCTTCGCCGCCCTCCGGCATGGAAGCGGAATCATAAAGGCCTTGAGAGAAAGCCTCTTTAGCGAGTTGATTGAGAATCGCCTTCCGCTCGGCATCTCTTTTTTTGGCGTAGACCATCAGGTCGCGAAACCGAATGCGCCGGTGACTTCCGGTTTTATGATGGGGCATTTTCGCTGACTCTAATAGCTTGATGAGATGGGGTCTCGATACTCCTAAGATGTTCGCCGCCGTCTGTGTTGTCAGATTCTCGTCTTCGTGAATGAGGACAATTGTGCGGCCGCGCTGTAAATTGCTTGCCGTCCCTTTTCTGGACGCAAACCGTCGTCGCCACACGTTATCTTTAGGTCGCGAACCTCGTACTCGACGGGGCTCAGGAAAGAGGACAACCCACTGTTCCGCGCGTTTTTTAAGGACCGTTGATCCTTCCGACCGCAAAGGCGGGACTAAGTCGAACAGGAGCACGTCGGCCGCAACGTCAGAGGTCAGGCCGGAGCCGTCCTTGGACCGCGTCCACCCACCTGGAGATGATCTTCCGTATCTGGGCTTCGTTATCTTCGCTGTTTTGCATTTTATTCGCTCCGTTTTGCTACTTGGCATAACCGACCGGCCCCACAAACGGACCGCGCGCTTCTTCCAGCTGCACCGCCAGATCGAGCAAGAGCTCTTCTTCGAACGGACGCCCGATCAACTGAATCCCGATCGGCAGTCCCTCCGAAGACATCCCATACGGGATCACGATGGCCGGCATTCCAAAGAGATTGAACGGCGTCGCCGGCATCATCGCCTGGAACAGGCCGATCTCTTGATCGCCCACTTTCCAGCGGCGCGTGCGATGCGGAAACGCGGTCACGCCACACGGCGGCATCAGCAGTACCGGCGTCTCTTCCATTTGATGCAGCAGCGAAGCGCGCATGCGGTCACGGATGCCGAGCTGCGTCACTACATCCGCACCGCTCGGCTCGGGCAATTCCAGCGCCCGGTGCATAAACTCCGTTCCGGTCCAATGTGCCTCGTCTTCGCGCCCGCGGATCAGATCGCGCATGAAGGGCGCGGCGAGCTGTCCAAAGAAAAACCACCACACGTTTGGCGCGCGCTCAAGTCCGTGCGGGCGAAACTGATCTACCCGCATCCCGATCGAAGCAAGCTGCGTCGCCGCTTTAGCAACCACGGCGCGGATCTCCGGATCGACCGGCACATCGTAGAACTGCGGCCACAGCCCGATGCGCACCTTCTTGGCGGCCAGAGTGCGAAGGGGGAAGGGGACGCTAAACGGATCTTCGGTGTCGTAGCCCGCCAGGACGGAAAACAGCAGCCGCAGATCGCGCGCCGTTCGCGCCATCGGTCCCGCAACACCGAGCAAGCCTCCTGGATGCGCGATTTGCGGGAAGTGCCCCGCCGCGGAAACACGCCCGGGCGTAGGCTTCAGTGCCGCGATACCGCAGAAATGCGCCGGAATTCGCACCGAACCGCCGCCATCGCTGCCGATGCCGCCCGCGGAACAGAAGGACGCGATGGCCGCCGATTCACCGCCGCTCGAGCCCCCTGGCGTGCGGTCAAGATTCCAAGGATTGTTGGTCCGCCCCGTGATCGCATTGTCAGTCTCGTAGTTCGAAAGAAACTCGGGACAGTTGGTTTTGCCCAGGATGATTGCGCCGGCCTGCTTCAAGCGAGCCACCGCGGTGGAATCATGCGCGGCGCGATGGCCCAGGCGGAAGCGGCTGCCGCAGAGGGTCGCGCGCCCGGCGATGTCGAAGCTATCCTTCACCGTGACCGGAACGCCGTGCAGCAGTCCCGGAGTCTCGCCGCGCATCAGCGATTGTTCGGCTGCGCGCGATGCCGTCCGCGCCTCCTCCGCGTAAATCTCTACAAACGCGTTCAACGCCGGATTCCGCCGCTCAATTTGCTTTAGATGCTCATCCACCAGCTCCACCGGCGACAAGCTCTTCTCGCGCACCAGTGATGCCATCAGACACATCGAGCTTCTGACCGGCACTAGGCCTTCCCCCGAGGACATCGACATGCCCTTAGCTTAACGTTCCTCTAAAATAAAACTTGTGGCCACAATCAGCTTCCAGGAAGCTAGAGCGCTCGTAATTCACCAGGTTACGCTGGGCCGCGCTAACCCGGCGGCCGAGCGTGTCGACTTGTTGGACGCTCTGGGCCGAGTGATCGCGCAAAAAGTTTACGCGGATCGAGATTTTCCGGCGCTCAACCGCTCCGTGCGCGACGGTTTCGCCGTGCGGTCGCAGGACCTTCCGGCTCGCTTAAAAGTGATCGGGGAAGTGCGCGCCGGCGACTTGTTCGCCCATCGTCTGAATGCGGGTGAGGCGGTCGAAATCATGACCGGCGCTCCCATTCCGCAAGGCGCCGACGCGGTGGTGATGGTCGAGCATGTCACGCGCGATGGCGGATGGATCTGCTATGACAAGTCCGCCGAGGCCGGGCAATTTGTAAGCGTGCAGGGCGAGGAACTGCGCGGCGGCGCCGAGATTTACGCGCCCGGCAAGCGCCTCGACTACACCGACATCGCGCTGCTCGCGTCAGTCGGATGCGCCTCGGTGGATGTCTATTCCAAACCGCGGGTTGCGATCATCGCCACGGGCGATGAAATCGTCGGCGTCGATTCCCAGTCCCCCGCCGCGTTCCAGATTCGCAACTCCAACGCATATTCTCTGGCGGCGCAGGTACGCCGGGCCGGGGGCATTCCGGAAGTACTGGCTGTAGCCAAAGACGATCGCGAGGATACGCGCGGACTCATCGACCGGGGTCTTGCGTCGGACCTGCTGATCCTTTCGGGCGGTGTCTCGGCCGGTAAGTACGATATCGTGGAATCCGTGCTGCTTGAAGTTGGGGCCGAATTTTATTTTGACCGGGTCGCCATTCAGCCCGGGCAGCCCGCCGTGTTCGCGCGCGCTCGCGGCAGGTTCGTTTTCGGGCTGCCGGGGAATCCGGCGTCCACCATGGTGACGTTCGAGATTTTCGCGCGTGCTGCTTTGGACTTGCTAGCGGGTGCGGCGGAATCCGTGCTGCCGCTGACACTGGGCCGCCTCACGCGCGAATTCCGTCACAAAAAAGGACTCACGCGGTTTCTCCCGGCGAAAATCGAAGGCTGCGGCGATCTGACTCCAATGTCTTGGAAGGGCTCGAGCGATATGCCTGCCGTCGCGCGGGCCAATGCATTCCTGGTGGCCGACGCCGCACGAGAGCAATGGAGCGCGGGCGACACTATGCCGGTGCTGATGAAATGAAAAAGCTGACGCATTACGACGCGGGCGGCACGCCGCGCATGGTGGATGTCTCCGCGAAAATCGAAACGCGCCGGACCGCCCGCGCGCACGCATTCGTCAAAATGAGCGCGGAGGTGCTGCAAGCGTTGCCCGCGAATCCGAAAGGCAACCCGCTCGAGATCGCTCGCATTGCAGGAATTGGAGCTTCGAAGAAAACTTCCGACCTGATTCCGCTGTGCCACCCGCTAATGCTCACCCACGCCGATGTCGAAGTCATGATGGAACCGGATGGCGTTCGCATCGTGGCCGTGGCGGCGACAACGGGACCAACCGGCGTCGAGATGGAGGCGCTAACCGCCGCCGCCGTAGCGGCCCTGACCATCTATGACATGACCAAGGGTTTGGATAAATCGATCGAGATCCAAGACCTGTACCTGCTCGAAAAGACGGGTGGCAAGAGCGGCGATTTCCGGCGACCATGACCGCGGCCGTGATTACCGTCAGCGATTCCGTGTTTGCGGGCACCCGCGCCGATGCCTCCGGTCCCGCGGTTCGCGACCGACTTGCGGAACTAGGCTTCAGCGTGCCGGAAATGCATGTGGTGAGCGACGACCGTGCGCGTATTTCGGCCTGCCTTGTTAAGCTCGCCGAAGGCGGCGCCGTTCAGGCGATCTTCACTACCGGTGGCACCGGCATTGCAGCTCGCGACGTCACTCCCGAAGCCACGCTCGACGCCATCGAGCGCGAAATTCCTGGAATCGGCGAGGTGATGCGCGCCGCCGGCCGTGTCGCAACGCCGCTCGCCGCCCTCTCCCGAGCCACGGCCGGCACACGCGGGACTGTGCTGATCGTCAACCTTCCAGGGTCGCCGCGCGGCGCTGTCGAATCGCTGGATGCTATCGTGGGGTTAGTTCCGCACATGCTTGATCTGCTGGCCGGGCGTACGGAACACGGGATGCCTGACCGGCAACCCAAGACAGATCGGTAGCGTGTCAACGATGATGGTTCGACCTTTCGCTCTAGCGGTAATCTTCGGCTCTTTGCTTGTTTCGCAGAATACACCCGCGCAGAATACTCCCGCGCAGGATAAGGCGGCGCAGGAACCTCTCGATCAGCCTATCGAGCGCACCACCGTCAGTTTCGTCGTGGCGCCAGTCACTGTCCTCGACAAGTCGGGGGGCATCGTCAATGGCCTCCAGCCTTCTGAATTCAAGCTTTACGATAACGGCAAAGAGCAGAACATCACGGTCGACGTGGCGTTTCAGCCGATCTCCCTGGTGCTGGCGATCGAAGCCGCGGACCGGGTCGATTCCATACTTTCGCAGATTCAGAAGATCGGTTCGTTGATCGAGCCGCTTGTCATCGGGGAGCAGGGTGAGGCCGCGGTGCTGGCCTTCGATCATCGTATCCGCGAGATGCAGGGCTTCACAAATGACGCGACGAAGTTGAAAGATGCCATCGCCAAGATTCATGCTGGGAGCACCAGCAGCCGCATGATCGACGCGGTGGATCGCGCCGTCTTCATGCTGCGCGACCGTCCCAGGAACAGGCGCCGCATTGTGCTTTTGATCAGTGAAACGCGGGATAAGGCCAGCGAAGGCAAGTTGAAGGATGCACTGATTGCCGCGCAGCTTGCCAACGTGACCGTGTACACCGTCAACATCTCACAAATGGTCACGCGGCTTACCGAACATCCGCAGCCGGGCCGTCCCGATCCGCTTCCTCCCGCGGCGTACAACCTCCCGGGTGGCACGCCGCAGACTCCGACCAGCGTCGCGCAAGCGAAGGGCACCGGGGGCGTTGGCCGAGTTGAGTTCGGTCCACTGCTGCAGGAGATCTACACCGATGCAAAAGGTGTGTTCGTGGACAGTCCCTCGGAAGTCTTCACAAAGGGGACCGGCGGCTCTGAGTTCGCCTTTATGAAGCAGCGCGGATTGGAAAATGCGATCCAGCGCATTAGCGACGAAATTCACAGTCAATACATGATCAGTTATAACCCGAACAACAAGAACGAGGGCGGGTTTCATGAGATCACGGTGGAAGTGGACCGCCGCGATTTGCGGGTCACCACGCGCCCGGGTTACTGGCTGGCAAGTCTGAAGTAACTCTCAGTCGTCGGCCACGGCCGGGTACGACTCAGCACTAAAGCCATCGAAAGCTTCCCGAACAATGCTTTCGATGGCAGCCACTTCGTCGTCCCTCAGCTTTTGAAATTCGCCGTTGCGGTGCTTCTTCGATAGTGTGCCTTGGTTCTTCCGGATGTAAATCGCCAAATTCTCGGCCACGCGGTCCGGGATCTCCACCGTGTTCATGATGCGCGAAATCGCCTCATCGCGGCGGCGAAGGTAGTCGATCTCGCGCGGCAGATCTTCGTCGACCGTGCGCTGGACGCAGGCATACAGAAATTCGGCCTCTTCGGTGCAATCGAAGTAGCGATAGAAATCGGCGGTCTCGTTAAGGACGTCGACATTGCGCTCCGGCGTCGGGTGCCACTCGATGAAAGGCGTCAGCGGCCCCGAGTGGGCCTGCAACGTCGCGCGGTAAGCGCTGAGGCGGTCGAGCATGACCGAGGAAACCGGAAACACCATCCCCGGCGGCGTAAACTCCCGTTCGGCTAACACGTGGTGAACCAGGCACCGGTGCAGGCGTCCGTTGCCGTCTTGAAAAGGGTGCGCGTAGACAAAACCAAACGCGGTGGCCGCAGCCTGCAGCACGGCGTCGATTCCGTCATCGCGCATGCGATCGTTCGCCTCCAGCAGGCCAACCATCAAGTCGCTTAGATCCGAGGGCCGCGCGCCGATAAACTCCGGCAGCGGATCGCCGCTGGGATCGCGTTCCCCTAAGAATACTCCGTCCAGCCGCAGTCCGGAGCGCACGAACCGCGTGTCCTCAATTAAGATGCCATGCAGGCGAATGATCTCATCGAGCGTCAGATGGTTTTTGCCCGCCTGCAGCACGGCGCGGCCCCATCTCTCCAGACGGTTGCGCGGCGGCCGCTCGCCCTCAATCTCGAAGCTCGCGCGGCTGTCGGCCAGCAGCAGAAAACTGGCAGCGCGCGCCACCAGGTGCCCCCCCGCCGCGGCCCACCGTTTCCCGTGCTTTCGCAGCAAGGTCGGAGGTTAGAGTCTTCTCCAAGTTACCGGTCCGCCGGATTACGGGACAAAACCGGCCAGTGCCCAACAGGTTGTCGCGCACGCGGTGGCGCTTCGAGAGGCGCGGCTGACCGGTGAAATAAGCCTTCGGATCGAGAACGTCCACCGCTGCTGTGCGCGGCGCATCGTCAACCGCAAGGGTGCGACCGGTCAGTACCTCATATAGATACCAATATAGATACCAAGCGCGGCGTGCCACACTCCCGGTCGGGGCGGCTCGAACCATCGCCTCCATTTCGGCCGGAGGCACGGCATCAAACACGCGCTTCAGAATCAGGAGATCGATATGTTCGTGGCGCAACGCAAACGTGAGGTGGTCCGCGAAGTTGTCGCCAGCCCAGTACCGTTTATCGAAGACAATCCAGGAACCCTCCTCGCGCCGGCTGCCCAGAACGAACTGTTCAGAAACGCAACTCGGGCGTCGAAGAGGCGCGGAGATGGCGAAGGCCTGAACCAGAGCCGCCCATCCGGCTAGCCGGGTTTCGCTGGGAACCGTCTTCTCTTGAAAGATGGCCATATAGCTGCCCGCTCAAGTCGTCGAATTTTACTATATCAACCGCCACCGAACTTCACGGATCGGGATCGAAAACTGCCCCCAATGTTCTCTCGTCATCGAAATTCGCAGATCCCGATCGAAAAAAGTCCGTTCCCGCCCTTACCTATCGAAATCCCAACGTTTCAATTCCGTTACAGCGTGTATACTAGGCTCGACTGGACGTCACTTCTCCTTGTAGAGAAAGGCCACAATGACCCACGTTTTGGTTGTTGCGATGTGTCTAATTTGTTCGAGTGGATTGCTTTCCGCCGAACTTCGATCGCTCGAAGCCCCCGCCATTGCGATCTTCCTCAACTTCGATAAAAATCCCGCGCCCGCTCTGTTGCAAGAAATGCAACGCGAGGTGGCCGCTATCATGAAGCCCGCGGGTCTGCACTTCGATTGGCGCGAGCTGAATAATCCCCGGGGTGACGAGTCGTTCGCGGATCTGGTCGTCGTCCATTTTCGCGGGAGTTGCAACATGAGCAGCCCGCTGGCTTTCAGTGAATTGGGTCCGGCCGGGTCCGCCCCTTCTCTCGCCTCTACGAATATCTCAAACGGCCGCGTGCTGCCATTCAGCGAAGTTGAATGCGATCACCTGCGCCACTACATCGCACCGCAATTGCCAGCCGACACGACGGATGCGCAACGCGAACTTCTTCTGGGTCGGGCCATGGCCCGCGTGCTTTCGCACGAGCTGTACCACATTTTCGCCGCCACCAAAAAGCATGCTCACGATGGAATCGCGCGTTCGTTTCATACCCGGAAGGAACTGCTCGCGCGCGATTTTGCGCTGGCCCCCAAAGACGCAGCCACGCTGCACGATCTGAAGTGGCGCGCCTTGCTAGCCGGCGAAGCCAAGACACCTGAAATCGCGGCGCTGCGCTAACCCGCCGTGTAATCGGAAATTCTGATCGGGCGGATTCAAAACTCTTTGTGGCGATTCATCGCCCAGAGAAGTAGCATCTCTGGATATACAGGTTTCACCGCATAGAAAGCCTGCTGGATGCCATCTCGATTGTGGACTCGGTGAACCGTGCCGTCATTGTGACGACGCCTCACATTGAACATCCGTTTGCGGTATGAATATGAGACAGGGATCCAAGATAAGAACGACGCGTTCATTTCGGGCTTTGATGTGAACAAGACCACGGGCTCGTTCGACAACCCGTTTCCAAACAGACTGCGGAAGCCGGTCGGCAATATCGCATGGGATCTGGCGGAGTTGCCGAAGGCGATTATGCCGGCTGCTCGATGTGGCGGTCGTCAGTTGGTCCATGAACACGGTGAGCACCTACCAGAGCGGTTTCCCGCTAGCATTTCGCAGCAGAATAGAGGCACACAGTCACATCGGGGCCGGTGACAGCGCCGGACCTAACTCAAGAGCGCGGCAAGGTAACTTCTCGGAATGATTGGGAGCGAATAATGAATCCATTGAATGCGGAAGAGCAAAAAGAAATATTGAAACGCGGGTTCACCCGCCGGTCGTTAGGCAAATTCGCCGGCATCTTGACCGCTGGCGCGGCACTGCCGTTCTACAACGAATCGGCCATGGCGCAGTTCTCCATGGTGAAAGACATTCCCGCCGACGCAGTCAAGATCAACGCCAACGAGAATCCTTTGGGGCCCTGTCCCGAGGCCGCCGACGCCATCCACAGTATTGTGCAGAGAGGCGGCCGTTATCTGTACGAAGAGACCTTTGGTTTCGCCAACACGCTCGCCGGAATCGAGGGCGTAAAGCCCTCCTACGTGATGCCCTATGCCGGTTCCAGCGATCCGTTGCACCGCGCCGTGCTGGCTTACACATCACCGACCAGGAGTTTCGTTGTCGCCGATCCCGGTTACGAAGCGGGTGGCCGCGCCGCTGATTATGTCGGCGCAAAGGTGGTGAAGGTGCCGCTCACCAAGACTTTCGCGCATGATGTCAAAGCCATGGCCGAAGCCGATCCCAATGCCGGCATAATCTACGTCTGCAACCCGAACAACCCGACCGGGACGCTTACGCCCCGCGCCGACATTGAATGGATTCTCGCCAACAAGCCCAAAGGTTCAATCCTGCTGCTCGATGAAGCCTATCTGCATTTCTCCGATGCCACGCCGTTCACCGACATGGTGGCCGCCGACAAGGAATTGATCGTTCTGCGCACCTTCTCAAAGCTCTACGGTATGGCCGGACTGCGCGCCGGGGCAGCCATAGGCCGTCCCGACCTGCTGGCCAAAATGCAGATGTACGGCGCGGGCGCGATGCCCGTCACCGGAATGGTGGGCGCAAAAGTCAGCCTGGAACAGAAGAGCTTGGTCGCGAGCCGCAGAAAAGCCATGCGTTCCATCCGAGCTGATACTTTCGATTTCCTCGCCAGGAACAACATCGAATTCATCCCCTCGGACAGCAACTGCTTCATGCTGAATGCCAAGCGGGCGGCGCGCGATTTCATCAACGCCATGGCGAAAGAGAAAGTGTTTGTGGGCCGCGCCTGGCCCTCCATGCCGACCTACAGCCGCATCACAGTGGGCACTGCCGACGAGATGGCGAAGTTCCAAGCCGCCGCTAAAAAAGTGCTGGCATAACTCGGCGATCGCCGCCGGTACAACTGGGCATCGTTCAGTGGCGACCTGTTCTGCGGTTTCATCGCGTCGCAGATTGCGTTTCCTTGACGGTCTCGCGATGGCTGCCGCCAAGGGCCTTCCGCCGATTCCCGGAATCTTCACGTCGATTCTCACGGCGCCCATCACCGCGATGCTGGTGCTCAAGTACCTGCAAATGAGGTCGCAATTTTCCTGGTCGTTGTCTGGCGGCGCTGCTGCGGCAACAACTGTTTTTCTACCGCGACTTGTGGATGTGGCTGGACGATCCATTTCAGTCGCCGCCAGCGCTGGAGGGAGT
>JBBROU010000153.1:0-10471 GCA_038229055.1 Bryobacterales bacterium | reverse complement strand
TGCTAAGCCCGAGGCTCGCCCGCGTCAGCGGCCCTGGCCGTTCGATTTTGGCGATCTCATGTTCGGTCACAATCCCAGGCGCCGTTTCGGCGATAAGCTTCAGCGTCCATTTCATCAACTAAGGTTACCTGCGTTGATTGGGGCGAGGGAGCTTTGCACCGATAAACCGCCACCCCACAACTCTTCATGCTCTCTGCCCAGTCCCAAGCACAAACTCATGGTGTCGGGAATCAGGATTTGGGGTTGACGCGGATGGTTCACATGGCGTTGCCCCTTCCTCCAGTATCCGAACAACAAGAAATCGTCCATCGAGTAGAGGCTCTCTTCAAACTCGCAGATCGCATCGAAGGCCGGCCGCTACAACAAAGCAAGACTCCATGTAGACAGACTCACGCAATCCATTCTCGTGCTTGCATGCTGACAATCAACTCCCAGCATGCCGAATCGCTCCTCCAGGCTCACCTTGTGTGAGAAACACGCTTTGCATCCAGGCTCATGTTGAGACAAAACTCCTGGTTGACTGTTTAGCGAGGATGTGGTACAATTTTCCGCCAAGAGGTGATTTGTTAATGGTATATCGTTTAAAGTTTACGATCGGTTTAGGAATGTTTGGTTTACTAGTTGTCGCTGTCGCGCTTGCGACGACACCCTTTAGTTACAGCCCTAGCGAACATGACATACCGGCCGACAAGCAGTGCGTGAAAGGGCGAGCGGAATGCCCGTGGCGCGGAGCCTGTGAGCAGTATGGTGGTAAGTGCGTGAGTTGCCAGGAGGGTGCTAAATTCCAAGCCGGATTGGGGTGCTACACGTGCCCTGAGGGTAAAAGTCTTAAGCAGGTTAACGGACAGTGGTCTTGTGAGTAGGTCAGTCGGGGCTTCATCCATAACTCTGTCGGGAGCTTTGGCTCAGAAACCAGAACCATGACGTGGTAGTAACTAATCGGCGATTTCATTGTGACAATCTCATTAAGTTCTAAATCACCACGCGGAAGCCCGAGGCTCCCAGCGACAGTTTGATTGTAACCTGAAGGTTTCGCAGTACCACCGTCTTTTGACGAGGAACAAACGAATGAGAGTTCGGCCTATCCTTTGCGATCTCACCCGCCGCGTGTTTCTGGCTACCACGATCCCAACATCCTTATTAGTAGGAGGGCAAGGCAAGAAGCAGGCTGGTCGTGGAAAAAACCAATCAACTAACACTGGCGATGGTAAGGCGCTAGTCACAGCGTGTAGAATAACGTTCTTTACTCAAGACGATGACAAAGATGATGACAGTGTTCTAGACATTCGAGTCGATATGAGCGGAAGTGGTGCGAGTGGCACGATAGCCAATCCCGATGCATGGCTGTACGGTATTAGGGGTCACTTTCCGGATGATTCTAAAAACGGCCCGTTCACCTTAAACGTTCGACAAGGGCTCAGGATAGGTTTTAACGACGGAGTGTCTGTGGGATTGGGGTTAACGCCAAACGGCAACGATACTTGGAAATATGAGTTTGAGTTTCGAGTCGATTTTGAGGACGGCCGTTGGTGGCAGCGAGCGTGTGGCGCACAACTCAACGCCCACCGAGGGGAGACACACAGGTGGCACGCCCTCGATTCAGACGGGCTCTGCAGAATAGAGGGCGGAAGTATTTGGAGACGATGAGGCGTAGATCGAAACGGGACAGATAAACTGTAACTCTCGCTTCTTGTGTCTCTGCCGGGCCGGGCGGTTGCTCTTCCGATATGAATATCACGTTGGCCAGTATCCCTTATATTATTTTGACGATCGCGTGCCCCAAGGTGGTGGCGCTTTGTAACGAAGGTTTAAAAGCTCCAGATGCATTAAGTGCGCTCGCGACCGGTAGCGCCACTAGCAAGAAGACGCTTACGATTACAATCGGGCCTGGTGGGCCCGTTTACATTCAAGTTCGAGAAACAACGGGCATAGGCGCCTCATTCGGCGTGGCCATCCGCAAGCACGGTGCAAGCATTTTTTCGGCATACTGTAACTCGGCGGCTTTGCTCTCGGGTAACGATGAGTTTTGGCTGCAGGCGAAGTACGCTGGCGATGATCAGAGCGCGCGTGACGTGGATGTGTTCACAGGTGTGCAGGGCGCGCTACTCGACGTAGCGATATTTCAAGTCGGTGGAACTGTTCCGACTACGCAGGGATGCGACGCGAGCGATCCAGGAAAGGATTGGGACACGTTGCTAGCGTTCCGTCCGCCAGCCGAGAGCGCCACAGCGGCGGCAAAGCGTGGTCAGCCGGTACTTTCCATAGCAAACGGAGTTGGTTCGGCGGTCAACCTCGATTATTGGGGCACTACGATAAATTCAATGCCGGTTATCAGTGGGCACATATTGTCTTCGGAAGAACTGATCGCGCGCGTTCGAGATCGGTTTTCCACATACCTCGATGCTGCGTTCGCGAAGTTCAGTCCGTTCGAACCCGTCGACCAATCGGGATGGAAGAGCGGTACTGTCGGCACTTTATTGTTATTTCGAGTGCCGGTGCCCACTTTGGGAGGCCCGAGCGTAGAGCGGCTAGCCCCCGTGATGCTTGGATTTGGGTCGGCAGTGGCGTGGCGTTTTGTGACGCTCGGAAATCACCCGGTTAGCGGAACACGCGAATTCGGCATTCGCAAACGCCCGGACGGTAAATGGGAGATTTATACTCGCGGAGCCGATCGAATCACCTCCACACTGGATCTATTGGTTGCGGATGTTGTATTTTCCGGGGCGGATCAGCTGTGGGAACGGTTCCAAGATAAGGTTGCGGATGACATAAACGATAACGGAGGATCGGTCGACGGAACTCCGGCGACTCACAAACGTTACTGCTGGGCCACCATCGCGTCGCGTGTTCCGGTGACGCCATAGGCCTGAATACGGTGCGTTTGCAGAGAAGGGTGGCAGGGGCTCTATGAATTCCTCCTGTACGCATTACCAGACCACAGTAGCGCTCTCCCAACTTCTGGCAACCTGTTCGACTTGAAGCCAGAAAATGAGGACGACATGGTAGGGGCAGGAAGGGACTCTCGCGTTAATCCCTTTAGCACCTCAAATCGAAATCCGCTCGACGATGTTGCGGGTGATCTTCTGTCGCGGCGATTCGTAGAGCCGCGTGGTGCGCGGGTCGGCGTGGCCGGCCAAGCGCGCACGTCTTCGAGCGGAATTCCTTGTTCGAGCAGATCGGTGATGGTCGTCACACGGAAGGAGTGCGGGGAAAGCCAACAAGGGTGAGCAACAAAATGCGCTCCGCCGCGCCGTATTCTTCAACCGGCTCGGCGAAATCCGTGATCGCTCCTATGAGAACCAGCGCCACCGCGCTAGCGGTCTAACCTACTGGTCGCGGCCATCATTCTATGGAATACGACCTACTTGAGCGCGCCATCGATCACCTGCGCGGTCAAGGGCAACATCCGGAACCGGGTGATCTGGCCCATCTGTCGCCACTCGACTGGGAGCACATTAATCTTACCGGCGATTACCGTTGGGAAACATCGCCCTCCCTCGGTCCAGATCAATTTCGACCGCTCCGCACCCGGAGACAAGACCTTGCCGCAGCCGCTTAGCGTGCTTTAAATTCCGAATCGTGTCTTCTCCTCTATATCCCGGCTGTGCACGAGAGGCCGGATGAGGAAGTCTTGGAGGGAAGTCTGGAGACTGTTGCGGCCCTGAGATTCCAATCTTTTTGCCCGCTAAGAATACCCCGCCGGAGCGTCCGTAGCTGTTGCATTGTCGTGGTCTGACCGGCGTTCCTCTCCTCGCGCAGACGATTCGCGAACCGCTTACGGCGGTAAAAACCCGAGCTAGGGAGTTGCGTGCCTTCGCCTTTGTTCAAACCAAGATGCACAGCCACCGGAGTTCTGGGATCATCGTAAAGGTCGGTCGTGCGGGCGAATCATGTCCGGCCATTTTGCGCCAACTCTAGTTCGCCGCTGGCGGCGCTGAGGAATCGTCCATCATGGTAAACGAGGCTTTTTGAGCAATGAACAGAACGGCTTATACAAATGTGGTGCTAACGATCATCGCGGCGGCTCTGGTAATGATCGCGCTCGACCGATTCTCTCATCCACAAACTGCGCAAGCGCAGCAGGTACAACGTGTCGTAATCATTGGTTGGGATTTTGGGACACTGCCGCCGCAGGGTGTAGGTTTTCCGGTGTCGCTGAGAGGG
Organism: Bryobacterales bacterium; assembly: GCA_038229055.1. Taxonomy (GTDB): domain Bacteria; phylum Acidobacteriota; class Terriglobia; order Bryobacterales; family Bryobacteraceae; genus JANYJA01. The sequence goes on along the minus strand of JBBROU010000153.1, from coordinate 6,307 downwards.
TCTGATGGTGCCATAAGTGTCAACGTAGTTGGTGCGTCTGGATTACCGTTTCCAACAGTTTCAGGTCCGAACGTTACTGGTCTTCCTGTTGTTATGGCTAAAGACAAGCCGGCAACGCTGCGATAGAAGATGTTGCGAGTGAGTGATTCTTCTTCTCGTGCCGTCAAAACCATTCACGTACGGAGTTCGCTTCCTTACTGGATTGGGCTCTCGCAGCGCGGCGGATTGATAGCATCTCAAATCGAGATCCGCTCGACGATGTTGCGGGTGATTTTCTTGTCGCGGCGGTCGTAGAGCCGCGTGGTGCGCGGGTCGGCGTGGCCGGCCAGGCGTTGCACGTCTTCAAGCGGGACACCTTGCTCCAGCAGATCGGTGATGGTGGTCACGCGGAACGAGTGCGGCGATAGGCGAGCAGGCAAGCCCGCGGCGCGAAGCCGGCGCTTCACCATGCGGAGGACATCCATGCCCGACATCCCTTTTAATGTGAGAAGGCCGGTTCTGCCGCGGGCCGTCCGGAAGAGGGGAGTGTCGTCCCGATCGTCGCGGAGCCCGGCTCGCTCCAGGTAGGCGAACACGAACTGTTCGAGGTCGTGCCGGACGGGGATCTCGCGCGACTTGCCGCCCTTCTCGTCGAAATGGAGCATCCACTGTTCGCCCGAATCGTAGAGACTGCCGCGGCGGAGCGTGGCGGCGGCTCCGGCGCGCGCGGCCGTGTAAATCAAAATAGCGACGATGGCGCGATCGCGGAGACCAACTAAGTTCGAAGTGTCGATTGAATGGAGCAAGGCGCGGGCGCCCTTGACCGTGATCTCCGGGGTCTTGCCTTCGACGACCTCGTGGCGGTCGCCGCGAACGGACAGCGCGGGGTTAAGAAGGATCGCATGCCGGGTCACCATGCCGTCGAAGAAGTGACGGAGTGCCGCGAGGTGCTGCTTGCGGCTGGCCACGGCCAGGTTTTCTTTGCGCAGTCCGTCGAAGTACTGGCCGACATCCTTCGGAGCAATACGTCCCAGCTCCAGACCACGTTTTTCGGCCCACGTCAAAAACCGCTTGACGGCGATGAAGTAGGCGCGGCGGGTGTGCTCGTTGCGGAGCCGGCCGAAGAAAAACTCGTCCGCCGCGAAGACGGCGGCCGGGCCCGCGCGGGCGACGATCTCCGGCAACTGGTTGCGAAGAGAAACGGACTGGTTGGGATCGGCCGGGACGAGGGCGCGGGCGGGTTCGGGGGCGGTGCTCATTGGAGGTGGAATTAGTAGCTAATAACGTCCTTTATCATACACGAAACTACACAGAACACAATAGACCAGAGCCATAAAAGATAATGGGGTGTATGTCTCCCGGCATGTGTGACTGTGGTCCGCTCTCCGAGGAACTATCCGCAGAGTGGGACGAGTTTCCCAATTCGGCCTCCACGTGTCCGTTCTGCAATCGAACTCGACTCTCTACACTGCGACCCCGTCTTCCACCTTTTCCAGGGCCGTCAACCGACGTTTACCTCGTTCCACCATCGCTATTCACCTATCTCACGGGTCTCGTTGGTGAGGGCCGCATCAACAGCCAGAACTTCAAGTCGCACTATCCCAACCCCGGTGACCTCCCCACAATCACGCTAACCGAACCACCGACTCCTGCTTATTCGTCGCTGACGCGCGAACATTTATCCGGGCGTGAAACCGCAGCAACCATCTCCTCTGGATTGCTAGAGCAAGGATGCACCAACAAATTGCTCTTTCCCGGACTCTACGGGGGTGGCGACCCCCATAGTGTCATCGTTCAATTGGCTGCGACGGTCGGGCCCGCACTCGGGACAATTCTTGGTGCCTGGCTTCAGGCGCGCCTAGGACGCAAAGTGAAGTTGAAATTCAGAGATGTAGAACTGGAGGCTAGCAACCTTGACGAACTAGGGAGGCTCGCGGAATTGGTCAAGCAATACTCACAAGATGGCCTTGGTGTTTCGCGAGCGCAGATCGACACGCCATTTGGCAAAAGTGAATGATAAACGCGGCCTGGGCGTTAAGCATAAACCCTCGCTTGCCGCCAGTGTTTACAACGCCAGCAGATTTGCGGATTGCTCCAGCATAACGCGATACTCGGAGAACGCAGGCCCGAGAGAACGCCAAATAGCGCGCAAAGACTTACGCCAAATAATTTGCAAAGTGACGTGTTGGTTAGATCTGCCCTCCGCGAACGAGCCCGACTAATCGCTGGCATTGGCGTACGCTCAATGTTATTTTTAGTTTCCGCTTAATCCACTGGCTTAGCGCTATGCCTTTCCACCGATTTGCCCGAATTCCCGCCTCAGCTGGTGGACGACTGAGAATCTCCTTAATCCGTTCCAGGTTCTCCTTGCTGAGCTGGCTCGGCCTACCGGAGCGCGGCGTCTCGATCAGCCCGCTCGTCCCCAGGCTTTGGAAGCGACGAACCCAGTACTCTATGGTGCGGGGAGCGCTTCCAAGGTATTGCGCCACCTCTGAACAGCTCAGACCTTGAGCTACAAGGAACACGCTGTGAAGTCGATGGTGAAACCGCGATTCGCTTGATCTACGGATTTCATTCTTCAATAGTTCGATGCCGTTCGAATCGATGACCAGCCGCCGCATGTATCCGCATTCTATTATGTCGCTTAGGCCGGTACGGTTCGCATCTGCTTTGGAAACCAGCCTGCCCAACAACCCGCCCAACGTTATCGACGGTGCTTGGGGGCGCCATCTGCAAAGTGGTGTGGGCTTGGGACGCCTTCAATCACCTGGACGCGAGGCGTATGGCGACGTTGGAAGACAAGTGTCCGTTCGAAGGCTACCCCGTGTCCACAATGTTCGCGCTCGAAAACCCAATCGGCGTCGTCGGGCTCGTCACGGCGTGGGACGAGAAGACCAAAGACATCCGGGCCGAAATGAAGAAGCTGGCCGATCCCATGCTTGCGGCCTTGTATAAAGAGAACTTTAATAAGTTTCCCGCCGAGAGCCAGGATTCCTCCTGGGCGAAGAACGCGGTCGATGCCTTCCTCCTCGCCAAGCTCGACGAAAAAGCCTGAAGCCCGCCCGCTCCCGCCGACAAGCTCACGCTCATTCGCCGCGCCACGCTCGATCTCACCGGTCTGATGCCAACGCGGGAAGAGGTCCAAGCATTCGTCGGCGACGATTCTCCCCAGGTGTTCGAGAAGGTGGTGGATCGGCTGCTCGCCTCGCCGCACTATGGCGAGCGCTGGGCACGGCATTGGCTTGACCTCGCGCGCTACGCCGATAGCGAGGGTTTCAAGAGCGACGAAACGCGTCCCAACATCTGGCGCTATCGCGATTACGTGATCCGCTCATTCAACTCCGACAAGCCGTATGACCGCTTCGTCAAGGAACAGATCGCCGGCTACCACGTATGGATCCGCTGGGGTTTGGGCCGGAGAAACTACGACGGCAGGGCCTATTTCTGCGCCTAACATGCACATCCGTCACCAAAATACGCTTGCTGCCCACGCGCGTGCCCGCTTGAACAGCCACGTCGACAACTGCAATTACGATCCCGAGCCACATGTTCTTGGCCGGCATCGATCCGATTCGCCGTAAATAAGGACCAACTCGCCGGAAACCAAAGTAAACGATGAAAGGTGAAATAGAACTCGCACGGCTTGCTTAAAAAGCTACTGCCATTTGCATCATCTCAGCGTTATAATCTCAGCAGCTTGGTTTGAGGCTGTTGTCCGCGTGAATTTCTTTCTCGTCGCGGCGGTGGCCAAGGCGACTTTTTGTTTGGCTGTTTACGAGGCAGCCAAGTGGGTGGTCGGTCGCCACCAAGACTTTTGAAGAAAGGAGATTCTTTCATGCGGCACTTCCCAGATGAAGACGCTCGTGCATATGCACGGGGTTATGCTGATGCGTTGCAAGGTCGGCCTTACCGGCAGGGCTTCTGCACGCACCGTTTCAGGGTTGTCATTCCAGGCTGTGCATTCGCGTCCGTTGTTGAAGCGGGCTACCGCGACGGCTGGCTGGATGGAAAAGCAGCCCTCATGCAATAAACAAGCCGGTATTGGGGAGCTGCGCAAAGCGGCTCCCCAATGCTTGGTCGAGTCGGACCACGACGAATGAATCCGGCTACTACACCATCACCGACAGCCCGCCGGGGTACCTACACGATTACGGCCGAGCCACCCGGCTTCAAGAAGTACGAACCCACCAACAGCGGCACGAACCAGTTCCATGGCAGCGCAGCGCCGCATCCAGCAATATTCCCCATCGCAACTTCATCGACGACAAAATCTTCGACAAACTGGCCTGCTCCAAACTCGCACCGGCCAAGCTCACCGCCGATGAAGATTCTTCCGCCGCATCAACCTGGACCTCACCGGCCGCATACCCACCCGGACGAAGTCCGGGCTTTTCTGGCCGACACCAGCTCCAATAAGCGCGAGAGCGTCATCGACAACCTGCTGAACTCCGACGCCTTCGACGACCGTTGGACCATGTGGTTCGGCGACCTGCTGGAAAACTGCTCGTTTCCCGCCTTGTCCGACTGCAAACTTCCCTATTACCGGGAAAACGTCGATGGGTCCAGCACAGGACACGTAAGACAACATGCTCGTGAAGGCCGCTACGATGTTCCTCGGGATGTCGCAGTACGACTGCGTCCTGTGTCACAACGGGCGCGGGCACCTGGATGACCCCCGAATATCGCGAGAGCCACGCTGCGCCAAAGGACGGCAACTGGCGGGCTGCCTTTGCCCTCACGCGAGACCCGATGTTCGCACGCAACTTCGCGAACCGGCTCTGGCGGGAGATGTTCAGTATGGGTCTGGTGGAGCCGTACGACACGCTCGATCCCGAATCGGCTCGATCCATCCCACCCGCCACCCGAGGCCTTGGCCGCTCCAGGCTACCCATCCTGCACTGCTCGAGAAGCTAGCGGCGGCGCTGGCGGATAGCGATTACAATGTTCGCGATTTTCTGCGGTTGCTGGTCAAATCGAATGCCTACCAGCTAAGTTCGCTTGCGACCGCTCAGAACGCGGCGGACCGCAACGCGCTGATTGAAGATCTGGCGTGGGTGGCCATCAACAGGGCCGAATTTCTGTTCAGCTACTGAGGAATCATGAAGGACCGCTTCGGTTGTGATTGCGCGAACACCGCTGGAACGTTATTCTGCCGCCGGCCGCACATGGGCCGCAGAATGTTCTTCCGTCATATGGCGTCCGCCGTCGGCGGTTACATGCTCTTGCCTCCAGGCCCGCTGAGTCAATAGCCAGCGCTGCTCCAGCCCTGAAAGGAACGGCCCGGAACTGCATCCTCATCCTCATGGCGGGCGGCCCGAGTCGCGTGGATACCTTCGATTTGAAAGAAGGTCCGTGGACACCTCCGGCTCTTGCCAGCCGCGTCGGTCTCGAACGCAGCATCTGGCCGCGCGTCTACGAATCCAGTGAGATCACGGGTACTGTGTCGCGCCATGCGGCTGCCCTGACTGGGTTGGCGGAGGGAACTCCGGTGGTCGCGGGAGCGGGCGACCAGGCCGCCAGTGCGGTGGGCAATGGCATTGTCGCGCCCGGTATTATCTCCTGCACGATTGGAACATCCGGCGTAGTCTTCGCTCACACGCAGTCGCCCGCGTACGATCCGCCTGGTCGCGTTCACACCTTTTGCCACGCCGTAAAAGGCGAGCCCCGATTCGCGAGTTCGATGCCTGGCTCGATCAACCTCCTGCCTCCTCCCCGAGCAGATTGACCCTTTCCGCGCGTGGATTGATTCGGGCGCCAAGCGCTCGCAGTCTCGGGCGACAACCTGCTGAGCTCCGTCGCCTTTTCCACGCCAAGTGCACGATGTGGCGCCGTGCAGTACGAGTCATAAACGTCATAATAGTTTGCGAATGTTTTTTGGGGAGGTTTAGTGAGGCAGGAAAAGCTCACTTCTCACCTGACGGAAAGGTAGAAGGGGCGCGAGTTGTTACGAGCAACCCGCACCCCTAAAAAGGGGAACGCTTTCATGCGGCACTTCCCCCTGTCGGGCATTATAATCCCTCAAGTGGATGTTCGGAGTCAAATACGTTCATCTTTCTTTTTCGGTGGTAGCGGCTTTCCCTCGTATTTGCTTGCAGACAGCTTCCTCACCGCATCGACGAAGATGACGAGCGGCATCCGGTCGCCAGCTTGTTTCCGTGCGGCGAGAAGCATCCGGAGTTCTTTTAATGGGCTCTGTTGCACCTAGGTTTGGCCCTCACTCACAATGAGGAAATGCGAAAGCAAGGTGGCACCCGCAATCCGATGTTTACGAAGCGATGGTTCTCCGACGAGGTGATCATTACGTGTGTGCGGTGGTATCTGCGGTTTC
>JBBROU010000152.1:0-10619 GCA_038229055.1 Bryobacterales bacterium | reverse complement strand
GTGAAGTATGACAGCTTTTCGAATATCATTGCCAAACACCTCCTTTCCCGCCGACCCGATTACTGGCCCTCACCCGCGCCACCGCACTCCTAAGTCAAGCGTCTTAAAACAGTAAGCCAGGCTGCGCTCCATATGTTCCAATTGCTGAACCTTCAGCGCCTCCATGTACCGATTCCGCCCGCCATCTGCATCCTCGACCACCTGTGCCTTGTCGTACGCCTTACCCCTCTTAGCCAGGCGGATAAAGCGTTCTAAGTCTCTCGACCGTCCGCGCGGGAACCACTTACTCCAGAACTCATCCGTGTAAACCGGAATAAGTGCGGGCGGTCGCGCCGTGATGGGTTTGCAGTATATGTAAACTTCCGGCAGAATCTCGGCGGCACGCGCGACAATTGCTTTGAAATCGACCGTCCCTTCACCCAGCGGAACCCACTGAACCGCGATCCCTTCGGGAACTTCGTACACCACCGAATCGCGCAGATGCAGGCAGACCGCCAGAGGTCCGAGCTCTTCAATCGTAGTCATCGGATCCTCGGCAACGAAGACCGGATTGCCGGTGTCGAGATAGGAGCCTACAAAATCCTTTCCGGCGGCCAGTATCAATTCCCGCGTCTGCCACGCTTGCAGGTCCTTGTGATTTTCAATGGCGATCTTGACCCCCGCGTCCACGGCGTAGCTCCGCAGTTCGCGTAGCATCTTCACGGCAATTTCGAACTGCTGTTCAATGGAACCGGGCGGCATGGCATACCGATCGCCCGCCACCAGAGTGCGGACAATTGGAGAGCCCATACCCTTGGCGCGGTCGATATTCTTTCGCATCGCCGCGACAACTTGCGGATAAGCTTCCGCAGTCTTCGGAAGAAACGGGATGCCCCCGGTTTCCAGGTGCAAGCCGGATTCCCGAGACCACAGTTTCACCTCGGCCCAGTGTTTGGGATCCATAACCCCGGGATCGAGCGAATCCTGAAGAAACATGCCGTCAAGCTTTTTCTGAAGACAGTAATCGAACAGTTGCCGGTCGGTCCACTTCTGAAACCGCAGACAGTAAGTATTGAACCCCAGCTTCCAACGCCGCGCGGCTGCGTTGGACGGCGCGGCCAGCCCGGCAATCAAAGACGTTGCGACAAAATCTCGGCGAGTCATCAGTCGCGTCGAATCGATCCGCCGCTCGTCGTTCGCGGTTCGCGATAGCTGAGGCTTGCGTGCTGGGGGCTCGGGTGCCGGACTTTCGAGATACGTCCGCTCTCGCGCATCCGTTTGTCGGCTTCGATCCAAGTGGGGAGCGTCTCCTCCGGCTGTGTCCAGTGCGCCACTGAAGCTTCATCGCACCAGTTCATTAGATGGGGCATGGCAGCCTTATGCGCGCCATTGGTCATGTAGGCACGCATACTGTCCTGCGAGTTCCACGCCGTCATCGTCCAAAAGGTCCAGTTCCGGTCCGCCAGCAGCGCGCCGGTCGTAAACCCCGTCGCCTTCTTCACCTGCCGCAGCGACCGCATTGTATACAGGAGAAACCAGGGAACGAAACGCAAGGAACGAATTCGCAAACGCGTCAGGCTCACGAAGGGCATAGAATGCAATTTTCCCATACGGTGGAAACCAATGCCGCGAGGACTACGTTCGCGTCTCACGTCTCAAGATTCCGACTCCGCGTCCATTCCGAAGCGTTCGGTTCACGAGTTCTTCAGGAAAGTTCCTTATCAGTGATCTGAAAACATCATCGCCGTGCCGCCCTCCGGTCAAGTTCGCGTAGCATGCCTTGCGTCAGATCGATATTCACGCGATGGATGGGCCTGACCACGGTGAACTCGTTAATGAAGTAAGCGGAGACATCTTCGCCGCGAGATGCCTTCTCGGCAATCGGCGAGTTTGTGGCCGCAGCCGTGAATGTGATTGAACCATTATAGGTTCCAGGCAGCAGCCCAGAGGGATTCGCCGTGACGGTGAAAGCGCCCGGCGTGTCAGCCGATGCCGGGTTCACGAAAAGCCCAGAACCGGTGCTCGAGGCCGCAACCTGGAAAGGTGGCCCACCCGTGCTGCCTACGCTGATGGTCTGCGACGCCGGGGCGCTACCGATCTTGAACGCAAATTCGAAGGAATCCGTATTGCCGTCATCGTAGCAGTAGCAATCGAGAGTGTCACTGGAATGTCGAGGGGAGTTGCGCCAGCGGACGAAACCCGAATAGTGGTTGCATACGACCCAGGTACAAGCGAGCCGGGCAGCGCGGTGAATGTAAGCGTTCCGGGAGTCGGGCTGACCGACAGCGTCGCGGCGAGCCAACTCGCTGGGCGCAGCCGCGAAATCTGGGTCTCAATTTGAAGTTTGAACCGCTCTGGGCCGACTGAAAAAGTAACTCGCTGATTGCAGGCGCTTACGGGCGTGTTCGAATCTCTAGCACCAAGCACAACCACTCAGGTCTGCCGTTCATAGTCGAACACATTACCTCTGCCCGGCTTCAGGAATTCACGCGAAAACCGGTAAACTGCGGTAATCCCGGCTTATCCGGTCCCTTTAGCGCGACGCAGCCCGCCCCACCTCGCGCAAGTAGGCCGCGAACGCTTCAATAGGCTTGGAGATGTACCGCCGCTCCAGCCGCACATATCCGATCCTCCGGCTCGCTGCAGGTTCAATCGTGAGCAATTTGCACCCGTCCGCCGAACGCCGCGCCATCTCCGGCACAATACTTACGCCAAACCCCGCCCGTATCAACTCGAAGATACTGGCAAACTGATCCGCCTCAAATTGCGCCGCGAAGTTTGTCCTGGCCCGCTCGCACACGGCCAGGGATTCCTCGCGCAGACAGTGCCCGCCTTTGAGAATCAGCAAGCGTTCGTCCTTCAACTGCCGCAACCGCACCTTCCCAGATGAGGCCAACTCATGCCCCTCAGGCACCGCAAGGCACAGCGGCTCCCGGAATAACTCGCTCATCACCAGCCCTGTCCTTACCACCGGAACGCTCACCACTGCCAGATCCAATACCCCATCCAGCACCTGTTGTAAGAGATCTTCCGTGGTCGATTCCCGCAGTTGCAACTGCACTTTCGGGAATCTTTCGACAAAAACGCGCAGATCCGGAGCCAGGAAATACGGCAGGATCGTCGGAATCGCCCCCACACGCAACGGACCCTGCACGCCCTCGCGCGTTGCTTCAAGGTAATGCGGCAGCGCCGCCGCCTCTTCAATCAAGGCCCGCGCCCGCGGAAGCAGCGTCTCGCCTGGAGCGGTTAGTTCAATCCTGCGACTCAAACGCTCAAAAAGGGCCCCGCCGAGCGCTTTCTCCAACTTATTGATCTGTTCAGAAAGAGAGGGCTGCGCCATTCCCATTTCTTCCGCCGCGAGCGTGAAACTGCCGGTGCGGGCCACCGCGCAAAAACACTCCAGCTGGCGCAGATCGAAGCTCCGGCGCTGGCGACCAAAATCTTTTTTCCCCATAGGAATATCCTATTCCAAGAATAGCGGCAATCGTCTTGTTCTATTCGCCGCGCCTCGGTATTCTGAGATAGCGTGGGGCCTTAGCCTACGCGGATTACCGGTAGAGCGGGACCGACCGCCCATTCCATCAAGGAGAAGTGAATGAAGAAGAACCTCAAGTCGCTGCTCACCGCTTTCGCGGTCGCTGCGGCACCTTTCGTGTTAACGAATGTTGTCATTGCTCAACAGCCGAAGCCAAACCAGTTCTGGTGGCCCGACAAACTAGACGTCTCTCCGCTTCGCCAGAACTCCGCCGAGTCGAACCCACTGGGCAAAGATTTCAATTACGCCAAGGCGTTCGCGAGCCTGGACCTGAGGGAAGTGAAGCAGGACATCCAAAAAGTATTGACTACTTCGCAGCCTTGGTGGCCGGCGGATTATGGAAATTACGGTCCATTCTTCATCCGGATGGCCTGGCATAGCGCGGGTACGTACCGGGTAACGGATGGGCGCGGCGGCGCCGAGGGAGGCCAACAGCGATTCGAGCCGCTCAACAGTTGGCCGGACAACGCCAACCTCGATAAGGCGCGCCGTCTGCTCTGGCCGGTGAAGCAAAAGTATGGTCGCAAGATCTCCTGGGGTGATCTCATCGTTCTCGCTGGAAATGTCTCGCTGGAATCGATGGGGTTCAAAACCTTTGGCTTCGCGGGAGGACGCAGGGACGACTGGGAGCCGGAGACTGTGTACTGGGGACCCGAGCAGAAGTTCCTTGCCGATGAACGCTACAGCGGTGACCGAAAACTGCAGAAGCCATTGGCGGCAGTGCAGATGGGCCTCATCTACGTAAATCCCGAGGGTCCGAACGGAAACCCGGATCCGCTGGCTGCCGCCCGGGACATCCGTGAAACCTTCGGCCGTATGGCGATGAACGATGAGGAGACGCTAGCGCTGATCGCCGGGGGCCACAGCTTCGGTAAGGCGCACGGTGCCACCGCTTCAACCAATTGTGTCGGAGTCGATCCAGCCGCAGCCGGCGTCGAGAAACAAGGACTGGGTTGGGAGAACAAATGCGGCAGCGGCAACGCCGGCGACACCGTAACGAGCGGTTTGGAAGGCGCCTGGACATCGACTCCCACAAAGTTTTCCATCGAATATCTCAACAACCTGTTCACCTATGACTGGGTCCAAACCAAGAGCCCCGCAGGCGCTATCCAGTGGCTTCCCGCGAACAACCAGGCGGCAAATCTTGTTCCCGATGCGCACGACCCAACCAAGCGCCATGCGCCCATGATGTTCACGACGGACCTCGCGCTGAAAGCCGACCCGAGCTACCGGAAAATTGCCATGCGCTTCCGGGAAAACCCCGACGAGTTCAGCCTCGCTTTCGCCAAGGCATGGTTCAAGCTGACCCATCGCGATATGGGTCCGCGTTCCCGATATCTCGGACCGGAGGTTCCGAAGGAAAGCTTAATCTGGCAAGATCCCCTGCCCGAGGTGGACTACAAGACGGTGGACGCGGAGGATATTGCGAAGTTGAAAATCAATATTCTTGCCTCGGGTTTGACCATCCCCCAGCTGGTCCGGACGGCCTGGGCATCGGCGTCTTCTTTCCGGGGAACCGACTTGCGCGGTGGCGCTAATGGGGCGCGCATCCGGCTCGCACCTCAAAAGGATTGGGAGGTCAACAATCCGGCCGAGTTGGCGAAGGTTTTGCCGGCTCTGGAGAGCATCCAGCAGAACTTCAACCGCTCTCAGTCCGGTGGAAAAAAGATTTCGCTTGCTGACCTCATCGTTCTGGGCGGCGGTGCCGCTATCGAGCAGGCTGCGAAGAATGGGGGGCGGGAAGTTAAGGTGCCCTTTACACCTGGGCGGACTGATGCCTCTCAAGATCAAACCGACGTTGCGTCTTTCGCGTTTCTAGAACCGGCCGCAGACGGTTTTCGCAACTACTACCGCAACGGCCAGAGGGTGTCGCCGGCGGAAATGCTGGGGGATCGGGCGAAGCTGTTGACTATGACGGTTCCCGAGATGTCGGCTCTGATTGGCGGCATGCGGGCGCTCAATGCCAATGCCGGACAATCTTCGCAAGGCGTGTTCACAAGTCATCCCGGGACTTTGAGCAACGACTTCTTCGTGAACCTGCTCGATATGAATATCAAGTGGGAGAGCTCCGCGAAGTCGGAGGGCATTTACGAAGGAGTCGATCGAAAGACAGGTGAGGTCAAGTGGACGGCGACACCCGTTGACCTGGCGTTCGGCTCGAATTCCGAGTTGCGCTCCGTGGCCGAGGTATACGCCGCGGCGGACGGAAAAGACAAGTTCGTTCAGGACTTCGCGAAGGCCTGGACGAAGGTGATGAACCTGGACCGCTTTGACCTGCGCTAACGGTTGAATTGGAGACGCGCGTCAATCTATGACGCGCGTCTAACGGCTACGATGGCATCGTCGTACCTGGGCACCGGTAGCGAAAGCATCTGGCGTCTCGCGCTAACTCACGCTCTGCCGCGGCCTGAATGGCGCGTCCCGATCAGAACTCGTAGCGCAAAGCGTACTGCATGGTGTGCGGCGGCGTCACTCCCTGAAACTTCCCGAACGTGAGGGGAGCAGTCAGGGTCAGGCTCGGATTCGTGAAGTTCACGCTGTTGAACGCGTTGAACGCCTCGGCGCGGAACTGCAGCCGCTGGCCTTCTTTGGGCAACCGGAAAACCTTCGCCCGCGTCAGGTCCGTGTTGAAGAATGGCGCCAGCCGCAGCCCCCAAAAAAAGCGGTTCTGCAAAAACTACAGACCTGCCGGCGGCGCTCCTGCGGATCCTGTTAGCTCCCCAGCGGCGCGCGACCGCACCGCCCGCGTCTTCCGGGACGAACGGGTCAGTCGCGCGGCGGACTTTCGGAGAGCCGCGTCGGCCTTGCCGAGCGACGGAATAGTTACCAGGTCCAGTTCGTCGTGAACGTCGGTGGCCGGCGCCAGATAGCGCATCGTGGTCGCGATCGACTTGTGGCCAAGCCAATGCTGCACGGTCCGCAATATTCACAATTGACCGTGCCGCGACACTACCTAAGGCTCACATGAACATCCAGATGCTCCAACGTGCCGCCTACTTTTACCGGGAGCGCCGAACCAGAATTCGTGCGCTTGTTCTTGAAGAACGGGTCTACCGCTTTTAGAAAAATCGACTTGATTCCGGTTTGCGTTTGTGAGACCTTCGCGTCCATTCTGAGGATTCCTTGAAAGTCCATCGCGTCGGAACGCGCGATCCAGCTCCCGTGCATTTCGGCGCTTGCGCCTGGCACCGAGAACGACAGTGTCGAGAATCGCGCCACGCCGCCGCTCATTACGAATGGACCGCGCAACGATGAGAGCACGTTCTCGTTGCCGCCTTCTTTCGGTTGCGCCTCGGCTCTCGCGCTCAATTCGTTGATCTTGGCCTGCGCACCGGGCCGGGTAACCTTGCCCGCGCCCACGACGAGCGACCCTTTGCACAGCATTCGTTCCAGGATGCGGCCTTTACCCTGCGGTAATTCGAATCTCCCGCGCAACGTGGCCATGCCTGTCACCGGAGAGTCCGGACGCCGTAGGACCAATTTCAACAGATCGGCAACACGCACATCCTCCGCGTTGATATCAAGGGTGATCTTCTTGCCCGGAATGCCTGGCGTTCCCGCGATCAAACCGCTTGCCGTCAGGGACGAATGCAGAAAATTCGCGTGGACCGCTTCGAGTTTTGTATCACCGTTCATCCCGTCCACCTGCGCTTTGAAGTTGGACGTGACATGGAACCGATGGCCCGCTCGCTTTGTTGCGAAATCCGGGGAATCGATCGCGCCCTCCACTTCGATGCGGTCGAGCTCGCCGTCGAATTTGCCTTCCGATGAAAGTGCGCCCAGGATCCCTTTCACCCGCGAAAGATCAGCGCCGCGAATATTATATTTGCCTGAAACCGGCGTAGTTCCAACCTCATCCCGGTCGATTGGCCCAAGCCGCCCTGAAGCTTCAATATCCGATGGCGGCATGGGAATCTTCAGCGTCGCGGAGTACTCCATGGCTCGATGAAGCTGCGGCGCATGCAGCACGATTCGGTATAGTTCAAAATCATGCGGTTCGTGACTTGGATCTTTGGGCAACAACTCGATCACCGAATTTTCCGCGACAATGGTGTCGATTTTCGAAGCGCACGACTGCCTTGGGGATTCCACATGCGCCCGCTCACCTTTCGGAGGCAACTCGATACGTATGTTCTCCAAGTGCAGCGTCTGGAAATGCCGCGGGTGCTCGAGTATCCCGAAAAGCCCGCCATTGATGGAATAGCGAGGCACTGAAAGAAACGGGGGCAGGGAAGCATCTCCGCGCCGGACCTCAATCTTTTCTCCCGAAATGTGAACTCGCGGAAACAGCGACAGCGTCACTTTTCCGAGCGTTACATTGCCGGGCACTAAGTTTTGTACCGCTTGCAAAATGCTCCGCCGCGCATAGTTCGTGAGCGCAATGGAAGCGATCTGAAACGCGACCAATATGACCACCAGGCCGGTTCCGAGAGCGATCCACAATGTCTTTCGACTGCGCACGGAAAGCACCATCCGCTCCATGCTGCAATGGTAAACGCTAACCGCTCCGTCCGGGGACTTCGACGGGGCGTGACCGCACTGAACTGAAATAGTTGCATTTCGAGCGCTGTTCAGGCAAGCTGAGAGGTTTTCCTATGCTGTCCGCCCAATCATGAAGGTACGGATTCTCTACCACGACCACTGCTTCGATGGCGCCGCGTCGGCCGCATATTTCAGCCGATTTTATTCAGGCGCTCTGGCCGCCGACGCCGAGTTCGCATACACAGGGATGGCGCACAAGGCGTCGCAGTTGTTCGAAGACTCGCTTTTCGATGGCGACGTGAATGCCATCGTCGATTTCAAGTACTCGAGCAATCCCAAGCTCACTTGGTGGTTCGATCACCACCAGAGTGCTTTTCTGACGCCGGAAGACGCGGCACACTTCCGCCTGGATCGCAGCGGCAAGAAGCTTTACGATCCCAGCTTCAAGTCATGCACTCTGTTTATTTCGACCGTCGCGCGCGAGCGGTTCGGGTTCAACGCGCCCGATCTGGACGATCTGGTTCGCTGGGCAAACATCATTGATGGCGCGCAATATTCGGATGCCAAAACGGCGGTCGAACTCGGTGCTCCCGCCATGAAGCTCACGCTCGTCATCGAAGGGTCGAAGGGTTCTCAAGCCGTTCAGCAAATCATCGGTTGGATGCGCGAAATGCCTCTGGATGAGATCGTCAAGCGTCCGGAGGTGCAAGCGCTGTATCAGCCCCTGTATGATCGCCATATTCAATCGATCGACATGATTCGCGAGCGCGCCGCGCAGGACGGTCCGGTCGTCACGTTCGACCTGACAGGCTCCGATCTTGAGGGCTACAACAAATTTATCCCTTACTATCTTTTCCCGACGGGCACTTACACGGTTGCCGTTAGCGCTTCCAGCTTCCGCACCAAGATTTCAGTCGGATCGAACCCTTGGTCGCCCGCCGAGCCGGAGCACAATCTGGCCACCATCTGTGAACGGTACGGCGGCGGAGGCCATGCTCGGGTGGGTGCCATCAGCTTGGAACCTGGACAGCTGGACGAGGCGCGCCGCATCGCCCGTGAGATTGTGGCCGAGTTGAAAGGTCCGCCGCGGAACCAAGTTTAAATCCGGAATCGATATCTCGCATTGGCGAAGAACTGCCTCCGTGTTGTGGTGGAAGGAATCCAGCTTGTGCTTGCGTTCCGGCTCGCCTACCAGTCCACTACGCTTCCATCGTCGGCGTCGTAGCTTTCCTGATTGCGCCAGTCGTGATTGATTTTGGAGGCGAGGGCGTTTTCGTCCAGTTCGATTCCGAGTCCCGGTCCGGTGGGAAGGTCCAGGTATCCGCCATGCACGGTGAACGGATTCTTGATATATCCCTCCCCCAGGGAGACTTGCTCCTGGCAGAGGAAGTTCGGAATGCTAGCGGCAATCTGAACGCCCGCGGCCAACGAAATCGGACCGAGTGGATTATGCGGCGCGATGGTCGCGTAGTAAGCCTCCGCCATCCCCGCAATCAGGCGAACTTCGGTGATTCCGCCGGCGTGGCAAAGGTCCGGCTGCAGCACTACCGCGGCTTTTTTCTCGAGGACTTCTCGAAAGCCCCACTTTGTGAAAACACGTTCGCCGGTCGCGATCGGAAGGAATGTGCCGCGCGCGATCTCCGCCATTACATCGTGGTTCTGCGCCTGGCACGGTTCTTCCACAAACATCGGCTGGTACGGCTCCAGCGCCTTGATGAGCATCTTCGCTGTGGCCGGACTAATCGCTCCATGGAAGTCGATGGCGATGTCGACATCGTTCCCCACAGCCTGCCGCATCTCCGCGAATTTCTCGGCAGCGTACTGGATCGACGCAGGCGTTTCGATGTAGTGCGCGGGACGCTTCTTGGCGGGCCCGGTCTTGAACGCCGTGAACCCTTCGGCCATTGATTTCTTCATCTGCTCCGGCGATCCTGAGTGCGCGTATACGCGAACGCGGTCGCGCGTTGGCCCGCCCAGCAACTCGTAGACGGGAACGCCCAGCGCCTTGCCTTTGATGTCCCAAAGAGCCTGATCGATGCCGCTCAACGCGCTCGTCAGGATCGGGCCTCCCCTATAGAAGGCATGACGGTAAATCGCCTGCCAGTGGTGCGCCACGCGGCGTGGATCTTTACCGATGAGGTACGGCTCGATCTCCTTCACGGCTTCGGCGCATGTGAGCGCGCGGCCTTCGGTAATCGGCTCACCCAGCCCGATGATGCCCGCATTGGTGTGTACTTTCAGGAACAACCAGCGCGGCTTGATCAGTATGGTCTCGAGCTTGGTGACTTTCAGATTGTCTTTGGCGGCAATCGGCGCATCTTTGCCGACGCGCGTTTGAGCGGCAGCTACAGAACTTCCCATAGCCGCGAATGTCGTGGCGATGGCGGCCCTTCTAGTAAGCGAATTGAGCGGATTCACATCCGCAACTCTATCCGAAAATGATCGACAAGGTGGGGCGGAGATGCTCTTTCGTCCTCTCCGAATCGTGACCCGAAGTTCCGATCAAAGTTTCCATCTGGGCGATTGCTTGTCGAAGACCCTTGAGAGACTGCTCGAATTTAGATCTCTCCTCTGCCCTAGCTGTTTCAATCTGCTGCAGCGCGGACTCCGCGCCCTTCATGCG
>JBBROU010000151.1:0-10646 GCA_038229055.1 Bryobacterales bacterium | reverse complement strand
GCCGAGATCGGCCAGTTTCAGTTTGAGGCGCTTACGCTCGGCCTCGAGTTCAGAGAGGGATGTGGCGGCCATAAAGGGCTCCTTTTCATCTGACAGCGTATAACACTGTCAGATAGAAAGCAAATATATTGCCCGCCTTTTCGATTCCCGACTTAGATCACTTTGCCGATGTACACCCGGGGCGTATTTCCACGTTGCCATCCCCGGATAACACCGTTAGACTGGAGGGGTATTAAGTCGTCCTCAGTCAGCAATCATTCTTTGGAGGGCCCCCAAACCGTGAGCATGTGGAATAAACCTAAAGACGAACCCGTATCGCCCCCCAGACCGGCAACCCCCGCGCCGAGTCCCATGGAAACCAAGAAGGAGACTACATCATTGTCCAGCCCCGCCTTTAAAACGCCTGAACCAGAAGCTTCCCGCGGTTCGGCCAGCATCGGAAAAGCAGTCAAGATTGTCGGACAGATCTTCAGTAAAGAGGATCTCTACGTCGACGGCGACGTGGAAGGCACCGTTGAGCTGCAAGACAACAAACTAACCATCGGACCCAATGGCAAACTGGTCGCCGGAATTCGCGCGCGCGAAGTTGTCATTCTCGGCGGCGTGCACGGCAACGTCGAGGCCAGCGACCGGTTGGATATCCGGAAGGAGGGCAAGCTCGTCGGCGATATCAAGACATCGCGCATCGTGATTGAAGACGGCGCATATTTCAAGGGCAGCATCGATATTGTTAAGCCCGACCAAGCGAAGACCAACACCGCTGCTCAGGCGTCGACGGCTCCCCGCCCGGCTGTAGCTCCGCCCCCGGCTCCCGCCCCGGCGCCTCTAGCGCCGAACATGGTGGCCGCGGCTAACAAGTAAGTAAGGCGCCGAACGGTTCGATAGAAGGGGATTCGGGAATTGCTTTCAGACCGCCTCCGTAGCTTATTTCGCGGTCCGCCCTCGACCGGAAACGGTGGCGCACCCGCGTCCGGGCCTGCTTCGACGAGCCGTTCGCGCCTTTTTCAGACTCACGCCGAAGTCGTATCGACCCGGTCCAGCCGCGGTCTCGAGCAGTTCTTCGGTCACATCCGCGGAGAGGCCGGGCTATCGCTGCTCGACCTGGGCGGCGCCGACCAGCAGAATATCGATTTCATCACCAGCCTCGGCCACCGCGTTACAACGCAAAGCTTTCTCCAGACCCTGGACGAAACCTTTGGATCGGAAGAACTCTCCGAGCAAGCTAACGTTGGCCGCATCGAATATTTCCTCGATCAGGCGCTCAACTTCCCGGAGTACAACTTCGATGGAGTCCTGGTCTGGGATGTTCTGCAGTATCTCAGTCCGCCGCTGCTGAATGCGACGCTCGACCGGCTCTATCGCACGCTCCGTCCGGGCAGCTATCTGCTCGCCTTCTTTCACGCCAATGACAAGATAGCCGATGTGCCCGCCTGCCATTTCAGCATCCAGGACTCCTCAACACTGCTGCTTTCGCAGCACGGCACGAGGCGACAGGCGCAGAGCTTCAACAACCGGAATCTGGAAAAGCTATTCGTGAATTTCGAATCGGTGAAGTTTTTCCTGACGCGGGAAAGCCTGCGCGAAGTGATCGTGCGGCGGTAAGTGCAATGTAGAATTGCTGTATGTTGAAGCCTAGCCCTACGCTAGTCGCGCCAACTTGCCGGCAGAAGGCAATGAAGTATTACCGGATGAGTCGATCAATGCTGCTAAGGCTTGTCGCAGCTCGTCCCCGCTCACTATCCCATCGGAGTATTCGGACAGATTCAGGTCTATCTGATTGGCAAGCCATTCAGCTTCGGAATCGTTCGCACGGTGAATGTCCCAAGTTGCCGGAACAAACCAATCCTCGAAATCGCGAAGGGAAATTTCGCCAGCGACAAAATCGGCGGCTTTGCCCCTTATTTCTTTCGCGGTCGCGTACCCTGTGAGTCGCTCCTCGTCAAACCAGTATACGTGAAACGGTGCGCGCCGATGAGTGGGTGCTGCGCCGCATTTTCAATGAAAGTGGGATTCCTGAACGGCCTGCTGAATTCACCGCAAAGGTCACTGGATCGCGGCCAGTTGCAGAGGAGAAACAAATTCGCAATTGGTTCCGGGCACACTTTCCCAGGAGGTTAAGTACTTCGATCAAGTAGGAAACCTCGTAGCGAAAGTTCACCGATATCTTCGACCTGACGGGAAACTGGCAGCCAGCGGCATGGAGGACCCGAAGAGGGTGCTGCACAACGGAGTCATGTATATTCTCCAGGAACGACTACCGCCGTCTGAGGCCAGCATTCTCAAAGGGAACTCATAAGAACGTCCGCCGCTCTCACCCCAACAGCGGCTTCAACCAACTCTGCGCCGCTTGAAAATCTTCCGGCGTCAGTTCGTGGCCCGAGTCGCGCCACTGCACTTCCACCTTCGCTCCCGCTTGACTCAAGATGCTTGCCAGCCGTTTGGTATGCTCCGGCTTCACGATGGTGTCGTACTCTCCGGCCATCAACAACGCCGGCGTACCCGGCAGCCGCGGCAATTCGCCGTTCGGCAGAATGTCCGCGATGCCGGGCAGCATCGGCCGGAAGAAAACTCCGCCAGCCAGCAATCCCGGTGTGAGCAGTAACTCCGCGGCCGCCATGTTCGCGCCATTCGAGTAGCCGATCGCCCATACCCGGCCCGAATCGAACCCATATTCCACCGAAGCCTCGCGCACGAACGCGGCCAGCTCACTAACCCGCAGGGCCAGATCTTCCAAGTCGAACACACCTTCCGCCAAGCGCCGGAAAAAACGCGGCATCCCGTGCTCCAGAATCTTGCCGCGCGGACTCAGGATCGCCGCGCCAGGCGCCAGTGCCCGCCCGATCGGAATCAGGTCGTTCTCGTCCCCACCCGTGCCGTGCAACAACAGGACGGTGGGCCCGCTCGGATCTTTGCCGGGCAGGAACTTGTGAATGAACTCAGTTTTCATCTTGTAGAAGGCAATTTCAGCCGCGGCAGCGTTGCCTCGATCCGCTGACGTTGCGGCTCCAGCCAGCGCGGCATCTTCAAATGCGTGCCGAGTGTGTCCAGCGGCTCGTCGATGACGAATCCCGGCGGGTCCGTCGCGATTTCAAACAACACGCCGCCCGGTTCGCGGAAGTAAATCGAATGAAAATACTGGCGGTCCAGCACCGGGGTCACATCGTATCCGAGGCCAGTCAGTTCCCCGCGCCACTGCAACTGTGCCTGATCCGTCTCAGCCCGGAACGCCACATGATGCACCGTGCCCGCCCCCATCGACCCACGGCGGATATCCGGCTGGCATAGCAGATCCACAACCGCCCCGATCGGCCCCGGCGCCTGGTAACGGAAGCGGTTATCCTGCTGATTCACCAGCTTGTAGCCGAACACACCGGCCAGCAGTTCCGCGGTCGACTCATACCCGCTTTCGGACAGCGTAACTCCCTGAAATCCGAGGATGTGCTCGCCCTGCGCCGGCGAATCTACCGTCACCAGTTCCAGCGCGAGGCCGTCCGGATCTTCGAACGCAATCACTTGCTCATTAAAGCGCACATACGGTTCGGTCGCCAGGTGCTTGGCCCAATATTCGACGGCCGAGCGCGGGATCGCGAATGAGGTGATCGTTGTCTGGCCCGTACCGTGCCGCCCGCGCGGGGCGCCCGGCCATGGGAAGAACGTCATGATCGTACCCGGTATCCCGGCCCGGTCTCCGTAATAAAGATGATAAGTGCCCGGATCGTCGAAGTTGACCGTCAGTTTCACGAGCCGAAGTCCCAGCTTTCCGGCATAAAAATCCAGATTGCGCTGCGGATCGGACGCGATCGCAGTGACGTGGTGAATCCCGGGAATCTGCATACATTGCTAATTCTTTGGATTGTAAAAACCGCGGAGATGATTCAAGCGCACCCGCGCTAAATCCGCGAACGAATCTGCACCACTTGCCAGGCTGATTTTCGTCCCCTCAACATGACGCCAGCGCACCGGAACCTCCTCGATTTTGTACCCGAGTTGCCCCGCGATGAACAGCACTTCCGCGTCGAATCCGAACCGCTCCATGCGCTGCAAGCTGAAGATGCGCTGCGCCGCTTCACCGGCAAAAAGTTTGAAGCCGCACTGCGTATCCGCAAACGGCAGTCCGAGCGTCGCTTGCATCACGACATTGAAAAACTTGCCGGCCGTCTCCCGAAATGCCGATTGATGAACTTCGATGAGCGACCGGTCTACCGCGCGCGAGCCGATCGCTACTTCCGCGCCGGTTCGCTGCACCGCGCAGTACAATTTATCCAGCTCTTCGATCGGTGCCGAAAGGTCCGCGTCAGTAAACAACCGCCACTCGCCTTCGGCCTCGAGCATCCCGTGCCGCACCGCGTATCCTTTGCCCCGATTGCCCGGGTTCCGCAGCACACGCAGGTTTTCATGCTGCGCGTTAAATCTTTCCGCCGCCGCTACCGTCCCGTCCGACGACCCGTCATCAACCACCAGGACTTCGGTATTTTCCTGCCTTTTCGCGTGCAGATACTCGAATATTCTGCGCAGCGTTTCGGGAAGCCGGGCCTGCTCGTTGTATGCGGGGATAATGATGGAGAGGGACGGTTTCAAAGGCCTCGGTTTCGCTTCAGCGGCCTATAATATCGTATTCCCCACAGGAGATGACATCTGTCGCTTGAAGACGAGCTATTGGAACAGCGCCTGGCGCGGGTGCGCGAACTCGAGGCTCAGGGCCACGCCCCCTATGGCCGTCCGTTCGATTTTTCGCACACAGTCCCGCAAGCGCTCGCTTACTATACGCCGAAGGCAGCCGAAGATCTGTCCGCCGCGGATCGGGTGCGCCTTTGCGGACGCCTGTATACCATCCGCCGCATGGGCAAGGCGGCGTTCGCGCACCTCGGCCAAAACGGTGAGCGCATCCAGGTCTACGTAAAAAAGGACGCCGTTCCGCCGCGCGATTACGATCTGTTCCAAACTCTCGATCTGGGCGATTTCATCGGAGTCGAAGGCTACATGTTCCGCACCCGGACCGGTGAGTTGAGCGTCCATGTCGAAAAGATCGAGTTCCTTTCCAAGATCATTCTCCCCATGCCGGAGAAATGGCACGGCATCGAAGACGTGGAGCTCCGTTACCGCCAACGTTATCTCGACCTGATCGCCAACCCCGATGTTCGCAAGATCTTTGTAACGCGCGCCAAAATCATCTCTTCGTTCCGCCGCCAGCTCGAAGCGCGGCAATTTCTCGAAGTCGAGACACCGATGATGCAGCCGCTCTATGGCGGCGCCGCGGCCCGCCCGTTCGTCACGCATCACAACACACTCGACGTCGATCTTTATCTGCGCATCGCGCCCGAGCTCTATCTCAAACGCCTCATTGTGGGCGGCCTCGATCGCGTATACGAGATTAACCGAAACTTCCGCAACGAAGGCATCTCGACTCACCACAACCCCGAGTTCACCATGCTCGAGTTCTACCAGGCCTATACCGACTATCGCGGGCTGATGGACCTCACCACCGAACTGCTCGCGCAAGTCGCCATCGACGCCACCGGGGGCACTACGGTTGAATTCGATGGCCACCAGCTAGACTTCGCTACGCTCCGCCGCTTCACCATGCGCGAAGCCGTTATTGAGTTCTGGACCCAGGGGCCCAAGCCTACTCCGGAGGATGTCCGCGATCCCGAGTGGCTGCTCGCCCGCTCGCACAAGACGACCGCAGGTGAAGCTCTCGCCGATATTTTTGAGCGCACCGCCGAACACCAGCTCATTCAGCCGACGATCATCTACGATTACCCCATCGAAGTCTCGCCATTGTCGCGCCACAAGCCCGACGATCCGTCCATGGTGGAGCGCTTCGAAATCTACGCCGCCGGCATGGAGATCGGCAACGCCTACACCGAGCTTAACGATCCCCAGGAGCAGCGCCGTCGCTTCGACATGCAGCTCGCCATGCGCGCCAAGGGCGACCCTGAGGCCCACGCTATGGATGAGGATTTTCTGCGCGCGCTCTGCTACGGAATGCCGCCAACGGGCGGCGAAGGCATCGGCATCGACCGGCTCACTATGGTGATGACCGGTTCGAAATCCATTCGCGACGTGATTCTTTTTCCGCTGCTTCGCCCCGAAGGCCCGATCGGGCTGGCCGACCGGCTGCGCGAATTAGCCCGGCCCGCCGAACTGGTCTCGCCATCGTGAAATTCGAACTCTTCGTGGCCGGACGCTACCTGCGCGCCCGCCGCAAGGAAGCCGTGATTTCGATCATCACGGCGATCTCGATTTTGGGGGTCGCGGCCGGCGTCATGGCGCTGATCGTTGCGCTCGCCATCAACACGGGGTTCCGCAATACGCTCCAGCGCAATCTTCTCGGCGCGACCGCTCACGTTAACATCATCGAAAAAGAGCCGGGTCCCGGGATACCGAACTGGCGCGAGCTGCAGACCAAATTCGCACGTCTGCCCCACGTCATCGCGACCGCTCCCGTGCTCTATGGGCAGGTCTTTCTCACGGGTCCATTTCCCGGCAAAGGCGTAATCCTGAAGGGCATTGACGTCCCTTCTGAACTGCGCGTGAGCGACACGCTCCGGCATCTCAAGGCGGGCTCCCTGGACCGCATCGGCGGTACGGACGGGCTGCCGGGCATCATTCTCGGCGCAAAGCTCGCGCAAGAAATCGGCGTCACGCTCAACTCGATCATCACGGCGCTGAGCCCGCATGGAACCCTGACGCCGCTCGGCGAACGCCCCGGACAGCAGCGCTTCCGCGTGGTTGGCATTTTCGAATCCGGCTTCTACGATTTTGACGACAACTGGGCTTACTCGTCATTGACCGCGGTTCAGAAACTCCTCGCCATCGATGACGTTGTGAACTCGGTCGAGTTGAAACTCGACGATTTATATCTCGCTCCCGAAGTCGGACACGCGGCCGAAAAACTGGCTGGCCCGCTCTATGCTTCCACTAACTGGCAGGAGCAGAACAAGCAGCTTCTCAACGCTCTTCGGATGGAGAAAGCCGTCACCGTCATCACCATCGGCCTGATCGAAATGGTCGCGGGACTGAATATCCTGATTACCCTCGTCATGATGGTCATGGAAAAATACCGCGACATTGCGGTCCTGATGTCGATGGGCGCGCGGCGTTCGCAGATCCGCCGCATCTTCATCATGCAAGGCGCGCTCATCGGCGTGGTGGGCACCTTCATCGGGTTGTCGCTGGGGTACACGCTGTGCTACCTCGCCGACAAATATCGCTGGGTCCGCCTCGATGAGCAAGTCTATGCCCTCAGCTTCGTCCCGTTCGAACCCCGCGCGGCCGATGGCCTCTGGATCGCCGGTGCCGCTATCGTCGTCAGCCTGCTGGCGACAATCTATCCCGCGCGCAATGCCACACGAATCACTCCCGCTGAAGTGTTGCGCTATGAGTAGGCGTTAGAAATATCCGCGCCGTTTCAGGTACACCAGCAGCGCGAGCGTAATTGCCGCGATAAGTCCGCACACCACCCAGAAGGCTTGCGGTGATCCCATAGCGCCGGGATAGCGCAGGCTCATGCCGCAGAAGGCCGAGATCACCAGAGCCGGAAGCGCCACTGTTCCGAGCACCGTCAGCAGCCGCGTCGCATCGTTATTCTGATTGGCGACGCTCGACTGATATAGATCGAGCATCCCGGCCAAACGGTCCCGCTCGCTGGCCACCGTCTCCAGATCGCGCGTGAGGTGATCGTGGATATCGCGCAAGAACGTCAGCAGCTCCGGGGTTGCCGGTGTCCGTTGCAGCGTGAAGGCGATCTGCCGGTTATTTCTCAGTACGCGGCGCATCTCGAGGAGCATGGCGCGGAGATCGGAAACGCGTTCCAACACCGATGAGTCAGGGCGTGCGAGCGTGTCGCTCTCCACGTCATCCACACGGTCCTCCAATTCCTCGAGCAAGGGAAATAAGAATCCACAACGATGTCCATCAGCCGGTACAGCGCCTCTTCGGGACGCAACGGCTCCACGAGAGTCGCCGTACTCCAGTTTGCCGCGCTACCCGCCTTGACGGCAGTCTTCCAGATACAGCGGATGCAGGCCGTGCTTGGCAGCCAGATCGTCAAGTTCCGGATCAGTCGGGTTGGAAATGTCAGTCCAGGTCACAGAGTTAATTCAAGTAGCCGCGCGTGCTCTCATTAGATCGTCCCATTTCCCGGCGGTTTGAAAACGAAAAATTAACCGGCTTGAAAAAGAAGAAACGACCATGTTGCTTCAAAAAACTGCCACCATGAAGAGAAACTCACCCTGCGACCTCGGTGGCGCTTCCTGGCTATCGGGTTGCAAGGTTTCAGTGGGTCTCGTCTAACGTGTGGATTTGGTCGGACTCTTCACCCAGAACTAGCCGGCAACTCGCCAATGAGAGACGTGATGTTTGCAGGAAATACGCCGATGAAAAATTTGCTGATGCTGACCTTCGGCGTGATTCCCGCAATTTTCGCTCAGGATGCGCCGTCCGCGGACGTGAAACCGGAACGCTGGAATCTCTTTTACCAGGCAACATCAATCGGTCAGTATCACGGAAGATTCCACGCCCCGTACACGGGCACGAACAGCCTCGAAAATTACCCGGAGCGCGATGTATCCTTGACCACCACGCTCTTCTTTACCTTCAAACTTGGCAAGAACACGAGCTTCGTATTCGATCCCGAAATCGCCGGAGGCAAGGGGATCAGCGCGGTGACCGGTATCGCGAACTTTACCAACGGCGAGCTACCGCGCGTAGCCAGCGCTGCGCCGAAGCCCTACATCGCGCGCCTTTTCATCACGCATGATTTCAGCTTCGGCGAAGAGCGCGAAACCATAACGAGCGGCGAAAATCAGTTGGCCGGCACGAAGCCGATGAATCGCTATAGCGTCACCGTGGGCCGCTTCACCGTGACCGATTTCTTCGACAACAATCGATACACTCATGACCCTCGCACGCAGTTCATGGGTTGGGGCACCATGTACAACGGTGCATGGGACTACCCGGCGGATACGCGTGGATACACTTGGGGCTGGGTGCACGAACTTCACCTGCGCCGATGGTCGGCGCGCTACGCCAGCGTCGCCGAGCCGAAGTTCGCGAACGGGCTGCGCTTCGACCGGCGGCTCTTCCGCGATCGCGGCGACATGTTTGAGGGTGAGCTGTGCTACACTCCGGGCGGTCATCCCGGCGTCGTGCGCCTTCTCGGATTCCTTCACCGGACGCGATCCGGCGACTACGGCCGCGCCATCGATCTAGCGAATCAATTCAGCGGGGTGCCCGACGTTATCGCGACGCGCCGCATCGGGACGCTGAAGTATGGCTACGGCGTCAACGTCGAACAGGAGATTACGAAAAACGTCGGCGTCTTCGGCCGTCTTGGATGGAATGACGGCAAGACTGAGGACTTCGCGTTCACCGCGATTGACCGCCTTATCAGCACGGGCATCTCCGTCGCGGGGGCGCGGTGGAAGCGGCCGTTCGATACCGCCGCAACTGCGTTCACTTCCAGCGGAGTCGCGGCCGTTCACGCGGCATATCTGGCCCGCGGCGGCCTCGACTTCATCATCGGCGACGGACGGTTGACCTACGGCCGCGAATCCATCTGGGAAAGTTACTACAGCGCGCGCCTGTTCCCCGGTTTCTTCGCCACGCTCGATTCCCAGCGTGTCGCGAACCCCGCGTTCAACCGCGATCGCGGACCGGTGTGGGTTTCGTCGCTCCGTTTCCACCTGGAAATCAGCAAGGATACATTCGGCCATCAATAGAGGCTTGTGAAGGGATTATGGGTAAGTGCCCGTTAGATTGCAAGGTAATGGCGCATGACGCTGACAGCTGTGTATATAAAAAGGCCGACTTCTCCGACTTAGTTGGTCAGTGGGCTCCCGATGCGGAGTTCGATGAAGTAATAGCCTCGCAACGTCAAATTGACTTGGACATGTGGAAGTGAAGAACGGTTGGCCCCAGCATATTCTCATTGAAGGATGAGCCTGAAGTGAGGTGAGGTGGGCGGGAGACGGGGAAGTCCTTTCGGAGTTGGTTTTGAGGGAGCGCGAGGAGCAGTGGGCGCGGTCGCGCGGCGCCGGTAAGCGGGGAGGGGGTGCAGGGCGAGGGGCCGGCGTTTGAGGCCCCTTGCCCTGCTCAGCACTGAAGAGACCGCCTGGATTGCTGTCAGTCAGGCGCTTCGCCTGGCGATTGCGGCCAGTAGTTTTTGTTTGGCCTGCTGCATTTCGATGGCAGCCTCGGTATCGGACTGGATTTGGGCGAATCGCCCTAGTTCCGACAGATTCACGCCGGTCCTCAGGTATCTCTCGCATTTCGGCGTCTGGCTGAAGATTTCGAAAGGCGTGGCCCAGCGCCGATACACCCGGCGTCTCTTGCCGTTGGGCGCTTCCTCGATTTCGGCAATAGCGCACGGCCGATGGAAGTTGACATACGGATTCAGATACTGGCGATGAAACCGGTCGACCGTTTCCAGCAGTTGTTCCAGCAGCGGAATCAGCCAGTGTTCGGAGATCTGGGGCGTAGCGGCCACAACCTCCCACTGCGTCACTTCGTCGACGGCGTTGATGTGATAGATACCCTTGATGCCGTCCTTGTCGCCCTGATGCACGGTATCGAGGCGCAGGTATCCGGGACGACCCTGTGGCCGGGGTTTGCGCCGCTCGCCGAGCGGGATGATCGTGGGTCGG
>JBBROU010000150.1:0-10663 GCA_038229055.1 Bryobacterales bacterium | reverse complement strand
TGGTCAAACGTGAAACCTTTGTCCTCGATCGAGCGGCACCAGCCTCCGACACGGCTATTCTGCTCCAACAAAATCGAATCGGCGCCCAGGTGATAGGCCGCGCTGAGACCGGTCGGCCCTCCGCCAACCACCACCGTGCGCGCTGCCTTCGGAGTTTCTCGCGTACTTTCAGCCGTTGCGGGAACAAACATTCCATCCTCCAGGCTTCGATTCTTTCGAACAGCCTTCACAATCAGGTCCTGCATCGCTCTGGCCGTCGCGCCCCATGAGGTCCGCGAAATCACGTCGCGCATGCCATCCACCCGAGCGGATTTTTCGCGGCCGGAGGCCTGCATGGCACTCTCGCATGCGGCAACAAACTCGTCCGGCGTCTCCCCCAGATAAACAATTTTGCCATACGGTTCGGCTACATCCGTAATTGGCGTGGAGACGATGGGGCGCTCGGCCACCATGTACTCCAAGGTTTTAGTCGGGCTAATGAACTTGGTCGATTCGTTTCGCGCAAACGGCAGCAGGCAGACGTCCCACCCCGCTAAAAAGCCCGGAAGGTCAGCATATTTCTGTTGCCCAAAGTAATGGATGTTGGCATGGCGCGGCAGGGTTGCGGGATCAATCTTAACCACCGGCCCGACCATAACGATCTGCCACTCGGGATGCGATGTCGCGAGTTTCTCCATCAATGCAAGATCGATCCGCTCGTCGATCACGCCGAAGTATCCCAAGCGCGGATGCGGAAGAGACTTTTGTAAATCGGGTTCTACGGCCTTACCCTGCCGCGCTAACGCGTAATGCTCCGCATCGACACTGCTCGAAAAGCAGTGCACATTCGGATTCCGGTTTTTCTTTGCGTTGTAGAGACTCGGTCCTCCGGTGAACACAACGTCGGCCAGTTTGAGCAATTTGGCTTCGCGGTCCAGCAGTTGCTTGGGGGCATCCAAAAATGCCGAGAGCTCATCCATGCAGTCGTAAATCACCGCTACCGGCGATAGACTCTGCGCCAAGGGCAGCGCGAGAGGCGTATAGAACCATACCGCGTACTCTCGAAGATTTTGTTCCGTCAAAAGTTGCTGTACCAGGTCGAACAGTACCGGCAACTGGGCATCACTGAAGCCGGGAACTGAAATCGGAGTGTGAGGCCGGCAGACCAGAACGTTCCGTTCGGCCTGAATATACTCCCAATGCGGGGCGGAACCCTGGTCGAGAATAGGCTCCTCAACAAAAATTACACGGCGGCTAGATGATAGACGGGAAAGGAGATGTTGCGGACGTTGAAACACAAAGTCCCATCTAAGGTGTGAAAACGTAATGATTTCAAACATCTGGCGTATCCGATCTCCTATCAAAGATGAAATTACAGGACGTCTGAAGCAGCGCGACATTGCGTGCTCCCCCAGAGATAGCAATCGGTTTGCCAAAACGTGAAACTTACTTCATCTTCAGTCGTGGCTAAAGTTAGACGCAGCCTAGCCGCCCAAGCTCGGCCTGTACGTCACTCAATTCATGCGCGTAGGGAATGTTCAGCACCCTCTGGTATTTTCCTTCGGAATCGAGGGCCAAATCCCAAAGGCCGCTGTTATGCCAGTGAGTCCGGTCCTGCCAATCATAGCGATCCAGAATCGGGTAGAGGCAGACCCCCTCCAGCGGAACTCCAGATGAGCGCGCCAGACAGACTTCGGATCCGATCTCGCGAATCCATCGCGCGCGACCAATGCCGACGTGACTGGTTTCGGCAATGAAAAGCGGGCGGCGATACCGCGCGTAGATCTCCGCCAAAAGTCGGTGATACGGAAGCCACCGATCGTCTCGGGGCTCGTCCTCCCATCGCAGCCTTCCCTCGCCTTCCACCTCCCATTCATTTGAGTGATAGAAGTTCGATCCGAGGATGTCCAAGTATTTCGGATGGCCACCTAACTCCGGACACGCGCGTCCGGCGATCAAGTCCCAAGCTTCAAATTGGGATTGTCGCTGCTGCCGCGCCATCGCTGAGAACTGCGGTTTCAAACGGGGCGGTATCACGTGGACGGTGGGCTCGGGATAAATCAATCGTGCGCGAGAATCTACTTGCAATACCGCTTCGCTGCCGGCAATCGCGGCGCGGACCAGTTGAAACTTGATCTCTTCATCGCGGCCCAGGGCATACGGGAACATAAAATCCCGCGACGCGGCCCAGGCAAGAAATGAAATTTCGTTCACCGGCGCGTAGAAAGGAATTTCGTCGGTGTGCTCGCGAATGAATTTTGCGATCGCAGCCGAAAATCGCGCGAATCGGTCGACGAACGCGGGTGAGAACAGGTCGAGATCGTCGGGCCAGCCGTAGTGGCAGAGATCCCAAATGATCTGCACTCCGTTTTTGAGACCGGCCTGCAGCATTGGCGCGAACGACGAAAAATCGTAGTGGCCGCCTCGGTCGATCAGATGCCAGCGAACTGCATCGCGCGCGGTCTTCATGCCAACGGATCGCAGCAGCGCGTAATCGTGATCGGCCTGTGCGTCGTGTTGAATGCCGGCGATCATGTCGAGGCGCTCACCGGCCGTGTTGATGTGGGTGGCGGCCTCAAAGCCCCCCATCCAAAATGAGCGAAATAGGGTCGGAGGCGGTATGGCCGCGGTGGTGGAACAAGGAGCTGCGACGAGCGTACCGGGGTTGGATTCGGAAGTATGGTCGAGCAATCTAGTGTCGGTCCTGTGTGCGGTAATCTTCTGCGGGTACGAGGTACTGGTGTCGCTGGAAATTCATTATTCTCTCGCGCCAGGCCCATTCCACTTGACGGTCGCGTGCGGTGCGGGGTCCGCGCGTGGCCAACGCCATGTCTTCGAGCGGGAACTTCGGCGTTCGATCCGCGAAAAGCAGACCGTTCGCCTCCTGGTACGTGTCGGTGAACTGCGTGTAACAGAAACCGGCGAGTGACGGGAGCGAGCGAACCACGGTGAGCAGGCTGGTATACTTCTCCGCAAACTGCGCCGCGCTGTCCGAGCGCGTGTAGCCCCACGTTCCGTGAGCGTCCGGAGAGAAGGCGATCCCGCCGAACTCGGTCAGCATGATGGGCTGATCGGAGCTTGCCGGTGCGCCGTCTAGCAGCAGCAGGCGACCCCCGGGCCGCTCGCGCTTGAATAGCCGGGACAGCACTTCGTCGGCCCCGTACCGCTTGCCGATCCGCTCCGCCTGGTCGTCGTAATCGTGAATCCCGATGATGTCGGTTGCCACGCTCTCCCATCCGTCATTGCCGATCACCGGCCGGGTCGGGTCCAGTGTCTTGGTGAGGTGGTAAAGGGCCTTTACATAATGCCGCTGAGCCGGGCTGTCCGGCAGATCCGGCACACCCCAGGATTCGTTGAACGGCACCCACGCCACAATACAAGGGTGGCTCGAATCGCGATCGATTACCGCCGCCCATTCCTTCGCTAAACGCTCGATGGACGACTTCGTGAAACGGTACGCGCTCGGCATCTCTTCCCAGACCAGCAGGCCCAGCGTGTCGGCCCAATATAGGTACCGGGGGTCTTCAATCTTCTGGTGCTTGCGGACGCCGTTGAACCCCATGTTCTTGGCCAGTTCCACGTCACGGCGCAGGGCGTCGTCATCGGGTGCCGTCAAGCCGCTTTCGGGCCAGTAGCCCTGGTCGAGAACCATGCGCAACTGGTAAGGCCGGCCATTCAGTACGAAGCGGTCGCCCTGCACGCCGATCGAGCGGAGGGCTGTATAACTGTGGGCCGTATCGACCAGCTCGCCTCGGCCGCCCCAGAGTTGCATCTGCACCTGGATCAAAGTCGGAGACGACGGGCTCCACAAAAGATCGTTGCGATAGTCGTCGATGCCTGGGTCGAAATCGCGATGCGACGATGGACTTCCCCCGCCACGACCGCGTAGGTGTCGTCGACTACCAGCATGTTGCCGACGTGCATCTTTACGTTCAGCCGCAAGCCCTCGCGACGCACGCCGTCAAGGCGCGCTTCGAACCCGATCTCCCACCGTTCCACATTGGGCGTCCATCGAACGTAGCCGATATAATTCGCAGGCACCCGCTCAAGCCATACCGTCTGCCAGATCCCGGTGGTTCGTGGATACCAGATCGAGTGCGGGTCGCGCATCCAGTCCTGTTTCCCGCGAGGTTTCGCCAAGTCCGATGGATCGTCTTCGGCGCGCACCACGATAGTGTTTGGACCCGTGGGGTTGTTGAAATCGGTGATGTCGGCTTCAAACGGGGTATATCCGCCATCATGCGTGCAAACAATTCCGTCGTTTACCCACACTGTTGCGCAATAATCGACTGCCCCGAAATGCAAGAGCAATCTCTGTCCATCGATCAGTTCAGGAAATTCGAAGTCTCTGCGATACCACACCGCGCGGGCGAAATCCGTATCCCCAATGCCACTCGCCGAAGTCTCGGGAGAAAACGGCACGGTGATGGTCCGGTCCCAGACTACCTGTCCGGGATACGTCCAGCGGGCTTCCCGGTCAAACGTGAAGTCCCATTTTCCATTCAGGGATGTCCACTCTTTCCGTTCGAGTTGGGGCCGCGGATAAGCGTGCGAGATAACCAGTTCGTCACGGCCCATCGAATCGCGCGAAAGTCCGTTCGCTGGTTTTGCGTGGTTCGATTCCGGGGTCATAAAATACTCCTCTGTAGCAGGATGGAGTGAAATAGCGGGTCGTTTATTTGCATCGCATTCGACCCGGACGGCGCCAGGTCAGGTGGGTTCTCTCGCACAATTGTAGGACGCGTCGTCCCCGCGCTAGGATCCATGCGGCGGGAGAAAAGCAATTCTAATAATTCTTAATCTCTCAGCCATCGATGGAGCAATCCGCGTTCCGAACCAGGCGGCTCAGTTCGAGCATATGCTTCGGCCGGAATAGGCGCCGCGACCACGGCCGGTCCTTCGGAAATTCAAGCCCGATGAAATATCCGATGTCCCTGAAGGCGCAATAACGAACGCTGCTTTCAAACGATTCGGCGCCGAAGGCTATTTGAAGCGTGCTGCGGGGCGCGATCGGCACGTCCATCTGAAGGCAGGCTCCGCCCGGCGAAATGTCTTCCAAGACGGCAGTTGAATGTCTCTTCCAGCCGGACTTATCTTTCCATTCGACCTGCACTAAATCCGCGCATAATGCTCGCTTCTCGAAGCGCCGCTCCGTCATATGTTCTTTAATCGGCAAATCTTCCCCGGAAGTTTAGACTGGGAGCAGTGAGACACGTCCGCCTTGTCCTGCTCTCGGCTTTGCCAGGGCTCATTGCCTTCACCGCGGGATGCGCCAGGAAGAAACACGTGGTTCGGGTTCCGGTGCAAAATGTTCCGCCGGTATCATCTCCGGCCAGCGTGCCGCCGGCAAACGCAGAGCCCGGCGAGGTGATCGAGACCGGCCTGGCGAGTTGGTATGGCCACCCCTATCACGGCCGCCAGGCGGCGGACGGCGAAATCTATGACATGGAGAAGATGACCGCCGCGCATCGCACTTTGTCGTTCAACACGTGGCTGCGGGTTGAAAACGTGACCAATGGCAAGACGGTCGATGTCCGCATTACCGATCGCGGTCCTTTCGTCGGCGGCCGTGTCATCGATCTTTCGCACGCCGCAGCCCGGCAAATCGAGATGGTCGGTCCCGGTACAGCGCAGGTTCGTCTGCGCTTGCTCGCCGCTCCGGCCGTTCCCGAGCCCGCGCTCTTCGGAGTGCAGGTTGGAGCATTTCAGGTGAAGGAAAACGCCGAGCGCATGCGCATGCATATGGAGCGGCGCTATGGATCTGCACGAATTACCGAACGGCCCGGCGATATCGCCTTTTTTCGCGTGCTGGTCGGCCGCGAGCCCACCACGCAAAGCGCCGTGGATCTTGGAAGGCGCATCCGCTCGGAAAATCCTGTCCCCGAAGCTTTCGTTGTGCGAATCGACCAGTCGTTCTAACGAAACGAAAAGCTGTTATTCTTTCGTTAGCCAAAAACTAACGAAAGGATAATCCCTCTGCCCAATCAACGGCTCGGCTACTACGTCACGAAGAACTACCAAAGCGAAACCGTTCGCGCCTTCGTTCCGCCCCCTCTGCCTCCGAAGCCCCCGGTCCGTCTTGACGGTATTCAGCGGCAACTCGAGCACGCCAACCAAGCGGTCGGCCGGCTTGACGGCCTTGCATCGATTATCCCCGATCTCTCTCTATTCCTTTACACCTACATCCGAAAAGAGGCGGTGCTCTCTTCACAGATCGAAGGCACCCAGTCGTCGCTTTCCGATCTACTCCTCTTCGAGAATGACGAGACCCCGGGTGTTCCCATCGCCGACGTCCAGGAGGTGTCGAACTACGTTGCGGCGATGAATCACGGACTGGCCCGCTTGCGCGAAGGTTTCCCATTATCTTTGCGGCTGATCCGGGAGATCCATGAAATTCTGCTCTCCGGAGGCCGCGGCAGCGAGAAACATCCGGGAGAGTTCCGCAGCACTCAGAACTGGATCGGTGGGAGCCGGCCTGGCAACGCCGCCTTCGTGCCGCCACCGCCCGAGATGGTCCTCGACTGCATGAGCAGGCTGGAAAAATTCTTTCATGACGACCACGCGGAACTGCCTCTCTTGATCAAAGCCGGACTCATTCACGTCCAATTCGAAACGATCCACCCTTTCTTAGACGGCAACGGACGGCTCGGCCGCCTGCTGATCACCTTTCTATTGTGCGAACGGCAGGTGATCCGGGAACCAATCCTCTACCTTAGCCTCTATTTCAAAACGCACCGCCCCGTTTACTACGATCTGCTGGACCGCGTCCGTCGCAAAGGCGATTGGGAGGCTTGGCTCAACTTCTTCCTCACCGGCGTTCGCGAAACCGCGGATCAGGCCGCCAATGCCGCCCGCCGGATCGTCGCTCTTTTCGAACGGGACCAGCGCCAGATCGAATCGCTTGGCAGGCCGTCCGCGTCGGTGCTGCGCGTCTTCCGGCATATGCAGAGGAACCCGATTGTCTCGATCCCCGCCACCGCTCAGAAGATCGGAATCTCCGCGCCGACCGTCGCCAAGTCTCTCAATCATATGCGCAGGTTGGAGATCTTGCGCGAGACTACCGGACGCGAGCGGCACCGGCTGTTCGTATATGACGCGTATCTGGCCATTCTGAACGAAGGAACCGAGCCCATCGCCGAAGTTGCCTGAGATTTTCCCGCGTTCGAGCAACCTAGTTTGCAAAGGGCATGTGTTCAACGTCGCCCCATCGAAGATGCCCATCAATCGCTTTCCCGTCTACGCGCCACCCTCGATCATAGGGCAATCTCCGCAAATCCAGCAGATTCGCCGCATGATTGAAAAAGTCGGTAGCTCCCTTTCTCCTGTGCTGATTCTGGGAGAAACCGGAACCGGCAAAGAGGTGGCTGCGCGTGCGTTGCATCAAACCGAACCGCGCGGCAGTTTCATCCCAATCGACTGCGGATCGCTGGTCGGGCCCCTGATGGAGAGCGAGCTGTTCGGACACGCCAAAGGCGCTTTCACCGGTGCTTCGGAAACCAAGAAGGGTCTGATCGAGTTGGCCAACGGCGGAACCGCTTTCTTCGACGAAATCGGCGACTTGCCGCTCGAATTGCAGGTAAAACTTCTGCGGCTCTTGCAGGAACGGGAATATCGCCCCGTGGGCTCGCTGGCTTGGCATAAAGTCGATATTCGCGTGATCGCGGCGACGCATCGCAATCTCGCCAAACAAGTGGAGCAAGGCTTATTTCGTCAGGATCTTTTCTACCGTTTGAACGTAATCACGCTCCGCCTGCCTCCTCTGCGGGAACGCAAGGAAGATATCCCCCTGCTGATCGAGCGGTTCCTGGCCAAGCACTCGACCCGCTACAGCATAACGGCCGAAGCGATGCAGGCGCTGATGGCTTACGACTGGCCCGGTAATGTGCGCGAACTGCAGAACTGCTTAAACCGAATGGTCGCGGTGAACAGCGGTCCGCTTTTGCATACCGAAGATTTGGCCTCCAGTTTGATTAACTTCGCGCTGGCGCAGCGTTCCGGGAAGACTCTGGCCGCTGTGGCTACTAATTCCGTCAGCTCCGTGTCTCAGCCTGTCTCGCAAGGTGTGGTCCGTCTCGACCAGATGGAGCGCGTGGCGATCATCGACGCGTTGAAGCAGACGCAGGGCGATCGCGGGATGGCGGCTTATCTACTCGGCATCGGCCGCACCACGCTTTACCGCAAACTGAAGGAATACCAGATCGTCGCCGTTTCGGATTAACTTCAAGTATTGACCATCGGCGTCGACGCAACCTACAGTCTGGGCCCCCATCTTTCCGGTGTTGGAGTCTATTCACGCGAGATCCTGAGTGCGCTGGCTGAGATTCATCCGGAGGTTCGCTGGGTTCGTTATTACCGAAACCGCCAGTATTGGAAAAGCTTCGCAGCGCACCCGAATGTTCGCCGCGGGCTTCTGCTCGATTCCGCTCGGCTCGGGTCGGTCGATCTATTTCACGGCCTGAATCAGCGTCTGCCGAAGCGGCGTTTCCGGCGGCAGGTCGCCACCTTCCACGATCTTTTCGTGATGAGCGGCGAGTACAGCACCGCGGATTTCCGCGCGCGCTTCACCGCACAAGCCCGCAGGGCGGCATCGGACGCGG
This sequence comes from Bryobacterales bacterium, assembly GCA_038229055.1. Taxonomy (GTDB): domain Bacteria; phylum Acidobacteriota; class Terriglobia; order Bryobacterales; family Bryobacteraceae; genus JANYJA01. The sequence goes on along the minus strand of JBBROU010000150.1, from coordinate 2,087 downwards.
ACCATCTGATCGCGGTGTCGGAGTTCACGGCAGGACAGATGCAAACGTTCCTCGAAATTCCTCGTTCGCGGATCACCGTGATCCCGCACGGCGTCACCCCGCTTCGGGTTCCGTCTCTCCCGCGAGAAAACATCGTGCTCAACGTGGGAGCCATCCAGACGCGCAAGAACATTTCGCGCCTGGTGCGCGCGTTCGAAGCATTGCCGCGGGACTGGCGGCTGGTTCTGGCCGGATCTTCGGGATTCGGAAGCGAATCGATTCTGGCCCACATCGCGCGGAGCGCGGCGCGAGACCGCATTTTGATCACCGGGTATATCGCGACAACTGAACTGGCCCAATGGTACGCGCGATCTAGAATCTTCGCCTTCCCGTCACTCGATGAAGGCTTCGGAATCCCAGTTCTGGAGGCTATGTCAGCCGGGGTTCCCGTGATTGCGTCAGACCGGTCCGCGCTTCCGGAAGTCTGCGGAGATGCCGCGCTGCTGGTAAATCCCGAAAACGAACCTGAGATTGCAGCAGCGCTTAGGCAGCTCGCATGCAATTCGGAATTACGAGAGAAACTAGCCGCGAAGGGTTATGACCGCGTGAAGAGCTTCACGTGGGAACGAGCGGCCCATTGCACCTGGGAGGTCTACCAAACGGTTCTGCGGACGAGGTGAGCGCGCTTATTCTTCAGCGGCGATTTTCAGCAGTTTAAGAAAACGCTGGTCCTGCGTCGTGAATTTGAGCTTACCGCTCGACATCTTCACGGTCTCCGGCTCTTCCTGCTCGGTTTCGTCGTCGCGCTTGTTGAAGCCGATCGTGGCTTCTAATACCAGGAAAACGTCGTAACCGGCCTTCCGAATTTCACCGATCGCTTCGGCAATCCGTTCGGATTCGGAAAGAGACTCGTTGATCGCATTCCCCAGGTCCGTCATCAAACTTTTGAGACTGTCTTCCACGAATTACCCCTTCCTTTTGGCTGTCCGCCGATTAAATGGATGCACTCAAGGTGCCAAGAGTTCCAGTTTGAGGCCGTGCCTCCCGTTAGTCGTGTTATTTCTTTCCGATGCGGATCGTTCGTCAGATTGTACATCATTATTTCACCTAGCTGATCGGCAGAATCGCGCCCCTACCTTAGTCCCTACGAAAAAAAGCCCTGATAGGATGGAGGTGTGGCGTCGAAGTGGGCATTGGGGAAGCGAGTTGTTACGCAGGGCGTGAAGTCGGCGCGAATCGCTCTCCCCGTAATCATCAAGCCCGCGCGCACCCTTTGGAACCAGGTAATCGGGTTTCTTTTCATCGTCATAGCGATCTTTCCGTTCGGTGCATCCGTGGTTCGCACAGCGCGCACTTACAATGGCGATACAGGTAGTCTCCTGAAAATGATCATGGGTGGGTTTTTCGCTCTAGTACTTGGGAGCTACGGAATTTCGTCATTCCTGCGTGCGCGTAAAATTTCGCGGTCCTGACGCCCATCCCATGCCTGACGCCAGCCCCCCCGGAGAGTTCCCCTACACCCGCGGAATCTACCCCGACATGTACCGGAGCCGCCTCTGGACCATGCGGCAGTACGCGGGCTTTGGCACAGCCGAAGAGAGCAATCGCCGCTACCGGTATCTTCTGAGCCAGGGCACCACCGGACTTTCTGTCGCCTTCGACCTCCCGACGCAAATGGGAATGGATTCCGACCATCCGCTGGCCGCGGGAGAAGTCGGCCGCGTCGGTGTCGCGATCTCATCGCTCGCGGATATGGAGCGACTGTTCCAGGATATCCCGCTGCGGAAAGTCTCCACGTCGATGACCATCAATTCGACGGCGGCGATCCTGCTGGCCTTCTACGCGCTAGTCGCCAAGCGTCAGGGCGCCGACTGGAGCAAGCTTTCGGGCACCATTCAAAACGACATTCTGAAGGAATATATCGCCCGTGGAACCTATATATACCCGCCCCGCCCGGCGATGCGCATCATCACCGACGTGTTCTCCTGGGCCGCGCGTGAACTGCCGGAGTGGAACACCATATCGATCAGCGGATATCACATCCGTGAGGCGGGCTCCACGGCGATCCAGGAAGTCGCATTCACGTTCACCAACGCCATCGGCTATAT
>JBBROU010000149.1:0-10784 GCA_038229055.1 Bryobacterales bacterium | reverse complement strand
CGCCCAAACTGCGGAACGCCGTCTGGTGCAAACCGACAAGCTCGCCAAGGTGCCCGCAATGGCCGTCGGTTATCGCATGCCGCCGCGCAATTCTCACGACGCGGTGGTCGCGGCGGTTACCGGCGAGTTGCTGCACAATGGCCAGGCGTCGCGGCTATATCAATATCTGGTGAAGGAAAAGCAGAAAGCTATTTCCGTGGATGGCGGCGTGAACTGGCCCCTGGGCAACCCGTTCGAGTACAACGGACCCACGCTGTTAACATCGTTCCTGGTCGCCCCGGCTGGAATGCCCGAGCAGGATTTAGTGGCCGCTTACGATGCCGCCATCGCCGACCTCGCGTCGCGCGGGCCGAACGAAGCTGAACTCACGCGAATCCGCGCCAAGATGCGCTCCGACTGGTATGCGCAACTCGAAATTCCGATCTCTCGCGCGTCGGCACTCTCGCACGCGGTTTTGTTTGACGGCAAGGTGGACCGCGTCAGCACCGTGCCCGATGAAATCGCGGGCGTGACTGCCGGCCAGGTGCGCTCCTTTGCCGCCAAGTATCTGGTGAAAACGAACCGAACGATCATCTACCGGGTGCCCGCGCCCGCCGGCCCCGCGGTTAAAGGAGAATCCAAATGAGTAAGTGGTCGACTGGCTTCGTTCTTCCCGCCGCCATTTTTGTCAGCGCCGTCGCACCGGTTTTTTGCGCCGAGAAAACGACGCCGCTCCCGAAAGATCTTCCACCCTACGGCCCGCTGAAGACTGCGCCCGCTCCCGCGATCTTCCAGCAAAAGCTTTCTAACGGTCTGACTGTGTGGATGATCCCTTCTCCCGGATTTCCCAAAGTAGCTCTGACGCTCGCTGTGCGCGGTGGCTACTCAGCCGATCCGCCCGACCGGCCCGGGATGTCGGACCTCATCGCCGCTACGCTCAGTCAGGGAACCAAAACGCGCAGCGCCAGGCAGGTTGCCGAAGAACTGCAGGCAGCAGGTGGCGACCTCAGCGCCGACGCCACATCCGATGCCATCGTGATCGGCACCAGCGTTCTCAGCCAAAGCACCGGCGCGGCAATTAACCTTCTCTCCGACGTGATGCAAAACGCCGCATTTGCGGATCGGGAAGTGGAAATCGCCAAGCGCAACGCGGCATCGGGCCTGGAGGCCAGCGAAGCCGATCCAGGGTTCCTAGCGACCCGGGCGCTCTATCGCGCACTGTTTGGAACGCACCCATACGCCGTGACTGCGCCAACTCAGGATTCCATCGCCAAGACCACGGCCGCGGATCTGCGGAAACAATATGCGAACTGCTTCCGTCCCGACCAATCCGTTCTCGTGATCGCCGGCGGCTTTGACGACAAACAGGTTTTGGCGGAAATTCAATCCACTCTAGGCGCCTGGAAGACTCCCGCATCAGCGCCCATGGCCGCGGCGCGCGTCCCCGATGTCGCCGCGCGAAGCATCGCCGTCTTTGTGCCGCGCGCGGACTCCGTTCAGACCGCTCTTTACTTGGGGACGCTCGCACCCAGCCGCAAGGAACCCGACTATTTGGCGGCGCGCGTCGCCAACGCGATCTATGGGGGAATGTTCGGCTCGCGCCTGGTATCGAACATTCGCGAGGATAAGGGCTACACTTACTCGCCGGGCGCCCACCTTGCGCCCAAGAGCCAGGCCGGCGTCCTTGAAACCCGCGCCGACGTGCGCAACGCCGTGACCGGGGCAGCTTTCAATGAGATTAATTACGAGCTGAACCGGATGGCATCAACGACGCCTGAAGATGCCGAACTCGAGCGCGCCAAACGGTACCTTGTAGGGTCGCTCGCGATTCAATCGCAATCCCGCGCGGCGATCAGCCGCTCGCTCGCCAATTTCTGGATTGACGGGCTCGCTCCGGAAGCATTCTGGAAACAGAGCCAGCAACTCGAAGGCATCTCCGCCAGCGATGTGCAATCCGCCGGTCGAAAATATTTCCCGGCGTGGAAAATGACGGTGGTTGCGGTCGGCGAAGAAAAAGTGATTAAGGAAGAATTAGCGCCATTTAAACTGGATTTGCAGCGGGTGCCTTGAAACGCACTGCCTAAAGGGGTTTACCTGTATGTTTCGGCACCGCGGTAGATTAAGATACGTTTACATCGGATTCGCGCGCATCGTAGAATTCAGTGCAAGATGGACACCCCAGGCACAATTGCGAAGCCTTGGACCATTCTCGTGGTTGACGATGAACCCGAGGTGGGCAAGTTGGTAAGCTCCATGCTGACGCGCATGGGCTACCAGGTGCTGCTGGCTGAGAGCGGCGAACAAGCCTTGAAGATCTTCCAAAAGCATCCCGATATTCACATGCTCCTCACCGACGTGGTGGCGCCGGGCATGAGCGGGCCAATGCTGGCCGACCAACTCATTGAACTTCAGCCCGAACTGCGTGTCTTGTTCATGTCGGGTTACGATAGCACACAAGTGGTGCAGCATTACGTAGTCGAGCGCGGCTTCGCGCTCATCCCCAAGCCGTTCACGAGCCAAGCCCTCACTCGTAAGGTAGCTGAAGTGCTTGGGGTAATGAATTTGCCATCCGCTTCGGTAGGCTGAACTTAGCGCGCGCAGTAGACTGGTGAGCGGGGAATACCGGCTCAACCTCTGCTGCACACAATGCGCAATTTCGCACTCCTGCTGCTTTCTTTCCTTATCGTCATATCTCTGCTGTTAAGCGGTTGCGGAGATTCTCAATCGCACGCTCCCAGCCTTGGACAAGCCTTCGTGGGTCCAGCTACGCTGAGCTTGCGTCAGGAAATCAATCCCCGATCGAAGACGGTCGCCACGCTGCATCACGGCGACCTGCTCGAAATTATCCAGCAACGGCGGCGCTTCATCAAGGTGCGTACGGCGAAGGGAGTGGAAGGCTGGACCGACCAGCGCATGGTGCTCGGCCACTCCGAGGTGGAGAATATTCAGCAGCGCACGAAGGAGTCGCGCCGCCTGCCTTCGCAGGGCCAGGCGTTCACGTACGGCACCTTGAACGTGCACACCGAACCCGACCGGACCTCCCCCAGTTTCTTGCAGGTCAATGAAGGGGACCGCGTGGATGTGCTCGGGCACAAGATCGCTCCGCGCGTGGCTCCGGCCCGCAAACCGTTGCTGCCGCCGGTGCCGAAAGTTCCGCGCCACAGGCCTGAGCCGAAGCCCGCCAAGACCTCTCCGCCGCCCAAGCCCGCCGCCCCCAAGCCGCCCGCTAACTGGCTGGAGATTTCGCAGTCGCGCCGCCCTCCGGAAACACCCGAGCCACCCGATTCCAAGAAAAACGCTCCGCCGAAAGAGCCGGTTCCCACCGACGACTGGACGCTGATTCGGCTGAAATCAGGACAGACCGGCTGGGTCCTTTCGCGACGGATATTTCTCGCCATTCCCGACGAAGTTGCGCAGTATGCCGAAGGCCGCCGCATCACTTCCTACTTCTCACTGGGCAAAGTTCGAGACGGCGATAAAGAGAAAGATATCTGGCTGTGGACCACCATTAGCGGGCTGATGCTGCCCTACGATTTCGAAAGCTTCCGCGTATTCGTCTGGAGTTTGCGGCATCACCGGTATGAGACCGCCTACATCCAGCGCAAAGAGCAAGGTTATTATCCGGTGCTGCTGGAGAAGGGCAGCCCGCTCTCGGGGTTTTCGTTGTGCCTGGCGACTGATGACGGAAAGCGCGTGCGCAAGTCCTTCCGAATGGTTGAAAATCTGGTCAAAGCGGCGGGTGAGAAGCCTTGTACGGACGCCGATGCCGCGGCTCCCGAAGTAGTCGACACTGACGCGGCGCGCGCTTCCGAAAAAAAGCCGGAAAAGTTCACCGAGCGGATGAGAAAACGGCTCGGCACACTCCGGCGGAAGTTCCTGAAAGAATAAGGCAGTTAAAAGCCGTTAACCCGGCAACCTCGGCCGGCGTGCGGCGCGTATGAAGGAGTGACATGAAGAAGAAATTGGTAGTCCTGGCGATCGCCGTAGGGGCGCTGTTTTTGTCTGCCTGCGCCACCACGCGCATCGGGCGCATCACGGAGGATCCGTTTCGCTACCGCAATCGCACGGTTCACGTGGAAGGCGCTGTAACCAGCTCCTTCGGTGCCATCTTTGCCGGCGGTTATCAAGTGGACGATGGAACCGGCCGCATTCTCGTGCTGTCGACGCGGGGCGTTCCGCGGAAGGGCATGCGCGTCAATGTATCCGGCAGAGTGGTCAGCGGTGTTACGCTTGGCGGCCGCTCATTCGGCACGGCCATCGAAGAACACAATCATCACGTGCGGTGGTAGAGAGTTTTTAGACTTTGCTGCCGGCCAATTGCGCATCGGCGACTGGCGATTCGGGCGTGCGCCGCTCGGGAGTCAGGCATGCGCGTCCCACGCCGGTATAGTCGAACCCGGCTTTCCGCGCGATCTCCGGATCGAACAGGTTCCGGCCATCCACCATCACCGGACGCGACATCCGCTTGGCGACCTCCGTCAGATCGAGGTCGCGGTACTCGGGCCATTCGGTGACCAGAACCACGGCATCCGCCTTTTCGATCATCCCCATTGCCGTGTCGCAGTACGAGATATTCAGATTGGGATGCTGTTGTCGGCATACATGCATCGCGATCGGGTCATGCGCGCGAACGCGGGCGCCCATCTGCAGCAGCCTCTCGGCAATTTGCAGGCTTGGCGCATCGCGCAGGTCATCCGTATTCGGTTTGAATGCCAGCCCCAGCAGCGCGATCGTGCGACCTTTCAGGATGTAAAGCTTGTCTTGCAGCTTCTGGATGACCAACTGGCGCTGCAGGCGATTGACCGCGAGCGAAGCCTCCAGGAGTCTCGCCTGATACCCATATTCTCCAGCGATGTGCAGCAGCGATTGCACGTCTTTCCCGAAGCAGCTTCCGCCCCAGCCGATTCCGGAATTCAGAAAGCTGAGGCCAATGCGTGAATCGAGGCCGATGCCCGTCATCACTTCCGGCGCATCCGCTCCAACCTTCTCGCAGATGTTGGCGATTTCGTTCGAGAACCCAATCTTCATTGCGAGGAATGCATTCGCGGCGTATTTGATCATTTCCGCGCTGGTCAGGCTGGTAGTCACCACCGGGACGGTCTTCATCCAGGCCGGCCGTGGGGAGAAATCGGGTGGCGCGAATTTCTGCTCAACCAATGGCTTGTATAGTTCTCGAAGCACCCGGATCGTATGCGAATCCTGCGCGCCCAGTACAATGCGATCCGGAAAAAGAGAGTCGTAGATCGCCGAACCTTCGCGCAGGAATTCGGGATTGCTGGCGACGCCGAAGCCCACCGCCACGTGGTTCTCCGGGTAGCGCTCGCGAATGCCTTCGCTGACCAGGGCCTCGACAAGATTTCCGCAGCCCACCGGCACTGTGGATTTATTTACAACCACGCGGTAGCGCGTGCCGTCCATGCTTGCGCCCACACTGCGCGCGGCCGCTTCCAGATAGATCAGGTTCGCTTCGCCGGAAGGTAGCGGGGGAGTTCCCACGGCGATGAAGATCACATCGCTCTCGGCCACCGCCAAAGCCAGTTCCGTAGTGAAATCGACCCCGCCGTTCGCCTTCGCGAGCGGCAGCAATTGATCGAGGTACGGCTCGTAGATCGGGATATCGCCGGCACGAAGCCGGGCCACCTTGCTCTCGTCCGTGTCTACGCACGTAACCCGATGACCCAGGTAAGCCAGGCACACGCCTGTTACCGTACCGACGTAGCCCGTTCCAATGACTGTGACGCGCATGGTGACATTAAATTATAACCCAGGCGCCCCTGCGAAATCGGGTAACGGAAACCCAGTTTTCTCAGCCGCGACTGTTAAGGAGCGCTTTGCCTTTAGCAATCTAAAACGCAAGCAACGGCAGCAGCACCCGGTCTAACTCGTCATCCTTGAACGTGCTCAAGTGAACATCCTTGTTCAGCGTCCATAGCTCCGTATGTTCCACAAGCGCGCCCGGTTCCACCCGCGTGATCGGTCCCAGGGTCTCCAACTCCAGCATGTCGTTTCGCGTGAACATCTCGAATGAACATCCCATATCCGGATAAATCTTTCCGCTTTCGCCGCGCGTCCGCTTAATAAAAAGATCGGTGCCGAGCGAGTACGCCGCCCAAGTGTGCTCATTGAAATGGCCGATCTTGATCGGCGTGGTGTTCTTCGGGTCTTGCCGCAACGCCAGGTACTTCTTGCTGTAGATCCACCGCGGGTCCGTCAGGTCCGTAAACGCCCACATCACCAGCGGATTCGTTGGCGGCAGCACATCCGGATGCTTCCCGCGCGGCGGAAATCCCGTAATCCCGACTCCGTTCTGCGCCATCATTGAAAGCGACCACGGCGCGACTTCGATGGTCCACGCCAGGGTGTTTTTCAGCCGGTGGAGCACTTCCACGTGCGACCCCGTCGCCGCGAGTTTCACGATGATCTGCTTCTGCAGCCCCGTGCTCGGCTCAACGGGTTCCGTCGCTTCCAGCACGTCGCCGTTGATTTCGATGTGAACCGGCCCGTTGTCCGGCGCATATGTGCGTGGCTGCTGTTCCGGCGCCGCCCAGATGCGGTGCCCCCCGCGCAGCACCCATTCCGGCTCGCCCGATTTGCCCAGTGTCTCTTCGTACTCTTTGAATAAATTCTGGCCGCCCACGAAGCCATACCGCATAATCCGCGGCCCCACGTCGCTGGTCACGATCAACTCCACTTCGCCATTGGTGATGCGGTAGCAATTCGGCCAGCCTTTCCAGGCCACTTTTTCGATTTTCACGGCTGCGTTTGCGCTCATAAGACAGAAGATAGCGATGACTCCGGTTCTCCACATTGGATGTTACTGTATCAAGTTTATTGCCATGCGAGAATGACTGCAGTGGAAGCCGCAAGGAAGAAGGTTAAAGTTCGCGTTCCCCGTGAGGCGCGACTCGTCCGTTTCTTCCTGCGGCCCAGCGGTAAGATTTTCCTGGCTTCGCTCGTCCTGATACTGGCGGTCGGCATCTTCACCGTCGCGTCCTTTTGGGTGAAGTATTCGCGTCTCATCGATCAGAAACTCAAAGGCGGCCCGTTCGCCACCACTTCGCGCGTCTATGCCTCCCCTATGACTGCGGCCGTTGGCGACCCTGGCAGTCCGGCTGAGATCGTCGCACAACTGCGCCGCAGCGGCTATACCGAATCGCGCAATAATCCGGTGGGCTACTATAACGCACGCGCGGATTCCGTCGAAATCTATCCCGGCACGGAAAGTTACGGTGAAAAAGAGGAAGGCAAGCTCAAGTTCGCCGGCGGCAAAATTTCCGGTATTATCTCGCTGCGCGACAACACCGACCGCGGTCAGTTCGAACTCGAGCCGCAGCTCATAACGAACATGTACGACCGGAATCGCGAGAAGCGGCGGTTGGTGCACTTCGCCGACATTCCGCCGATGCTGGTGCAAGCCATTCTCTCCGCTGAGGATAAGCGGTTCTTCCAGCACGCCGGCTTCGATCCGGTAGGCATCATCCGCGCCGCCTACATTGATCTGAAAGGCGGCCACAAAGAGCAAGGCGCGTCGACGCTGAGTATGCAGCTTGCGAAAAACATGTGGCTTGCTCCAGAGCGAACCTGGAAGCGCAAAGCTGCCGAGCTGATGATCACCCTGCAGCTCGAACAGAAGCTTTCCAAACAGCAGATTTTCGAATTTTACTTCAATGAGATGGATCTCGGACGCCGTGGCAGCTTCACCATCCGCGGTTTCGGCGAGGCTGCGCAGGCTTATTTGGGGAAGGATCTGCACGCGCTCACCATCGGGGAAGACGCTCTGCTGGCCGGCATGCTCAAGGGCGCCAGTTATTACAACCCGATCCGCCATCCCGACCGCGCCACACAGCGCCGAAACCTGGTCCTCTCGCTCATGCGGCAGAACGATTACATCAGCGATCGCGATTACGCCGTGGAGAGCGAGAAGCCCATCAAGATTGCCGCCAGCGGCGCGGAATCGAGCGACGCGCCCTATTTCGTCGACATGGTTAATGACGAATTGCAGTCCCGCTTCCAGGACCGCGATTTCCAGGCCCAGTCGTACCGGATCTACACCACGCTCGATCTAAATCTGCAGCGCGCCGCCAACGATGCCGTCAAGATCGGGATGCAGCAGGTCGACGATCTGCTGCGTAAGCAGAAGAAGCGAAAGGGCATGGACGCTCCCGACCCGCAGGTGGCGCTGATTGCGCTCGATCCGCATACCGGGGCGATCAAGGCCATCGTCGGCGGCCGCAATTATGGAGCGAGCCAGCTCAATCACGTGGTTTCCGAACGGCAGCCCGGCTCCATCTTCAAGCCTTTCGTCTACGCGGCGGCGATGAACACAGCCATCAACGGCGGGTCGCGCACCCTGACTCCCGCTTCTACCGTGGTCGATGAGCCCACCACGTTCTGGTTCGACAATAAACCTTACGAGCCGGGCAACTTCAAACACGAATATCACGGCGTCACTACTTTGCGAAATGCGCTGGCGAAGTCGATGAACATCGCCACCGTGAAGGTCGCCGAGATGGTGGGCTACAACACCGTGGTCAATCTGGCCCACAAGGCCGGCATCAACGAGAATGTCCGCGCCACGCCCGCGGTTGCGCTGGGCGCTTACGATGCTACGCCGATCGAGATGGCCGCCGCCTACACCGTCTATGCCAATCGCGGCACGTACGTGAAACCGGATTTTCTGGCGCAAGTCAAAGAGCAGAACGGCACGCTAATGTACGATCATCAGCCCGAGACGCATCAGGTCCTCGATCCCCGCGTGAACTATCTGATGGTCAGCATGCTCGAAGAAGTTATGCGCAGTGGCACCGCGGCGGGTGTTCGGGCGCGCGGCTTCAAAGCTCCGGCCGCGGGCAAAACGGGCACCTCGCACGATGGTTGGTTCGCGGGCTTCACCTCTGAACTGCTGTGCGTCGTCTGGGTCGGGTTTGACGATAATCGCGAGTTGAATCTGGAGGGCGCACACTCGGCGCTGCCCATCTGGACCGAATTCATGAAACGGGCTTCGCAATTGCGGGAATATCGGGATGTAAAGCCATTCTCCGCACCCGACGGGATCGTCACCATACAGATCGATCCGGAATCCGGAATGCCGGCGACGCCGTTCTGCCCGAGCACGAGGCAGGAGGTCTTCATCGCGGGGACCGAGCCCGTGGGCACTTGCCCGCTGCACGGCGGAACCGGCTCGGGCGATTCCACCAATGTCACTGGATGGGATGTGCCGGGCAGCATTCAAGGGAATGGCCAGCCACTCGATCCCTCGCAGCCTCCCCCGCGTCGGCGCCCTTCTCCTCCTCCGGGCGATCCCCGTTTGCCTCCTCCCACGGCCTACTTGCAGCCACAGTCGCAGCAGATCGATCTGCAGATGCAGCCGCCGAACCCACCTCCCCCGCCGCCGAAGAAGAAGGGCTTCTTCAGACGGATCTTCGGCAAGGGATAGTTGCATACCGCAACAGAAGTGGTTAAATAGATAGTCAAGAGGGGAGGCCACTATGGTTTCCATTCATTCTTCGTCACTTCCATCCATCGGATTCCTGGTCGGGCTGACACTGGGATCTGTAATCTCCGCCGCTGAACTGCCGCCCGCCGCGAATCCGGTTCCCGAACTTACTCCCGAGCGGCGCGGTGACATTCTTATGGCTCGTAAGATGTTTCGCGAGGCCATCGACTTATACAAAGAAGGCCCCGATACCGCGGTCACGTGGAACAAGGTGGGCATTGCCTATCACCAGTTGCTCGATATCCCCGACGCTAAGAAAAATTACGAGCATGCCTTACGCATGAAGCCGGACTATTCGGAGGCCGTCAACAATCTGGGCACCGTTTACTACGCTCAGAAGAGTTACCGCCGGGCTATCAAACAATATAAGAAAGCGCTGGCGATAGCCCCGAAATCCGCTTCCATTTACAGCAATCTCGGCACCGCCTACTTCGCGCGAAAGAATTACAAAGAAGCTGCCGAGGCTTATCAGATAGCGCTGTCGCTCGATCCCGAAGTGTTCGAGCACCGGTCGTCATACGGAATTCTTCTGCAGGAACGCAATGTCACCGAGCGCGCCAAATTTCATTACTACCTTGCTAAGACATATGCCAAGGCCGGCGTGAACGATCGCGCTCTGCTCTATTTGCGCAAGGCACTCGAGGAAGGATTCACCGAGAAGAGGAAGCTCATGGAAGACGCCGAGTTCGCGATCCTGCGAACGACCCTGGAATTTCAGCAACTGCTGACCCTGGAACCGCGTGTATTGTAGGCCGGCGGCGGTCTCTGCCGCGTGAGGCTCAGGGCTCTAGTCACTCTCGCCGGTGTCATTATCCTTTCGGGATGCGGCAATAAACAGCCGGAAGGTCCGCGTCGCGTCGCCGTTCTCCGCTTCGAAAATCTAACCGGTGACCCGAATCTCGATTGGATGGGCCGCGCCGCCAGCGAAGTGCTGTCCGCCGAACTGTCCGGGTCGCGCCGCTTCTCACTCCTCTCTTCGCAGGGCATCCACCGCGTCGGCAGCGCGTTAGGCCCGCGACCGCTCGCCGCGCCCGGCGTCTCCGCCGAACTGGATGCCGCGCTGCTGGCGGGAGCCCAAGCCACCATCACCGGTTATATAAGCCGGAGCGGCGGTGAGCTGCGCCTCAACGCCTCGGAACAGGGCGCATTCCCCGTCACAACGATCGCCACTGAGTCGGCCAGCGGTCCCGTTTCCGGCGGCATCACGCCTCTGCTCGATCAGATCGCGAAGAAATTTGGCGGTGAGATGCGGCCGTATTCCACGCGCAATGAAGAAGCACTCGCCGCGTTTGCTCAGGCTTTGGAGTTG
>JBBROU010000148.1:0-10810 GCA_038229055.1 Bryobacterales bacterium | reverse complement strand
CAGAACAGCAGGGGCAGCTGAGAGCATATCTCTGTCCAAGCAAGGAAATACGCACTGAGGCTTGTCTGGCGCTTGACCTCATGGAGGAGTGGAACGTCCCCAAGACAACGCGAGACAAACTGCAGCGATGCCTCGACGAACAATTAAAGAACAGCGATCAAGACCCTGACGTGGCTCGCGGCGCGTTAAGAGCAATATTCAAGGAAAACGACTCATGGCGAGAATACACTTCTGATTACGAAGATGAAATGCGCCGATTTACGCGATGGTGGCTCGCCCTGCCGACATTCATCTTGCTTGTCTGCGCCGTGTATATCCTTCGCTTTCCGCTGGCAGGCTTACCGCCAGTGCTGCCCGTGTTATTCCCAGGCGTTGCAGGGAGCTGTGTGAGCGTCATGACGAGAATGCCTGTTTTGGAAGTAAGCCTGTCTGGTGAATTAGCGTCCTATGAACGCCGAATGTTGAGCCGTGTCGCGACCGGTGTGATCGCCAGTGTCACAGGCGCTGGCCTTTTGGCCTGGGGTTTCATTTCGTTCGCGATTCACGGTCAGGGTTTCCCTGAGGTTCTCAGCGCTTGTTCGACTGCGCCTTGCACCGGTGTAAACACTCTGATCATTCTCGCTGTTTCTATGCTCTTCGGCTTCAGCGAGCGTGCGTTTACTTGGTTCGAGACGAAGGTTTTCGGCAACTCGGCAGGCAAGTAGAGTTCTTCAGCCAGGCCTTTACGCCACGGACTGCGGATCAATAGAATCGATTCCCTCGCAGCGGGCAAAGTCACGGGCGTTGAAAGTGACACTCTGGGCGACAGCGTGAGCCTGCCTGGAAGGCGCAGGGGGCAATCGTCGCAAACTGACAGCCTCGGGCTGCGGTAGTGATTGTCAGGGCACTTTTTACGCGCTCCCCTTACAGTATGTGTACAGGTAGCTTGCCTCAGCAACCGGCGCTTCGTAAAATGAAAGAGAGGCTAAAACCATGCAGGACTACGTGGAACAGCGCGACGGCGGATACTACATCGCCGGGACCCGGATTGCGCTCGAAAGCATTGTCCTCGCATTCAAAGACGGGGAATCGCCGGAAACAATTCTGCAATCCTTCCCTATGGCCGGCCCCCTCGTTCGCGTGTACGGAGCCATTATTTTCTATCTTGAGAACCAGGAGAAGGTCGAGGCGTACTTGAGGGACCAAGACCGGCTCTGGGCGGAAGTGAAGACCAAGGAGACCGGGTTGCCTGAAGCTCTGTCGGCGAGACTCCGCGAGGCCAGGGAACACGCGGCCCCCCGGCAAGCTTGAAACTCCGGTTCCTCGCCGACGCCAATTTCAATCAAAAGATCGTGGCCGGTCTTCTGCTACGAGAGCCACTGATCGATTTCGAATTGCCTCAAAACGTAATCCCGAGAAGATGGGGGACCCGCAGGTTCTCGAACTCGGCGCGGCGCGTGGCCGGGTCATCGTCACCCACGACGTCAGAACCATGCCGGAGCATTTTTCGGATTTCCTGGCGGACCAATCATGTGCAGGAATGATCCTGGTCCCCAAGAAGATGCCAATCGGAGCGGCTATTGAAGATCTCCTGTTGATCTGGCAGGTATCGGAAGCCGAGGAATGGATCAACCAGATGCGGCGTCTTCCGCTGTAGTGCGAAAACCTGCCCAGTTTCGGGTCGAGCCACTGGCTACAACGTAGCTGCCCTCCAGCACGACCCAAGTCCCAATGAAATGCCGCATCGGGCCTGGGCGCATTCACTTGTTGAGTGGTTCCAGATGCCGGTACTTCAGACCGCCGCCTCTTCTCCCGCTGGGATATGGAGCCGATGCATCAAGAAGGCAAGTAAGGGTTTGTTGCTCGGTAGCTTGCGGCGTAGATGTCACTTTTTTGTCACTACGGGTCCGTGAATACCAGTGAAATTGAGGGAAATCAGGTAAGATCGAAAACGGCTGCAAGCTATTGGCTGACAAGAGGTTATGATTTATTTTCTTGTGCTTGCAGGAATGGCAAAAAAGGTTTTCAAGACCGCCGCCTTCAACCACTCGGCCGTTCCTCCGTCCATTATCTTAACCGATTGCGCTCACGCCAAAAGGCGCGCGGCGGCAAGCGCGAAGTAGGTGAGGATGAAATCCGCGCCCGCCCGGCGAATGGACGTGAGGCTCTCCATCATGGCGCGGTCGTGATCCAGCCAGCCATTGCGCGCGGCGGCCTCGATCATCGAGTACTCGCCGCTCACCTGATAGGCCGAGAGCGGCACATCGAAGCGCTGGCGGGCTTGCCAGATCAGATCGAGATAGGGCATGGCGGGTTTGACCATGATCATGTCCGCGCCTTCTTCCAGATCGAGCGCAATCTCGCGCATGGCTTCGCGCGCATTCGCCGGATCCATCTGGTAACTGCGGCGGTCGCCGAACTGCGGCGTCGATTCAGCAGCCTCGCGGAACGGTCCATAGAAGGCCGAAGCGAACTTTGCCGCATAAGAAAGTATCGGCGTGTTGGAAAACCCGTTCGAATCGAGCACACGCCGAATTGCAGCGACGCGGCCATCCATCATGTCGGAGGGTGCGACCACATCGGCGCCGGCTCGCGCATGCGACAGCGCCGTTTCGCCCAGCCACTCAAGAGTCGCGTCATTGTCCACGTCGCCATCGACGATCTTGCCGCAATGCCCGTGACTGGTGTATTCGCAGTTGCAAACATCGGTAATCAGCAAGAGCCCGGGCACCTCTCGCTTGGCCGCACGCAGCGCGCGTTGCACTATCCCGTCCGCCGCGTAGGCACCCGACGCCGCTTCGTCTTTGGTCTCCGGAAGGCCGAATAGCAGTACTCCGCCTACGCCTAACGCGCGCGCTTCTTCACACTCACGCACGAACATATCGACAGATAGCTGATACTGATTGGGCATGGACCCAATCTCGCGCCGCACGCCTTCGCCAGGGCACACGAACAGCGGGAGGATCATCTGGCCAGGCTCAAGCCGCGTCTCGCGCACTAACGCGCGCAGATTCTCGCTTGATCGTAAACGCCGGGGCCGGTGAATCGGAAAGGGCATCGCTTTTGAATTGTAGCGCCGGTGCCTTCCCGCTGCCCAGTTGCCTTGGCACTCGAATTGCTGCTGTGCGCTGCACGAGGATTCAGGAATGAGAAACTATTCCGAAGGATCGTTAAACACCCTTGACAATGGGTGCTGGATCATTAGAATAAAGCGTATCTCGTTTTATGTGTGACCACAACCGTACGGAAATGATCGCGAGACGCGACGGAGTCGATTATGTCGAGTGTCTCGAGTGCCGCGAAATTTTCGAGGCCGAGGATTTAGAGCCAATCACTGTAGAAGAGGACGACGAGTAGTTCCGCCTTTAAACATCTCTCCATTCCCACGACTTCCCCTTATGTTCTGCTTCCCGGAGGACAAGTGTGTCCGCCTGTTAGCATGAAACTGAATGCATGATTTGGCGGACTTTCGAAAAAATCTGGACCTGTATTCCAAGCGCCTGGTGACGCGTGGCGACACTGAATATCTGGCGCCGTTCCGCGAACTCGACCAGCGCCGGCGTGCCGCGATCACCGAAGCGGAGGAGTTGAAGGCGTCGCGCAACGCCGCGAATGCGGAGATCGCAAAGCTTCGCCGGGAAGGGGTTGACACGGCTGAGGCGCAGCGCCGCGGCGCGGAGACGAAAGAGCGGATCGGCGCGCTCGACAAGATCGCCGAGGCCATCGAGGAAGAGTTTCGCGGATTGATGGCGGGCATTCCGAACCTTCCGCAGGAGTCCGTTCCGGTGGGCCGGAGCGCGGATAACAACGTGGAAGTCCGGCGATGGGGCACAGCGCGCTCGTTTGATTTCGACCCCCAGCCGCATTGGGATCTCGGCCCCGCATTGGGAATTCTCGACATGGCGCGCGCGGCAAAAGTTACGGGCGCACGCTTCGCTTTTTACATGGGCATGGGCGCGAAACTGGAACGCGCGCTCATCAACTTCATGCTCGATGTGCATTCGCGCGAACACGGCTACACCGAAGTGCTCCCCCCATTTCTGGTCAACTCCGACAGCCTTTTGGGGACTGGAAATCTGCCGAAATTCGGCCAGGATCTCTTTAAATGCGAGAACCACGACCTGTGGCTGATCCCGACGGCGGAAGTTCCGGTTACGAATTTGTATCGCGGCGAAACGCTGGAAGCGGAGCAGCTTCCGCTCAGATATTGCGCGTTCACCTCGTGCTTTCGGAGCGAGGCCGGGTCATACGGCCGCGATGTGCGCGGCATCATTCGACAGCATCAGTTCCAGAAGGTGGAGCTGGTCAAATTCACGACTCCCGAACAGAGTAACGCCGAACACGAGAAGCTGACCGCCGACGCCGAAGACATTCTCACGCGTCTGGGACTTCCGTTCCGAACCGTGGTGCTGTGCACCGGCGACATGGGATTTTCGTCATCGAAAACCTACGACATCGAGGTCTGGCTGCCGGGCCAGAACGACTACAAAGAGATTTCATCGTGCTCGAATTTCGAAGCGTTCCAGGCGCGGCGCGCCAACATCCGTTGCAAGAACGCTAAAGGCAAGCCAGAGTTCGCCCACACGATCAATGGCAGCGGACTGGCAGTCGGGCGGACGTGGGTCGCGATCGTCGAGAACTACCAGCAGAAGGACGGCAGCGTTCTGGTCCCTGACGCGCTGCGTCCGTATTTGAACGCGGAACGGATTACGAAGGATGGCGCGAAATAGAGGCCGCATAAAATCTTCCGCAGCCGGGAACTTTTGCGCCCGTTCCGGCATTACAGGGTTGTATGGACGGCCATGATCTCCGATGAAGATTTGATGTCCGCGTTTCAGCGAGGATCACGCGAGGCATTCGATGCCTTGTTCGAGCGGTATCGCGGCCCGCTTTACGGTTTTTTCCGGCGCCGTCTGGCGATGCGCGAACGCGCGCAGGATCTGACTCAGGATACGTTCATTGCCGTGATGCGAGGCAGTGCGCGTTACGTTCCAAGCGCCCTCGTGCGGACTTATTTATACGGGATCGCGCTGAAACTTCTCGCGGCAGAGCGGCGACGGCAGGCTAAAGACGGGCTTCCGGGTCCGGCGCGAGAGCTGCAATCCGAAGAGACACACGATGAGTCGCTCTGGGTGCAGCAGGCGCTCACGCGTTTGGATGCTCAGGAACGCGAGGTTCTTATGCTGCGCGAGTATGAAGAGCTCAGCTACGCAGAGATCGCGGAGCTGCTTAATATCCCGGTGAATACGGTCCGGTCGCGATTGTTTCGGTCGCGGTTGGCATTAAAAGCGTGCCTCGAACCGGAACGGTGCGCGCAGCGCGAAGGTTAATATGCGGACAGAGAATCATCCAATCGAGGAAGAAGAGTTGATGGCTTACCTGGATGGCGCACTCGCGGCCGATCGTATGGCGTATGCTGCCGCGCATCTTGAGAGTTGCAGCGACTGCCAGACCGTGGCGGCGGACCTGCAGAGCGTTTCGCATGCCATGAAAAGCTGGGGGGTTGAGACGCCCGCAATCGTCGTGGATTCGAGTCCGATTGCAAAGCCGCGCCGGTGGATGAATGTCTTGCTGCCGAGGCCGGTGCTTTGGGTAGTAGGTGCCGCCGCATGTCTGGTTCTGCTGGCATCAGTGATGTTCAGGAACTCGCGCAAGATCGAACCAACAACGCATGAATCTCGATCGATGCGTGTCCCGGCCAACATGGACGAAACATCTTTGCATCGTCAGATGATAGTGAAGCAAAGTCAGGCGCTCCGCACGCGGACCGAAGAATTCGTTACGCCATCGGCGTCGTCACCAATCGCGCCAATGATCGCGCGAACGGCCGACATCGCGATCGGCACGCGGGAGTTTGACAAAGCGCGCGCGTCCATGGGAACGGCACTGAACCGGCACGCGGGCTATGTCGCCTCCTTGAATATCTCGACGCCGGATTCGGCAGGTCGCACGTTGGACGCGACCTTGAATGTTCCATCCGGCGAGTTGGCGGACGCGCTCGCCGATCTGCGCAAACTGGGACGGGTGCTTCAGGAATCGCAACGAGGCAACGAGGTTACGCAGCAATATGTCGATCTGGAAGCGCGGCTTGCGAATGCCCAGAACACGGAACAGCGGCTCACCGACCTCTCACGGAGAGAGAAGGGAAAGCTCTCGGATGTGCTCTCGGTCGAGGTTGAGATTACGCGTGTGCGGGGCGAGATTGAACAGATGGAGGCCGAGCGCAAGAAGCTGGCCGGTCAAGTGCAGTTCGCGTCGATTCACGTGACCATTACCGAAGACTACAAGGCGCAGATGCAGGTAGTGCCTTCCGCTTCGGGGCGGCTTCGCAACGCCGCCGTCTTCGGGTACCGGAACGTGGTTGAAACCCTGATCGCATTCTGCGAGTTCCTGTTGTCCAACGGGCCAGGCATTCTGCTCTGGGCCGCGATCTTGTTTTATCCATCGCGTCTGATGTGGCGGCGGCTTCACGGCGCTTCAATTGCGCCCTCGGCTCTGCCGTGACGGCTCTGGCTCAGGGCTTCGCGTGCCCACGCGGCGACCTGCTCTGAACCGGAGTCCACCACCGATCTCAGGAAGCTCGCCGATTCCGGCAACGGCGACGATGCAAACAAGCTCAGGAGCACGCGTTTGACGTGCGGGTCGGTTTGCTTGTCCCAAAATTCTTTCAGGATCTCGATGGCTCGCGCTTCGCGCGATTCGGCCAACGCCGCGGCTCCCTCAATACGAAGATCGGGGTCGTCATTCTCCAGGAAGCTCGCGACGAAATCGAGGTACTCGCGCGGGTTCAGATTCAGCATTGAGATGAGACAGTGCCCGACCACCTCCGGTTCCGGGTCGCCGCTCAAGGCTTTCAAACGCAGTGGCAGCGCACCTTCGCGCGCCGAGAGCTGGGCAATGGCGCGCGCCGCTTCCATCCTTACCGGCGGCGCCGGATCGGCGAGTAAGTCGGTGAGGCGCGTCAGGACAGTGAAACTCTCAACGGGGCAGGTGACAAGCGCGTGCGCGGACGCGGCGCGCAGAGTAGTCGCCGTGTCTTCGCGTCCGCCCCAAACCGGCTCCATCTGAAAGTGCCCGGTGCCGCGCATGTAGACGCCAGCATCGGTGCAGCCCAGATCTTTGAGTGCTTTGACAATGGCGTTCTTGGCCCAGCACTGCGGATCGGACTGGACCGGATTGCGCAGGAACCGGTCGAAGGCGTCGACCAGGTCTGGAATCAGAGCGCCCCATCCGCACTCGCCGGCGATGCGTGCGGCCTTGGCCGCGACGTAATTGCCGCGGTCTTTCAGGGCTCGCCGAAGCTTCGGCAGAGCATCGGATTCAGGCGACGAGCGTAGCGCTTCGACTTCGGCTAACTTGCGATCGAACGATTCCTTACTCATCGCGCTTGCGCAGCAGACCCGGCAAATTTTATGACGATCGCCGCCAGCAAAACGGATCCGGAAAGATAAAAGGCGGCGCGACGGAGGCGTTGAGTCCGCACGCGAAGCGCAGCGTCATCGGGAACCAGCGCGACGGCCAGCAGCCCGGCCAAAATTCCGGTGGGTAAATCGATGAACTGATGTTGGTGCGTGGTCATGGTGGAAATGATGACGAGCACCAGCCAGGCGCGCATTGCGTTCCGCCGAAACCCCTGCAGCCTGGCCGAAAAAAAGATCCAAAGGACGACGGCCAAACTGACGTGCAACGAAGGCGCTTCGTTGAAAGGGCGATCGAACCCGAACAAGACGCGAAACAACCAGCCGAATGCGCTACTTGTTTCGGGCCGCTCGAAGACGCAACGCAAGGGGAACAGGAGAAAACAGAACACCGAAATCAGCTGCGCCGCGAAGAGCCTCCGTGCCTGGCGATCCAGTTCGAGTCTGGTGCTCGCCATCAGCAACGATATCGGGTACAGCACGTCGATGCTCCAATACGGAACAATCGTCCAGGGGAGAAACGGCACCCGCCTCTCCCATCCGAAGGCAATCGAAGGAACGTCAGCACGCCGACTGGCGAACCAGTTCGTGAAACTGTAGGTCAGCAGAAAGAATAATGACAGGAAAGCGATCCAGCTTACCGCTCGCTTCCATGGATGGCCTTCAATCACCGGATTGTGCTCGATCGAAGAATTCACAGACCTTACTCTTTTTTGCTTTGCGACAACACCGCGCGACCGCCCTGCAGCATTACTCGCGGACCGCTTGTCCCTGGGCTGCAATCGGGAAGCGGCGTGATTGAATAATAATTCAAACCATAACGCCAGCTTCGATTCAGGTTATCGATGCAGACTCCCGGTACTGACTTCAACTCAATCCAAAGTGGGCGCGCGGAGGCCTGGCGATCGATCGCGGGCACGGTCGAGTGTATCAGATAGATCAGGGCTATGGCCGCCGTCCCGGTGGTAAGAGCGACTGCCGCATCGCGCGATCCTCTGCGATCGAATATGAGTGCCGCGATACCGAGCAAGAACAGAACCGGCAGCCACAATGCGGCCCGCGCGCCGATGGAAGGATCGACCGGATAGACGCTACGCATCCCCGATACCAGCGCTTCAGGAAGGACCCCGGCAGCTACAGGGATTGCAACCAGCAGCAGCGTGGATGACAACAACCATCCTCCAGCGAGGCGCGCGCGGGCGAGCGCAATCCCGATCAGCGCCGCGACAGGCGGAAGCAGCGGCAATAAATATCCAGGCAGCTTATTTGTGGATGCCGAGAAGAACACAAACCCGAACGCGATCCATGCCAGCAGAAATCGTAGGCGCGCGTCATCGAACAAATGCCGGCGAAACGGCAAGCCTAATAAGAAGCACCACGGAAACATGAGGCCCGCCATCACCGGAATATAAAACCAGAACGGTTGCACATGCTGCAGGTCCGGCGATGTAAACCGTCCGATCTGGTGCTGCACAAAAAATGTCGTGACGAACGGCATACCATTGCGCAAGGTGCAGAGCACGTACCACGGGAGCGCGGCCGCGGCAAATAACAACAAGGGCAAAGGACGCAGCAGATCGCCAAGGTGGCGCCTTCCGAACCACAGCGCCGGCACTGCGAGTACCAGCGGCACCAAGCCCTTAGCCAGCACCGCGAGTCCTAACAACGAAGCGGCAGCGGGAAGCGTGCTCCGCTCATGCCGCGCGATCCACGGAAGCGCCAACAGCATAGCGGCCCCGAAGGTTGCGCTCAGCGGCATATCGGTGACTCCCACGCGGCTGAAAGCGAGCCACCCCGCGCTGGTCCCGAGGATCGCGGCGGAATAGAATGCCGCACGTGCGCCGAATTCGCGGCGCAGCCATTCCGCGAAAAAGATCAAGAACGCGACGCCCAGAATTGCCCCTGGCAGGCGCGGAGCCAGATCGTCCGATATCCCGAGCCGCAGCGCAGCGCCCGTCATCCAATAAAGCAGGGCCGGCTTCTCGAACCACGGTTCACCCCACAGCCGCGGCGTAATCCAATCTCCGGACCGTGCCATTTGACGTGAGATCGAAGCATAGCGGGGCTCGTCCGGCCCGACGAGCCCCGCTCCCGCAAGCCCGTAAAGGTAGAGACAGGCAAGAACAATCGCGACGCTGAGCGGCATCCAAAAACGCCGGCTCGCTGAGAGGGTGGGCAATGACCATTATAGTTTTCCGTTTTCCGATAGAATGGTCATCTAAACCCTAAAATGAAGCTGCTCCCGGTCGCAGTCGCACTGCTGTTCCCCTTTTTGATCTCAGCCCAGAACGGCAACGAGCAAGACGTCGAACAAGGCCGCGCTCTATTCCGCAGCAATTGCGCGTTTTGCCACGGCCTCACGGCGGGCGGCGGCCGCGGGCCCAGTCTCATCTCGGCCAAGCTGGTGCGCAGCTCAACCGATGAGGACATCAAGAAAATCATCCGCACTGGCGTCCCCGGAACGTCCATGCCATCGTTCGACAACATCGAGAAGGACGATCTGGATAAGCTGGTGCGCTACATCCGCCATCTAGGCGGCAGCAATGTGATCAGCGCTCCAGTGAGCGGTGATCCGGTTGCGGGCAAAACGGTATACGCGCGCAACGGCTGTGGGGGCTGTCATCGCGTCGGCGATGAGGGTAGCAATTTCGGTCCCGAGCTCACGCGAATCGGTGCAGGCCGCGCGCCGGAATACATCCATCAATCCATCGTCGATCCGTCGGCGGACATTCCGGCTGAATACGAAGGTGTCACGGTGGTCACCAAAGAAGGGAAGAAGATCACGGGCGTGCGCATCAACGAGGACACATTCACGGTTCAGCTCCGGCTGGGCAATGACAAGTTCGCGCTGTTCGATAAGTCGAACGTAAAAGAAGTCATCTATCCGAAACAGTCGCTGATGCCGGCTTACAAGACCTTGCCGGCGAAAGAACTGCAGAACCTGCTCGCCTATCTCGATAAATTGCGGGGCCAGGAAACTTCCGGAGCGGACGCCACTAAGGCGAAGGGGATCAAATAATGCGTTTAGTGGCTCTGGGCTTACTAACGATCGCCGCGCTTCCAGCGCAACAGGTAACGTCGGAACGCCTGGTGAATGCTCTTAAGGAGCAGCAGAATTGGCTTACGTATTGGGGCGACTACAGCGCCATCCGCCATCGGGATTTGAAACAGATCAACACCGGGAATGTGAAGGACCTGCGCCTGGAATGGATGTATCAGATTTCCGAAGGCGGCGCGTTCGAGACCGTTCCATTGGTTGTCGACGGCGTGATGTACTTTACGGCGCCGCACGGAGTCGCAATCGCTCTGGACGCGCGCAGCGGGCGGATGCTGTGGCAGTACAAGCACGCGTTTCCTCCGGGCCGCAGCCCGACCGCTGTCAACCGCGGACTTGCCATCCTCGGAGACACGCT
>JBBROU010000147.1:0-10831 GCA_038229055.1 Bryobacterales bacterium | reverse complement strand
CGCCCGTCGGCCAGAATTTCTTCATGATTCCACTCGCCCGTCGGTTTCAAAAACCCCGTCTTCGCGGGCACCACATCATAAATCGAGCCATGATACTGCGCCGGCTTCAGCTTGCCGCGGTACACCGGTGCATCGTGATCCAGAATCTGAATTTCCATCCCCTGATACGCCGCATCGCCCTCATACGGCGCGCGAATTCCGATCCCGTTGTTCGCCCCTTCCGTTAGCTTGAATTCGAAATGCAGCACGAAATTCGCGAATTCCTGCCTCGTAAATAGGTTCCCGCCGCCGTCCGCCGGAGAGACGATCGTATCGCCCTGAATCTCGTATCCGGAACCCTGCTTGCCCATGATCTGCCAGTCGCGCAATGGCACAAAAGTCTCCGCCGGCAGCTTCTTGCTCGCATTGTGAAAGAGGTAAAGCCCGCTCTTGCCGCCTACCACGAAATCGAGCGCCCCGTCGCCATCCAGATCCGCAACCGAAATCTGCATGCCGCCTCCCGTGCGCGTCCCGTAGTCCACCACGTGCTTGATCCACTCGATTTGGCCGTCGGGCTCCTTCACGTATTCATACCAGTAGATGCCGAGCGGTTCGCGCTCTCCGGGATCATGCCCGTTGTGCGCCATGAAGCGCTTGCCGGTCAAAAAATCCATGCGGCCATCGCCGTTCAGGTCCACCATCGTCATGGCGTGGCCTTGCGACCAGCTATCGTCGATCACGTGCTTGGTCCACTTCCCGTCGCCGTTGTTCTCCATCCACAAGATTCCATAGTTATGCGCCATCGACGTAACCAGGTCGTTGCGGCCATCCCCATTCACATCCAGCACGTAGATGAAACCGGTCGTGTCGAGATCGAAATCCGGATGAAACGTCCAATCGCCCCGCCGCGGATCGGCCGGAGCTTCCAGCCAGCCCTTCGGCGTGATGATGTCGTTGCGGCCGTCGCCATTGACATCGCCGGCGCCGATCCCGTGCCCGTAACCCTTTTGGCTGACCTGGTGTTTCACGAAGCCGCCGTCCCGGACTTCGTACCATGCGATGCCATCGTCCTTGCCGCCAAACTGCGGCAGCACCTCGCGCTTCTTGCCGTCGTTATCCAGGTCCACCAAAAACGCGAACTCGATGTTCTTGCCCGTCTCGATCGAGTGTTCCTTCCACTCACCGGTCGCATTTCCCGGATTCTCGTTCCACCACAGGCGCTTGGCGAACCACGAGCAGCTCACTATGTCGATTTTGCCGTCTCCATTCACGTCGATCGGAAGATCGGAAAAATCGTCGATGTAATTGCTCAGATAATTAATGGTGCGGAACCGGTGCTTGGTCCACCGCGGCCCTTCATACCAGTTCTCGCCAGACACAATGTCGGGCTTGCCGTCGCCATTGATATCGGCAATGGCCGCGGGTTCATTTGCACCCAGATCGAGCATCTGCTTCTCGAATGGGATATCTGGCGTGCGTACCGCCGCGAAAACCAGAACCAAACCGGTCCCAAGGGCGGCCGAAACTATCGAAAAGAGACGGGGCATGCGCCTGATTGTATCGTGCCTTTGCCCCCTTAGCGACTTTGCGTGCCCGTTACGGCTGCGTAATCAAATTGTGATAGTAAATCCCGGTACTAGTGATTGCGTGTGACTGCAGAGCCGCCGCGAGCGCGCTGTTCGCCAGGCCCGAAAGTTCGCTGTCCGAGGTAGTAGTCGGTAGCTGGTCGTAGTTCAGATAAGCGAAGAAGTACTTGTCGAAGAACGGGCTCATATAGTCGAACTGCTTGAAGTTGGCCGCCTTGTACATCGCGTCGATGAACTCCTGGTCGAGCGGCGCCCAAAAGCTGTACACATCGCGCGCATAAATGGCGTTCGACGTGAATCCCTGCCCCAGCTCGCTGTCGCGCTCTTTGTAGAGCCAGGCTTCGCTCATGCCCACTCTCTTGCCCGCCGCGTGGGCCGCATCGGAAAGCGTCAGGATGCGCTGTAGATAGTCGCTGCCGTTGATGTCGTTGATGGGATAAACGTGTATGTCGATCAAGTCCAGCCCGGGAATCTGGGTAAGCGCCGTTTGGAAATTCGCGAAATCGTGCTGCCACGTCCCCATCCCGGTTCCGACGATCATGCCGGAATGCAGGCCGGCTTTGTTTAAATCGTTGACGAACCCGGCAATCATCGCCGCGTCGCTGTTCGCGTCGTGGATCGTCGCCGCCGCGTCCGGGATCGAGCTCTTGATATCGTCTTCCTCGGTCTGCGGTTCCGCCTGCAAGATCAGGTAGTCCGGCTTAAGCTGCTGCGCCAGCGACTGAATCAACGCGCTCCGGCCTGCAATGTACGACGCGCCCGTCAAGCTCTTGAAATAGTTGGCGATCGCTGGCGTATCCGACGTATGCACGGCTTGGCTGACAACAACCAGCTTCAGACCGCGCGTGCGAACATCGTTCGCGAGCTGCTGATAAAACGCCAACGTCTGCGTATACTGGCCGGCATCGCCCGCCCCGGACGACGAAGAATAGTAGGGCTGGTACATAATCGGGAAGCTGATCGTGACCTTCACCGCCTTCACTCCCAGGCTTTGCACCGAATCCAGAAACGGCGTCATGAACTTCTGATAAAAGTTAGCCGTCAGAATTTTGCCGCCCGCCGCGTTATCCGCGATGTAAAGGTCGGTCGCGAAATTCACCGGATATTTGGTCCCGTTCCACGATGTGTCCAGGGTCGCATTGAACTTGTCGAGATCGTCTTTAAGCTGAGTGTAAAGATCCTGAAATTGCGCCGGAACCTGCGGCTGCGGCGCGCCGCCGGTGATCGCGATCGTCACCGCCGCGGTGCTGGTAATTCCGCCTTCGGACAGTTGCACCGGAACCGTATCGCCGCCCGGCGCGGTCGAGGGAATCTGCACGTTGATCTGATTTACGCCAACAAATTGAGGCGAGAGGCCTGAGAAGGGAACGCTGGTCGCGGGCTGCCCACCGAACAGAATCGTTGGAGTCGTATTCGTGGTGTGCAGCGCCTTGTCGCTAAACACCGGCGAGGTGCCGTTCGCAATAGGTGGTGTCACTGCCCCCAAACCGGTACCGAGCAGGATCACGATATCGCCCGGTTTCGCCGGATGCGTGGTCAGTCCCGGGACCGCTCCGACCGGAGCTGCCAGCGTGCCGTCCTGGTTGATGGCGATGGCCCTCCCTACGCCGAAAGACACCGCGAAAATGCCTGGCGAAAAAGGACCGATATTGACGCTCTTCGGCGGCGACGAACCCGACGGAGTATTCACCACGACCGTCGCCGTTCCCGATTGAGTGCCGCCCAAAACGTCCCAGGGGAGTTGCGCATTGATTTGTCCGGGAGCCACAAACACCAGCGGCGCCGTAATGCCATTGAATGTGACCGACACGCCCGCAAGCGCCATCGGGAGTGGAATTGCGCTGGCCGATGTCACGCTCGGAGCCAGGTTCGACCCGAAGATCGACACCAGCGATCCGGGCGCTACTACCTGGTTCTTAGCGAAGCTGGCGGCATTGATGACCCCGCCATCCACTACCGCGGGCGCCTGGGCATAAAGACCGGGCGTCGCGAGAAGGCAAAACATCAGACTCAAACGTAAACGCATATTTAGAAGATACCAACCCTTTACCCGCACAAACCCTTGGACGGGTAAGAAGTTCCCGATATCTCCCGCGTCCCGTACTTTTTAGCGCATCTGGTTTTCCTTTGCGATCCTTGCGCCTTTGCGCGAGAAGTTCTTAAAATGCCTTTCCAATCCGGCAATCTCTCGATCCGTCAACTCGCGATACTTCCCAACCGGCAAATCCCCTATCCGCAGCGTCCCAATCGCCGTCCGAACCAACTTCAGCGCCTTGCTGTCAATCGCCTCAAGCATGCGGCGGACCTGCCGGTTGCGCCCTTCCGTAATGGTGATTTCAAGAAAACTGTATTTCTCCGAATCGCGCACCCGATTCACCTGAGCCGGCCGCGTCGGCCCGTCGCTCAATTCCACGCCGCCGCGCAGCCGGTCGATCTGTTCATTCGTAATTCGCGTTGCCGCCTTAACCAGGTAAGTCTTCGGCACATGGTGGTCCGGGTTCGTCAAACGCTCGGCGAGTTGCGTGTCGTTCGTAAGAATCAGCAGCCCGCTTGTGTCTAAGTCAAGCCGCCCCACCGGCGAGAGAAACTCATCCACACCCGTCAATAAGTCATAAACCGTGGGCCGCCCTTCCGGGTCCTTGTAAGTTGTAAGATAGCCCTTCGGCTTATAAAGCAGCAGATACTTCTTCGTCGCCGATACCAGCGGCTTACCGTCAAACGTGACCCGGTCGCGTGCAAAATCCACCCAATAATCCGGGTTCTCGACGATCTTGCCATTCACGCCCACGCGCCGCTCGCCGATCCAACTCCGCGCTTCGGTGCGCGACCCCAGTCCCGCTTTCGAGATCACGCGTTCCAGTGTTTTCGGGCTCGCCAATTTCCATTCTCGCGCGCCTGGAACCCGATAGCGATAGGCTGAACGTAGATGAAACTTCGCGAGATAGCTTCCTCGCTGAACTGCGATCTGCATGGCGATGGCGAAATCGAAATCACTGGCGTCGCCGGGTTGGAACAAGCGCGTCCCGGGCATCTCACATTCCTGGCGAACTCCAAATACGCGCCCAAGGTGAAGCACACTCGCGCCAGCGCCATCCTTACGCAGCATCCTGTTCACAACGCCGGGATCGCCAGTCTGGTCTCGGAAAATCCGTATCACGATTTCGCCCGCGCCCTCGAGCTGTTCTACCGCCCGCCGCGCCCCCCGCCGGGTATCCATCCGATGTCCAGCGTCGCCGCCAGCGCGCGCATTGGCCCGAACGCGTCGATCGCCGCCTTTGCCGTCGTCGGCGACGGCGTCACCATCGGTGCCAACGCGGTGCTGCACCCCCACGTCGTTATCTACGATGGAGCTCAAATCGGCGACGATTTCCTGGCCCATTCGCACGCAGCCGTGCGTGAGCATTGCCGCATCGGCCATCGCGTGATCCTCCAAAACGGAGTCGTGGTCGGTGGTGACGGATTCGGTTTCGCCAAACGCGCCGACGGCACGCATTACAAAATCGTCCAATCCGGCGTAACCGTCATCGAGGACGACGTCGAAATTCAAAGCCTCACCTCGGTCGACCGGGCCACCGTGGGGGAAACGCGCGTCCGGCGCGGCGCAAAAATCGATAGTCTCGTCCAGATCGGCCACGCCTGCGAAGTGGGTGAGGACAACATCATCTGCGCCCAGACCGGCCTCGCCGGAAGTTCGATCCTGAAAGAAAATGTGCTCTTGGCCGGGCAGGTCGGGATCTCCGGGCACCTGACCATTCACCGCGATGCCATCGTCTATGCGCAGAGCGGCATCGGCGGCGATGTGGCTCCTGGCGCCCGCGTTTCCGGCTCGCCGGCATTTGCCGCGGGCGAGTGGCTCCGTGCCATCACCGCCTTCCAGAAACTGCCGGAAATCCTGAAGACCGTGCGAGAGTTGAAGAAGAGAATCGAGAAAAAACAATCCATATGATGGAGAACAACTCCCACCTTTCGCGTCCTCCGCTGGCTTATAAAAATGAAGAGTTCTTGAAGGGGCCGGAGGCGCGCTCGCTTCGAATCCTTTCCGAGTATCTGGAGCCGCTTTCGCATTTCCGCCAGCAGAAGATTCGCGACACCGTCGTGTTTTTCGGCTCGGCCCGCCTGCGTCAGGATGGCCCGCTTGGCCGCTATTATGACGAAGCTCGTCAGCTTGCCCGTATGGTCACCGAATGGGCTTCGGCACTCGACGGCCCGACTAGCCGTTTTGTGGTGTGCAGCGGCGGCGGCCCGGGAATCATGGAAGCCGCCAATCGCGGCGCCATGGACGCCAACGGAAAAACCATCGGCCTGAATATCGGCCTTCCCTTCGAGCAGTTTCCGAATCCTTTCATCACCCCCGATTTGAGTTTCGAATTCCACTACTTCTTCATGCGGAAGTTCTGGTTCGCCTACATGGCTAAGGCCCTGGTCGTCTTCCCCGGCGGCTTCGGAACCATGGACGAACTTTTCGAGCTGCTCACTCTCGTGCAAACCAAAAAGCTCGCCAAGAAAATTTCGATTCTGCTCTACGGCTCCAGCTTTTGGAAAGAAGTGGTGAACTTCGACGCGCTGGTTCGCTACGGAACCATCAGTCCCGAAGATATGGAACTCTTTCAGTTTGCCGATGACCCCGCCTCGGCGATGAAAATCCTGCAGGAAGTGCTGAAAGTCCATCTGGCGACCCCCGCGCGCGAGACGCCCGCCATCGCCCATTCCGTAAAGCCGGAGTAGCTTTCAGCGCGCCATCTGCGTGGCAGAACAGAATTCTTTTGACGGAATATTCTTTTGATAGCATAATGATCTCAGTGGCATGGCAGGTAGAGTTCACCGAGGAATTCAGGCATTGGTGGAACACGTTGGGGGAAGATCAGCAGGATGATGTAGCGTACTCGGTTGGACTGCTCGCCCAGCTCGGTCCGGCGCTCGGGTTCCCCACAGCTCGAAGATCAACGGCTCGCGTCACAGCGGAATGCGCGAATTGCGAACGCAAAGCGCCGGAAGGCCGCTTCGCACACTCTATGCCTTCAACCCATTGCGCTCGGCAATCCTGTTGATCGGTGCAGATAAGACTGGCGACGACCGATGGTACGAGCTCTGCGTCCCTTCGGCGGTCAGATTTACGACAAACATCTTGCAGAACTTAGGAAGGAAAAGGAAACATAATGCCAGCCCAAAAATTTAGGGAATTGCTTGATGCGATGCCGCCCGCGCGGAGAGATAAAGTGGAGCGTCGGGTCCGCGAGACCATCGCCGCGATGCCTCTCGACGAACTCCGGCGGGCGCGGCTGATGACACAGACCAAGCTGGCAGAGGCGTTGGGAGTCAATCAGGGTGAGGTGTCGAAGATTGAAC
Source organism: Bryobacterales bacterium (assembly GCA_038229055.1). Lineage (GTDB taxonomy): Bacteria > Acidobacteriota > Terriglobia > Bryobacterales > Bryobacteraceae > JANYJA01. Next base: position 3,920 of record JBBROU010000147.1, on the reverse strand, counting down.
ACCGAACGGACCTCTACCTAAGCACTCTTTCTCAATACGTGGAAGCTCTCGGTGGAACTTTGGAGATCCGGGCCGTATTCCCCGATAGTGAAGTACGAATCACGCAATTCGAGTCGCTTCCGTAAGGTTAGAGACTGTTCGAGCTGCTTACTCTGGTGCAGACCTCCTGTAACCTCAGCGGACCTTCTGCCGCGACGCCTGCCTTGATCCGATCGCTTCGGCGATGATCGCGGTCACGAGGCTATTGATGCTGACCCCCTCGCTTTCCGCCCGTCTCGTTAGCTTCAAGTACAAACTCCGCGGCAGGCGTTGCCGCCATTGAGCTGCCTCAATGCTGGGCTTCGGTAGCTTTCGATCCGACTCTCGGAACACCTCTATGCAATCGCGGAGGGCTTCTCTGCCATTCGCGATCGCCTCTCCGATGGTCTCGCCGTCGGACATGCATCCGGGTATATCCGGATACTCCACCAGATAGCCGCCACCCTCCTCCTTTGAAAGCGGGCGTACCGTGAACTGGTATTGATCAAGATTTCGATTGGTCTTTGCTTTGGCCAGAATATACTTGCCGCATCAGGGCGGGAGTGCAAGAATGGTGATGGCGAGCCGCCCCTGCCACGGGGCGGCGCATGTTAATACGACCCCTGGAGGTCACCCCGATGAGCGAGTCCGCGCGAGATGTTTTGAAGGCTGTAGTGGAAGATCAACGCTCCCGACATTATCCGGGAATGGTGGTGGGGAAATATTTTGAGATTTTCTCGTCAGAGCAAATCCTCAAGATATTGGGTTTTGACCCCGATTCCCAACAAATTGAATCGGGCATAGTGGGTGGCGGCAACGAGGGAGGCGTCGATTCCATTTATTTGTTTTGCAATAAGCGTCTCATCCGAGAGGATACATCACTCAATGACTTCAAGGGGCAGCAAGTCAACCTAGAACTCATCGTTGTTCAATCCAAGCACGAAACTTCGTTCAAAGAGTCCGCTATCACAAAATTCAATGACTTTGCAGAGAATTGCTTAAAGTTTGGCGCTGATTTTACCGCTGCGCCATGCACAACACTCTATTCCCCAGCTCTCCTTGACGCAGTCAAGCGCTTTCATAAATTATACAAACCGTCGCAACGACCAACGCTAACACTTAAATTTTATTATGCGTCCGTTGCGGATCGTGTCGATAGCAAAGTAGCGACTCGACGAGACCTTCTTATCAAGCGATTATCGGAGTTGTACTCAATCGCTGAATGCCGGTGTGAGTTTATCGGGGCGGATCGATTGTGGCAGTGGTATAACGAACCCGTAAGCCCGACTTTACCCCTTGAATGTTCGGCGGTTCTTCGGTGGCCTCCGTCCGGTAAGTCGTATGTGGGTTTGGTTTCTCTTGGGAAATTCTATGAGTTTATAACCAGGGAGGGGAGCCTTCGGGCAACCCTGTTTGAGAGCAACGTAAGGGACCATCATGCCAGCGCCACGGTAAACGCTCAAATTCGAGAGACACTAGAAGTTAGCGGTAATGAAGATTTTTGGTGGCTCAATAATGGCGTGACCCTACTTGCGTCTGAAGCCTCGGCTGATGGAAATCTCATTACTGTGACAAACGCCCTCATCGTTAATGGACTGCAAACCTCTTATGAGATCTTTTATCACTTCGGCAGAATAACATCGCGCGACGATACCCGATCCGTACTGGTAAGAGTAATCAAAACGACAAATGCTAACAGTGTCGATAATATTATCAAGGCCACCAATAGTCAAACAAGAATACCGTCTATTTGGCTCCACGCCACCGAAGAAATTCATCGAAAGATAGAAGTTCTGCTAAAAAAGACGCGTTTTATTACGACCGCAGGAAAAATCACTACCGCAATGAGGGCAGGTCCACTGTTGAGATTGTTACGATTCCATATTTAGCGCAGGCGCTCGCGGCAATCGTCTTACAGATGCCCGACGAAGCGCGTGGCAGACCAACTACAGTCGCAGAGAAGCACTATAAGAAATTGTTCAACAAGGCGCTGCCAGAGGCTATCTACGGAAAGGCAGTACGTATTCTGAGGATTTCCGAGAGCTATCTTGATGGACTGGGAATTGTTCGGGCGGTTCGCTCGAACCTTGTCTTCTATCTAGCAATGTATTCAACGTGCGTGGCCCTTCAATCTGCCGCTCCCACGCCAACCGCAATTGCCGCATTCGATACCGGGCTCCTAAGCGAGGCGTTGCTCTGTGACGCCCACCAAGCAGTTAAATCGGTGTTCGAGAATTTAGGCGCAGATGATCGAGTCGCAAAGGGTACCGAAATGGTGTTACGCCTGAAGGAACAACTAAAAAGTAAGTTTTTTGGGAGTTGATACTATGATGGAGGCAAATGAAACACTCTTCCGAATACGAAGCGTTCACGAATCTCGTGGATCACTTGATGACGGTCACGCCCGAAGCGATGAGGCGGCGCGAAGCGGCGTACAAAAAGCAGTCGGATGCAAACCCGCGCAAACGAGGACCGAAGCGGAAAGCGGTCAAGCCGCCTTCCGTACCCCACGTCCCTGGTGCTTAAAAATCTGCTTCCGGTTTTTTGTCCTCCTTCGCCGTGAGTTCAGCGTAGGTAAGCCGCTTTCCGATGATCTGGGAGCACAAGAGGCTGAACCGTTCCGCGTCACTAACAAGCGAACCGTCTTCATACTTCCGGCTGTTGAAGCGAAACGCCTGTTCGTCGATGTAACGAAACAGGTGGAAGGGTTCAACGCTCACATAGGTTCCGTTCAGGCCACGCTTGAGCAAGGACCAGAAGTTCTCCATCCCGTTCGTGTGGATGTTCCTGCGCACGTAGGTTTCAGCGTGATTGATGATCTGGTGAACATACTTCTCATCCAGACCCCAGTACGCTACCAGTTCATCGGTAAACACGTTAGAACCTGCCTCAACGTTCTCGTTAACATGCCCGTGAAGAGTTGGCTTGTTGCGGTCCTCGATCACGGCAGTTCGGACCTTGCCGCCACGTTGAAGCATTCCCATGACAACCGTCTTGCCGGAAGTGCCGCGACCCTTGATCTTTTCGCGCCGCTTGGCAGCGTGCATGTTCCGAGCCTTGCCGCCGATGAAGGTTTCGTCTACTTCGACTTCGCCAGACAACTTGCCGCCGCCCTCAACCTTGTTCTGCATCCCAAGACGGATGCGGTGAAGCATGAACCATGCGGTCTTTTGGGTTACTCCCAGATCACGGTGGATCTCCCAAGAACTAATGCCGTTCTTGCAACTCGCAACGAGCCACATAACCGGAAGCCACTTATCCAGACCGAGCGGAGAATCTTCAAGAATGGTGCCAGTCTTGATGCTGAACTGAGCGTGATCGTGACGCGTCTTGCACTGCCAGATTCGGCGCGAAGCCACGAAGCCCACATCGGACGATCCGCAACGAGGGCAAGTCACCACACCCGTTTTCCAACGGCGCGCCGCAAGATACGTCAAGCAATTGTCGGGATTCTTGAAGTACACGACCGCCTGAAAGAGGGTCTTGGGTTGGGTTTCGGTTGCCATGAATTAAGTATGGAGTATTTTCTTTGATGTGTCAAGTATATTATTACCTTTGCTTTCATTTTGTTCTGATATCTCCCGCTGCGTCTACAAGCGCGACAAACTGCTTGATGTAGACCGGCTTTATCGGGCGCTTCGCCGGCACCGACACGATTTCTCTCACGCCGTGGGCGCTGAAGATCACGTGACTGCCGCCATGCCCAGGTCTGCGCCACTCGGTAGCCACATTAGACCTGATACCGAATCCGGTCACAACCCGACTGTTTCGGCCGCGCGTCTCCGCGCCGGCATACTGGGGGCCACGAATTCCCTTCGTGTAGCGATCGGCGTTACTTAGATCGACCATGCTCCACGAGGCTCAGCTTGCCCTAAGCCGCCATGCGGCTGCGATAATGGTGT
>JBBROU010000146.1:0-11217 GCA_038229055.1 Bryobacterales bacterium | reverse complement strand
TTCGCTTTGGTCAAGATCTCGACGAAGAATCGCTTAACCAAAGCCATCAGATCATCATTGTTGCGGCGTTCCTTGATGACAGCACTGAGCGCATCATCAAATATCTGAGCGATCGCAGCATCTCGATCAACGTACTGTGCTTTCAAGTTTTCACGCATGGAAATGAGCAATTCTTAAGTCGAGCGTGGCTTCGCGACCCGGTACGTTCTCAGGTCAGTGCGGTGGCGACCGCAAGCGGTCCAAAGGAGCCTTGGAATAACGAGTTTTACTGTTCCTACGGTGCCGGGGAAGACCGCTCCTGGACCGAAGCCTTGAAATACGGCTTCATATCTGGTGGCGGTGGAGCATGGTTCAGCCGGACGCTTCAACTTCTTAGCCCGGGCGATCGCGTTTGGGTTAACGTTCCGAGTGTCGGCTACGTGGGAGTTGGCCGTGCAACGGGTCTTGCGCAACGCTTTTCCGACTTCCTTGTTCCAACACCCGACGGAAACAAGCCTGCTATTGAAGCGCTAAAGGATGCAGGTTATCACCGAGAATTTATCGAGGATCCGGAGCGTTGCGAATATTTTGTGCCGATCCGTTGGATTCAAACTGTGCCAATTGAAAAGGCAGTAAAGGAAATCGGCTTTTTCGGAAATCAGAATACGGTCTGCAAGCCGACGGCAACTCGATGGAGATCGACCGTCGAAAGGCTAAAACAAAAATTCCCGAGTTTCGATAATTAAGAAATACGGCTGTGGGTAGCACCTACGCCACGCGCTTCAACGTGAAAGTGTTCTTCGCGTTCTTGTCTTTCTCTTTGTCAGGCTTGGGGCTCGGCACCGGCTCCACGCGCTCACGCGTTAATTCGATCTGGTTACCCCGGATCGTTCCGGTGAAAGTGAATTTCACCTTCTCGCCGTTGTAATAGTTCGTGTTGGTGACCGTGAACTGGATGTGATCGCCGGTCAGCTTCAGGTCGCCGACAGGCAGATCGAATTCATCGCCGAACATGGTCCCGGTGATCATGTTGTTAGCGGTCTTGAACTGGAACGAAACGTCTTGCTTTTCGTCTTCTTCAGCCTTAATCTGGCCCATCCAGATGCCAGTCACGTCGGCGGCCGACGCCGTCGCCGACATCGCCAAGCTAAGCAACAGTCCGCACGCAAACAGCTTGGCAGAACGGGTCATAATGTGAGATCATAACATTGTTCCCGCTCGGCTCCCAGCTATGGAGCGCCTTCACAAGACTCCTTTATTCATCTCGGCTTTGGTGTTGATTGGTGTGCTGGTCGGCGAGCCGTCCGCTCTGGCGCAACCGGCACGCTTTGCGTTCGACGACGGCCAGAAATTCCTGAAGACTTACTGCCTCGCGTGTCATCAAGGCAAGTCCCCGGCTGCTGGATTGAATGTCACGCAGCTCAGCACAGCGGAGAGTTTTCGTGATCGCGGCCCGAATTGGAGCACCATCTACACGCGCGTACGGAACAGCGAGATGCCGCCGCGAGGCGCCCCCGCCCCCGCTTCGGAGCAGCGCGAGCTGTTCACCACCTGGGTTCACGATGCGCTGAAAACCGAAGCCTGCGCCGATGGAATCACGCCCGGACGCGCGCCGTTGCGACGACTGAACCGCACCGAATACTCCGCCACGATTCGCGATCTGCTCGATCTCCACCTTGACCTGAGCCCGATGCTTCCTGCCGACGGAGCCGGCGGCGAGGGCTTCGACAATGCCGCCGAGACGCTGTTCCTCTCGCCGATCCACGCGGAGAAATTCCTTGATGCCGCAAAGAAGGCACTCGAATTCGCCGCGAAAGACAAACGGTCCCGTGCCAAATTCCTGATCGCGACGCCCGGGCCCGGCGCCTCTCCGCGCCAGGCCGCCCGGACAATCCTCGAAGCATTCCTTCCGCGCGCGTTCCGGCATCCGGTGGACCCGGCCGATCTTCAGGTGTACCTCGCTCTGTTCGACTCGTCGCAAAAAGCGGGGCAATCGTTCGACGATTCCATCCTGTTCGCGTTGAAAGGCGTACTCGTCTCTCCGCAGTTTCTTTTTCGCGCCGAGCCGCCGAACCCGTCGCCTGAGCCGCGACTCTTAGACAACTACTCGCTCGCTACGCGCCTCTCCTATTTTTTGTGGGGCAGCACGCCCGACAGCCTGCTGGTGGCCCTCGCCGGCGCGGGTAAGTTGCAAGATCCCGAAATTCTGGAAGGCCAAGTCGCGCGCATGCTGCGCAACACCAAGTCTTTCGATTTCGTGCAGAGTTTTGTCGAGCAGTGGCTGGGCACGCGCGCCCTGGCGCAGAATGTTCATCCGGACGCGAAGCTTTTTCCGGTCTATACGGCGGATGAAGAAGTGCAGGGCGACGTCCGCTACCAGCCGGTGCTGTTCTTCCGTGAAATCGTTGCGAACGATCTTTCTCTGCTCAACCTGCTCGATTCGAACTTCACCATGGCCACCAAAAAGCTGCAGAAGCTTTACGGGCTTGACGTAAAGCTGCCGCACCCGGATCATGCGCAATCGCCGCAGCGTATCGAATTGCCGCCGGACAGTCATCGCGGAGGATTGCTCGGAATGTCGGCGGTGCTCGCCATCTCCTCGCATCCGCAGCGCACCAGTCCGGTGCTGCGCGGCAAATGGATCTTGGATTCGATTCTGGGCACGCCGCCTCCGCCGCCTCCGCCGAATGTGCCTGCGCTCGAAGCATCGGCCGGGGCCACGCCACACACGGTGCGCGAAATGCTTAACCAGCATCGCGCCAATCCGGTTTGCGCGAGTTGTCATAGCCGCATCGATCCGCTCGGCTTCGCTCTTGAAAACTACGACGCGATCGGCCAGTGGCGCACGCAGGACACCGGCAAGCCAGTCGATACGCAAGGCGAACTTCCAGATGGCACTAAATTCGAGGGACCGGAGCAGCTCAAGGCGGTGCTTCTCGATAAGAAGGATCTGTTCATTCGCAACCTGACGAACAAGATGCTCGGATATGCGTTGGGCCGCGGGCTGACGCTGCGGGATTCCTGCGTGGTGGACGGCATCGTGGCCGAGGTTGAGAAGAACAATTACAGCGGCCAAGCGCTCATCAATTCAATCGTGATGAGTATGCCGTTTCGGTATCAGAGCGGAAGCGCGCAGCCACCGGCGCGCACTCATCTAAAGGCGGGGAGATAATAGGACTAATGCGGGATTCCAGACTCTCCAGACGAACGTTGTTGCGCGGGGCGGGAGTCGCCCTGGGCTTGCCGTGGCTCGAGGCGATGGTTCCTTCGTCTGCCCGCGCCGCGGGCATCGCGCCCTCGGCAACGCCGGTCCGCATGGGCGTGCTCTATATGCCGAACGGCGTAAACACCAGCATGTGGACGCCGGAAGGTCAGGGCCGCAACTTCACGCTGTCCCCCACGCTCGCGCCGCTTCAGGATTTGAAGGACGACATCCTGGTGGCGAGCAATCTTTGGAATGCCGCGGCGAACACGGGCGATGGGCACTACGTCAAGGAATCCAGCATTCTCACCTGCACGACGATTAGCAAGACGCTCGGCGTCGATCTGAATATGCACGGCATCTCGATGGATCAGCTTGCCGCGCAGCGCGTGGGTGACCAGACGCCGCTTCCATCGTTGGAGCTCGGAATTGAACCCGAGTCGACCGGCGTCGATGGGAACGTCGGCTACACGCGCGTCTACGGATGCCACATCGCCTGGAGCAGCCCCACAACTCCGCTCGCTAGAGAGATCAATCCGCAATCGGTATACGAAAGGCTGTTCCGCGCATCGCATCCGCAAGCGAAATCGGCCAAGCAGGACGCTCTGCTGCTGGATCGAGTTCTGGGGCAGTCGAAAAAATTGAAAGCGCAGCTTGGCGTTAATGACCGCGCGCGCGTCGACGAGTACCTGGAGATTGTGCGTTCGCTCGAATCGCGTATCGAGCGCGCCAGTGATCCGACGAAATCCTCGTGGAAGCCGCGCGCTTCAGTCGATTCCGTTCCGAAGCCTACGGATGCTCCGAAGAACCACACCGAGCACGTCCGGTTGATGCTTGACATGATCGCGCTGGCGTTTCAGAGCGATTCCACGCGCATCAGCACATTCATGTTCGGCAATGCCGTCAGCGGCCAGAATTTCCGTTTCCTCGAAGGCGTATCCGACACGCATCACGAAGTTTCCCATCATTCGAAAAATCCCGAGAAGCTGCAGCAGTATCACTTGATCAATCGCTGGCACATCGAGCAGTACGCTTACCTTCTGCGCAAACTTCGCGACATGAAGGAAGGCGAGAAAACGGTGCTCGACAATTCGATGATCCTGTTTGCGTCGGCCTTGAGCGACGGAAACTCGCATGATCCTCATAAGCTTCCGCTGGTGGTGGGCGGTCGAGGAGGCGGGCGTATCGCCACCGGGCAGCACCTGGCCCCTACGGAAGATACGGCTGCGGCGAATCTTTATGTTTCGATGCTGGATGCGTTTGGAACACCGGTCGAGCGTTTCGCCGATAGCACCGGCCCGCTGCCGGGCGTGCTGGTTTAAGGCGCGCTATTGAACGGTTGTCGCGGAATGTTCCGCCACGAACTTCGCCCACTTGTCAGCCGCGGCTTGATCGGCGGGAACACCGCCCACGCCCCGATACACCATTGATGCATTCGTCGCCGCTAGAATGTGTCCCTGCTCAGCAGCCTTGGTCCACCACTTCGCGGCTTCGGCATAGTTTTGTTGCACGCCCTTGCCGTTTGCATACATCATGCCTACCGCGGCCTGCGCGGGAACGTAGCCCTTCTCAGCCGCCTGCAAAGTATAAGTGAACGCGGCCGCCGGATCTTTTTTCAAACTCGCGCCGCCTTTGCAGTAGAGATCGACCGGCTCTTGGGAGTTTTGCGCACGCGCCGCGCAGACTTCGTAGTCTTTCGAATAGCCTGCCGCCTTCGTCGTGATCTGGTCGAGCCAGGTAGACCAGCCACCGTTCGGAGCCTTCTGCTCGGGCCTGGCTAAATCGCCACGATAGTCGGCGTCGCGGATCAGCGCCAGCGTGTTCGCCGCCATCACGCGCAGTTCCTCATCCTTATCGTCGAGCAGCGTGACGAGCGCTTTGAACATCGGTGGATCTTGCCGCACGCCTTTGACCTGGAAGCGAAGCGCGCGATTGATGGCATCCGTCGCATCGACGCGGTCATTCGGATTCGCGGCCTTGTCGGGGTGAGTCGCGAGATCGATTAACGCTTGCTGCGCGGCTTCCGAACGCCAATTCGCATTGATTCCCAGCGCGTGGATTGCGGCGCTCCGGACTTTTGAGGAGGGGTCCGTCACGCGCTGCCCAAGAGCCGCCATGGTCGATTCATCGAAGATCCCGTGAGAGCACGTCGCCGCTGCCGCCGTGCGGACGTCGGCGTTTTCCGACGCGAGAAGTTTCTGAATCACCGCACCCGCGGGCACTCCGCCGACGAGCGCGATATCCGTGTAGTAGCCCGCTGCATTCGCAGCCGGCACCGAGTGTCCGGAGAAGCGCTGCAATAGATTCATCTCCTCGGGCGATGGCGGAATGTTCTTGTTGCGGAGACGCGTGGCCCACGCGATCGCATCCTGATTGCTCGGCGGATGATAAGTCCGCGCGCCCAGGTCGTCAAACTCGCGATAGATCACGTGATACCCTTTCGCGCTCACTCGCGAGTAGGCATCGCGCACCGTCGTGAGGTGGTACGACAGATCGCGGAGCCCGAGCACCATGTAAAATTCCGGCGCGCTGCCCAGCGGATCGATCGGCTGCTTCAGCTCCGACGGCATACGCCACCATCCCCAGCTATACGAGATGGCCGCCGTGACGATGTCCGGATGAAGCATCGTGAATGCGCCGGAGATCTGGCCGCCTTCGCCCTTGCCATACATGTAAACGCGGCGCGGATTGATTGGGTACGTTTTCTTCGCCCAGGAAATCAGCTTCGCGATCGGCTCATCATCGATCGCGTTGAACTTCCGTTCTTGTGGATGGCCCGCAAGCAGCACGTAGCCATCGATCATTCCGAGCGCCTTCAAAGCCTCCCGAACGGGGAGAATCTCGTCACCCGTCGGGCGGTCGTGCTCCTGAAAACAGAGAATCAAACCGACCTGCCGCGCGGGGTCGGTGGTTCCCGCCGCCGCTACATTTTCCGGCGCCTCAACTGCGTAACGGATGATCGTCTTGCCGCTTGCATCTTTGAGTTCATGCTCGGGGGGCGTAGCGCAAACTACGGGGACTGCGAAACACGCCGCAAGCAAAAGAATCTTTCGCATGATTGCGCTCATTATGCCATCAGGGACGGCACGAGTTCGCCCTTCACGTCCGTCAAGCGGAAATCGCGCCCTTGAAAACGATAGGTCAGTTTCTTGTGATCGAATCCGAGTAGGTGCAATAGCGTCGCATGCAGATCATGAACGTGAACATTGTCTTTCACCACATTGAATCCGAGCGGGTCCGTCTCGCCGATAGTCACGCCCGGCTTGATGCCGCCGCCGGCCATCCACATGGTGAACGCATTCGGGTGATGATCGCGCCCGTCGTTTCCGCCCTGCACCATCGGGGTGCGCCCGAACTCGCCGCCCCAGATTACCAGCGTGTCCTTCAGCAAGCCGCGCTGCTTTAAGTCCTGAATCAACGCCGCGCACGCTTTGTCGGTATCGAGGCAGTTCTGCGTGATGTCTTTCACCAGGGCGCTGTGCTGATCCCAGGCTTCATGGTAAAGCTGCACGAATCGCACGCCTCGCTCAACCAGTCGACGCGCCAGCAAGCAGCTATTCGCGAATGATGGTTTGCCGGGCTCGGCACCGTACATCTCGAGAATATTCTTCGGTTCTTTGGTTAGATCCATCAGCTCCGGCGCGCTGCTCTGCATCCGAAACGCCATCTCGAAGGAATTGATGCGCGTCGCGATTTCCGGATCGCCCGTCGCCTGCAGCCGCATCTGGTTCAGGCTGCGAATGGAATCGAGCGAATCGCGCTGCAGATCCTTATCGACGCCCGCTGGATTGGAAAGATACAGCACCGGGTCGCCGCTGCCGCGGAATTGCACGCCCTGATACACCGTGGGAAGAAAGCCGCTGCCCCAGCACGAATTGCCGCCGCTCGGACCCTTCTTTCCCGAACTGGTCACCACGAACGCCGGCAAATCCTGCGATTCGCTGCCCAATCCGTACGTGACCCACGCCCCCATGCTCGGGCGGCCGAACTGCTGCGACCCGGTATTCATCAGGATCTGCGCCGGAGCGTGATTGAACGCGTCCGTGTTCATGGATTTCACGATGGCGATGTCGTCCACCACTTTCGCCAGATGCGGCAGAAGTTCGGAAAGCTCGGCGCCGCTCTGGCCGTAGCGCGCGAACTTGAACTTCGGCCCAAGCAGCGTCGAGTTCGGATTGATGAACGCCGCGCGATAGCCTTTCAACAGCTCCGCGGGAGGCAGCTTACCGTCGAACTTCGCCAGCTCAGGCTTGTTGTCGAACAGCTCGAGATGGCTCGGCGCGCCCGCCATAAATAGATAGATGACATTCTTCGCTTTGGGCGCAAAGTGCGGCTGCTTCGGAGCCAGCGGGCCCGTGGGCGCAGTGCCTACGGTCGCAGCCATGGCGGTGTTTCCCAGCAACTGGTTCAGCGCAACCGCGCCCAAGCCCACAGCGCACTGTTCGAAAAACCAGCGCCGGCTAACAACCTTGGGGTCCTGACCGCGGTAGAGATCGTCCTGGCAATTCATGGCTATTCCTTTGTGATCGTTTCGTCGAGGTTGAGAAGCACGCGAGACACCGCCGTCCATGCAGCGAGTTGAGCCGGAGTGGTCCCCGCCGGAACGGCCGGAGGGTGCGTGGCATCGTTCGCCGCAAGTTCCCACGGATTGCCGGCGCTCTTTGAAAATCTAACCGTTTCTTTGTTCAACAAAGAAAGCAGTTCGGCGCTCTCGCTCTCATTGGGCTTGCGCGACAAGCATCGCTGCACCGCATAAGAGACGCGCTGCTCATCGGTCTTGCCGCCCTCGCGAATCGTTCGCAACGCCAGCGCCCGCGCGGTTTCGAGAAACAGCGGCTCATTCAAAGTGGTCAACGCTTGCAGCGGCGTGTTCGAGCGGCTGCGACGCACGCAGGAGACATCGCCGTTCGGAGAATCGAAGACCTGCAGCATGGGGTAGGGGATCGAACGATAGCGGAACGTATAGAGCGCGCGGCGATAGCGCTCCGCATTTTTCGCTTCGGTCCAGATCTTCGGCCCATAGCTCGCGGGCGGCTGAAACAGAAAGTCAGGCGCGGGCGCGAAGATGCTCGGGCCTCCGATCTCGGGATTCAGAAGTCCGCTCGCCGACAGCGCGATGTCGCGAACGATTTCGGCATCCACGCGGAAGCGCGGGCCGCGCGCCAGCAGGCGGTTATACGGATCGCGCGTGTACATCTCTGGAGTAATCCGCGACGATTGCTTGTAAACCGCCGACGTGACAATCAGCCGGTGGATCGCCTTCATGCTCCAGTTGCGATCCATGAACTCGACGGCCAGCCAGTCGAGCAACTCCGGATGTGAAGGAGTTTCGCTTTGCTTACCCAAATCTTCGGTCGTGCTCACCAGGCCCATGCCGAAATAGTTTTGCCAGGTGCGATTCACCAGGGCTCGGGCGGTAGTCGGCGAATTGCGGTCCACCAGCCAGCGCGCGAAGGTGAGCCGGTTCGGCGGGGCGTCTTTCGGCAGCGGATGCAGGAATGCCGGAACGCCCGGAATCACGCTCTTGCCGGGGCGCAGGAAGTCGCCGCGGCCAAGAATATGCGTCTCACGAGGCGTCTCGCGCTCGGCCAAGACCAGTTGCGAGGACCCTTCGGGATGCTCCCGCCAAAGCGCCGCGATTTGATCGTTAGCTTCGGCCCATTCGGGAACTGTGGTTCGCCAGTAGGCAAAAATAGCCTGCTCCTGCGCGGGGCTCCGCTTGTCCGGAGCAATGGTAAGGATCTCGCGGACATTGCTCGGCAGCGGGTCGGCGACGGCGTCCGGCTGCGTCGTCAGCGAAAGCCGGAATCGCCCTAAGTTGCAGTTCTGATTGTCATCGCTGTTCCAGCCGCCGTGTTTCTGGCTGATATAGAAGGTAAGCGTAGTGCCACCGACATTCGATATCGGTGCCGCTGCCGTGAACACGGCTTTTCGCGGCTGATTGCGAAGGCCCGGTCCGGCATCGAAGCCCCACGCCGTTTCATCCTTTCCATCAATAGCGAATTCGATCGGCCCGGTGACGCGCTTCTTATCGGTCTTGTCGTAGAATATCGCGTCGAGCGGCTTTTCGGGGAGGTTGATATCCGCCGTGGCCTTGGCGAATTTGATCTTTGCAGGCTTCTCCTTCGACGGCTTTTCTTTTGATCCGATCGGCGCCGCTTCCACTTCGAATTCCGTCAGCGCGCCAGTGCCTTTGATCGAGCGGCCGGGGCCGCCGAGCGGCAGGTTCGGATCATTAAGCAACTCCAGACGGAAAGCGGTAATGTTCTGGACGTCGGTGTTGACCGTCAGCTTCAAGCTGTGCTTCGTGGGCGCGTAGCCTCCGCCCAGCAGAGAACCATCGGGGAGCAACGAATATTTCTCGCCGCCCGTTGAAATGTCATCGACGGCGGGCCTGACGACGGTCCATACCGGCTGGTTTTTGCTGACTTCCCGCTCCCACGCGGCCATGCGCTGCTCCCACGCGGCCATGCGGTGCTGCAGCCCCGCTTCAATCTCTTTGGTGCGCCGGAAAATTTCCGCGCGCTTCATCTGTTCCGCCGGCGTGTAGACCGGTACGCTGCCCTCGTGCGAATCGTTGAGGAACGCGAACATCCGGTAGTATTCTTCCTGCTTCAGTGGATCGAACTTGTGGTTGTGACACTGGGCGCACTGAATGGTCACGCCGAGCACGCTCTTGCCGATGGCGTCCATGCGGTCGAACATGGCTTCCATGCGGAACTGCTCAGGATCGACGCCGCCTTCTTCGTTGATCATCGAATTGCGCAGAAAGCCGGTCGCGACTTTCTGATCCTGCGTTGAATTCGGAAGCAGATCGCCAGCCACCTGCTCGATCACAAAACGGTCGTAGGGCATGTCGCGATTCATCGCGTTGATAACCCAGTCGCGATAAAACCAGACCTGGCGCGATTTATCTTTTTCGTAGCCGTCGGAATCCGCATAGCGCGCGGCATCCAGCCACACACGGCCCCATCGCTCACCATAATGCGGCGAGGCCAGCAGCCGATTGACTTGCTTCTCGTACGCATCGCGGTGCTTGTCTTTCAAGAAAGCTTGCGTCTCTTCAGGTGCCGGCGGCAGACCGATTAAATCCAGACTCAGACGCCTCAGAAGAGTGGCTTTGTCGGCTTCGGGAGCCGGCGTCAGCTTCTCTTTATCCAAACGCGCCAGAATGAAGCGGTCAATTGGATTCGCCGACCATCTGTTATTGCCGACCTCGGGCAGGGCGGGCCGTACCGGCGCGATGTAAGCCCAGTGCTTCTTCGATTCGTCGGAACGCGCAACGAAATTGTCGGGCCAGACGGCACCCTGATCGATCCATTGCTTGATGATTGCGATCCGCGCGGGTTCGAGGGGCTTGCCTCCCATCGGCATGCGCGTCTGATCGGAAGTCGCCGCCACCCGCTGGAAAAGCGCACTCTCCGCCGATTTTCCAGGACTGACTTCCTTCAGGGCGGCGGCCTTGGTGTCGAGCCTCAGGCCGCCCATCTGCATCTTCTCGCCGTGGCAGGAATAGCAGGATTTCTCGAAAATCGGCTGAATATCCTTGCCGAAATCGACGTTGGCGGGCGCGTTTTGAGCCGAGATTACCGGCGCAGAAATCGTCAGAACGAAGCCAATTGTGGGGGCAATGCAGATCCAACGGGACACGTGAGGAAACGTCATGGTTTCAAATGCTCGATCATCATATTTTACCTCATTATCAGGGGAGACCAGCGATCAGACGCAAAGCCGGCAAGCTCGGCACGAAGCAATACGCGCCTCCGCGCGTGGTGACAAGGTTCGAGAATCCGGCGACCACGATCTTGTCTCCGCCGTCCACGGAGATGACGAATTTGGCGCTGCCATCGCTATTGTTGCCGAGGATCGGATCGCGTGTTCCGCCGAGGCCGGGCGCAAACAGCCCGCCATTCACCCAGTCGGACATTAGGAATTCGAATTGATCCTTTAAGCTCGCGACAATGAATAGGCCGAGCAGACCGCGCTCGATGCCGTCGTCGGGCTGCAAAGGGTCGAATGGCGGCCCATACGGCAGG
>JBBROU010000145.1:0-11286 GCA_038229055.1 Bryobacterales bacterium | reverse complement strand
TCATGCCTTGCGCCACCATCAACGCGAACTCGTGGGCGTTGCGGCCATGAGGATAGACGCCGGCATCGGTGCCGAAGCCAACGATGACTCCCTTCACGACAGCTTTCCGGAACGTCGCCGTCATACTACCGATAGCGAGCCGCGCCTTGGCGGCGATCGGCGGCGGAAAGTAAACGCCATGCTCCAGGCGGTCGCCCAGCCACCAGCCCGCCATCAGCGTCGGGATCAGAACCGTGCCCTTGGCCTTCATCATGTCGAGCGCTTCATCGTCGAGGAACGACCCATGTTCGATGGAATCAATGCCAGCCTTGATGGCGCGCTTGGCGCCGGTCGCTCCGTGCGCATGCGCGGCAGTCTTGCGGCGCAGTGCATGCGCTTCATCTACAAGCGCATCGAGCTCGGCTTGCGTCAACTGCGGCGTATCTACATCGTCGGCGAGCGAGAGCACGCCACCGGTGGCGCACGTTTTGATGACGTCGGCGCCGTACTTCACGTTCAGGCGCACGGCGGCGCGCGCCTCGTCGGGATTGTTGACGATGCCCTCGGCGACGCCGGTCTCGTGGCCGAACACACCGGCGCGATAGCCGGTGTTGTCGCAGTGGCCGCCCGTCGATCCGATGGAATGCACCGCCACCAGCATGCGCGGCCCGATGATCTTTCCGCTGCGAACGGCGTTGCGCAGGCTCACGTCAATGTAATCGTGCGAGCCCACATCGCGCACCGTGGTGAAGCCGGCCAGTAAGGTAGCTTTTAGATTCTCGGTAGCATCGAGCGCCATTTCCGGAATCGGTTTGTGCAAGCCATCGAGCTCAGCTTGCTTCCAATCGTCGGAATACGCCCCGGAGAGATGCGTGTGCGCGTCGATGAAGCCGGGCAGCAGCGTGGAGTCCCCAAGGTCGATTACCTCGGCGCCATCAGGCAGGCGCGCCGAAGTGCCGGCATCGAGAATCTTGCCGTCGGCCAACACCAGAAGCCCGGGCGAGCTCATCACGCGGCCATCGAACATGCGGGCGGCCTTGAGAACGATCGGGCGCGTTTGGGCGGTGGCGAAGGCTGCGGCGAACAGTGCTATCGAAAGGAATCGCATCCCGATCACTGTAACGCATTAGATTTTGCGAATCACAAACCCGGCGGTGATCGGAGATTTCGGCTCGGGGTCGCACATAATGGAAGCTTATGAACCGCGTGCTTCAGGTCGGCGATGTACAGACGGATGAGACTAAGCTGGCTGATCTGTGCATGCAGTACCACGTTCAGGAACTCTCGCTGTTTGGATCGGCTGCCCGAGGGGAAATGCGACCGGATAGCGACATCGATCTGCTTGTCGAGTTCCTGCCTGACGCGGAAACCGATTTGGTGGACTACGCCGGTTTGATGTTGGATCTATCGCGACTTCTGGCGCGAAAAGTGGATCTGGTTTCGAAAAAGGGGCTTAAACCCCTCATTAGAGCGTCAGTGCTTAATGAGGCGCGCCTCTTGTATGCGGCATGAGAATTTATTTTTGATCGGGCTTGCGATTACATTTGCTCTGGCCTACTCGAAAAATTCCTCGTCCACCTTCCGGATGTAAAGCGTGTCTTCGACTCGGCATCCGACGTTGTGGCGAATCATTAGTCGCGCAAGCTGTTCGCCATCTATTAGAACGATGCGCTTGCTCAAGAACTCCGCCGTCTCTCTTGCAGACGGGGAAAAGGTCGAGGTAGTAACGAAGAGGCCCTTAGTGGCCTTGTGCCGATCAAGGCTTCCGAAAAAGTCACGTATTGCGGCAGAACCGATATTGTTTCCGACCGAGTAACGCTTCGCCTGAACGTAGACTCGATCTAGTCCGAGGGCGTCCTGGTCGATTACTCCGTCGACGCCATCATCCCCTGACCGGCCCAAAGAACGGCCCGCGTCTTCGGTTGATCCCCCAAAACCCATGCTCAACAGCAGGGCGACGATAAGGCGTTCGAAAAACTCTGGCGGAGCCTGACGGATTCGCTCGAGCAAGTCTTGCCCGAGCGCGACTTCAATCTGACGG
The DNA here is from genome assembly GCA_038229055.1 of Bryobacterales bacterium. Taxonomy (GTDB): domain Bacteria; phylum Acidobacteriota; class Terriglobia; order Bryobacterales; family Bryobacteraceae; genus JANYJA01. The sequence goes on along the minus strand of JBBROU010000145.1, from coordinate 9,266 downwards.
TAGGACGTACGCATTGTCTCATCCGGCGTCTGCTTCTGGTCTTCGAGCAGAGGGGCAATCGTCCCATTGTGCTCCTCGGAGATCGCGTTGGATCTCTCGCGGAAGTGGCGAAATTCCTCAAACTGAGTAAGAAATTTATTATCGATTCTTGACGGCGACGAACGTAGAATGATTTCACCGCGCGAAGCGATTCGAAAGTATCCTCGACGAGTAATCTCCACCAAGTCGGCCTTACTCAGGTAAGACTTGGCCCAGTGGACGCGATTACTAAAAACGGTCTGCCGCCCAGACGGCAGCAATTCACCGCGCTCTTCTGGAGTGAGCCCGAGTTGTTCGGCTAGCGTCTCTACGACTGTGCCGATCCGGACCTCTCCATGCGAGGACGCAACTAGGACGGGCAGCATTAGAGACTGGTAATCGGGAATGGGCATAACCACAATACGGATACCACGAAACGCTGCGGGCGGCCTACACGCAATCAAAGTTTCGGTCTAATTGGGGCGAGGCCATTGACTGTAACGCATCACTCCTGCCGGAGTATCTCCAATGGCTTCTGGCCGAGAATGCGGAAACTGGCGAGCCATCCGGCGACATTGGCCACCAGCGCGGTCGCGGCGATAGAGAGGAGGTTCGGTACCCAATCCACATGGAACTGCGCGTCGAGAAGGCGGCGCAGAATCAAAGCCGTAAATCCCGTGGCGAGCAGGCTCCCCATCAGGCCCGCAACCAAGCCGAGGATCAGAAATTCAATCGAGAAAATCTCGGCGACGCGGTTGCGCGTGGCACCCAGCGTTTTGAGGATCACCACTTCGCGGATGCGCCGGAACCGCGTGCCGGCGACGCTGGAGGCGAGGATGATCGCGCCGGCCAGAATGGCGAAGGCGGAGATGAAGCGGATGACAAGCGAAATCTGATCCACCACTTCCTGGATGATTTGCATGACGTCGGCGACATTAACCACGGTGACGGTCGGGAAGCGCTGGTAGACGGCGCGCTGCATGGCGCTCACGAGCGGCGGCTTAACGCGAACACTGCCGTAATAGATGATCGGCAGCCCTTCGAGTGCGCCCGGCGTGAACAGAAATTCGATGCGCGCGCTCAGGCGAATGGCTTCGGTGCGATGGATGGCCGCGACAACGGATGAGAACTGGCGCGCGGGCGTGGACCACTCGATCCTGGCGCCGGGATGCAAGTTGAGCGTTTTGGCGGCTTCTTCGGAAACGGAGACTTGCGTGAGAGAGGGCGGATGCGCCCGGTCCCAAAACTTGCCTTCAATGATGGACGTGTGGGGCGGCAATGACGGGGCTGTTGTGACGGATGTCGTGCCGCGAAACCTTCTGGAATAATGCACCAGATTGCGTTTCTCGAGCGGAACACCGTCAATGGAAGCGATGCGCGCGGCCACGGAGCCGATGATTTCCGGAGCGCCCTCGATCCCCTTCTGGCGCGCGAGCAGATCTTCAACGGCAGCGCGGTTGCGCGGCGTGATGTCTAGCAAGAATACGTTCGGCATGCCGGGCGGCGCGCTCAGCATTATCTCGGTCAGCATGCCGCGCTGGACCAGGTAGATCGTCAACGTGAACATCACGCCGATGCCAAGAGCGACCAGCGCGGCCTGCGCGTGATTGCCGGGGCGGTAGAGATTCGCGATGCCGTGGCGAATGCTCGGTCGAAGCGTCCGACTGGCGCCTCGGCTGAACGCCTTCAACCCGCGGAGCAGCAGCCAGGCGACGCCCGCGAGCGCAAGCAGACTGACAACCAACGCGAGCACGAAGTAAACGCCCATCTGCACCGAAGCGCTGAGCCAGCCCGCAATGCCGCCGATACCGACAAGGATCAGCAGGGTCGCCGCAATCGCCGCACGCGCGTTGCGCAAGCGCACCCACCAGCCGGGACGCTGTTCCGACATCTCGCGACGGAAGATCAAGCCCGGGCGGATGCGGCGAATCGACAGCAGAGGCGGCAGCGTGAAGAGAAGAGTCGACAGCAGTCCGATGGCGAGGCCCTGGCCGGCGGATAGCAGATCGATGGAAAATCGCGGGGTTATCGAGAAATAGCGCGCAATCAAAATTGGAAATGCCCGCTGCACGGCGAGGCCACAGACGATGCCGAGCAAGCCGCCCGCAAGCCCCAGGCCGAGCGTCTGGAGTAAATAGATCCGGATGATTTGCGACGAGCGCGCCCCAAGGCACTTCATCACGGCGATGGAATCCATCTTCTGCTGGAGATGGGCTTGGATCGCAGTGCCGACGCCGAGCGCGCCGACGATCAGCGCGATCAAACTGACCAGACTCAGAAAGGTAGTGGCGCGCTGCAAGCCGGCTTCGATGATGGGATGTGTCTGGCGGAAATCGGCAATGAGCGATTCGGGGAAAGTCTTCTTAAGATCGGCTCGGACGGTCTCGATATTGGTCGTAGGCGGCAGGCGAAACAGAAAGCGCTCCGAGGCGCGGCTGCCGGCGACCAGAAGGTCGGCGCGGGCGAGGCCGTCGCGCGACATCATGACGCGCGGACCTACATTCAAGCTGCCGGCCATGCGATCGGGCTCACCGAGCACGGTGCCGGCAATGTGGAAATCCTGTCCGCCGATACGAACGGAGTCTCCGACACGCAGGTTCAACCGGAGCAGCAGGTCATCTGAAACCGCGACGGTATCCACCGTGAGGCGCGTCGCGAGCGGGCCGGGAGGGTCCAGCTTCACAGCACCGTAGAACGGATAAACGCGGGGATCGACGGCTTTGACGGAAACCAGCACGGGGTTCCCGGAAGCGCCGCCGGACACCATCGTTACCGTTTCAGTAATCCACGTCCGGCGCACGCCGCTTGCGCCCAGCCGGTCCATAGCGGAAGTTTGTTGCGGCGAGGGCAGCGCGAAGACGCGCACCGAAAGGTCGGCAGCCATCAGCGTCCGGGCTTCGCGCAGCAGCATGGTTTCGAATGCGCGGCTGAACCCGCGCACGCCAGTCAGTGACGCGACGCCGACCGCGACCGCAATGACCACGAACAGAAACTTCGCCGCCGACGCACGCGTTTCCCGCCAGGCGATCTTGAGAGCCGTCCGCATCAGGAAATCACCTGGGACGCTACGGCGCTCTCCTGCAACTCATCGCTGAGCACCAAGCCGTCGCGCAGAGTGATGCGGCGGTCGGCGTTAGCGGCCAGTTCGGGATCGTGCGTGACGAGAACGAGTGTAGTCTTCTCGCGCCGGTTCAAATCGATAAGCAGTTCCAGAATGTGCCGGCCGTTGGCGCTGTCTAGATTTCCCGTGGGTTCGTCGGCCATCAGGATCGGCGGATGCACCATGAACGCGCGGGCGAGTGCGACACGCTGCTGCTCGCCGCCGGAGAGCTGAACGGGATAATGGTCGCGGCGTTCGGAGAGGCCGACTCGCTGCAGCAGATCTCGCGCGCGCCCGATGCCGTCACCCTTGACCCCGGTCAATTCCGCCGGAAGCAGAACGTTCTCCTCCGCGGTGAGGGTCGGGATCAGGTGGTAAGACTGAAAAACGAAGCCGATCTTGCGGCCGCGAACGATCGCCAGCTCGTCTTCGGCCATCCCGGTGATATCGGTGCCATCGAGAATCACCTTGCCCGATGTGGCTTCATCAAGACCCGCGAGCAGCCCGAGCAGTGTGCTCTTGCCGCTGCCGGACGGTCCCATGATGGCGACGAACTGACCGGCGGGGATGGTGAAGTCGATGCCGCGCAGAATGTCGACGCGGTGCGCGCCGTTCACGATGGTTCGGGTGAGGCCGGAAACAACAATAATCGGTGTTTGGGAGGTCGTCATTTATGATGGCATCAGGAATGAATACATATTTAAAGATGATCGTGTTCGCCGTCTGGTTCCTGTTTTCTGCATGCAGTTCAGCGCCGCCGAAGCCCGAAACGGCAGCGCCGGAGCAGCCAGTGCAAGCCGCCCCCGCACAGACCACGGCCCCCGAAACGAAAGATTCTCGTCCGGTGATTGCGGCCTTCGGCGACAGCCTCTCGGCGGGATTCGGCGCGGAACCCGGCAAGAGCTATCCCGATTATCTGCAAAAACTGATCGACTCGAAAGGCTTCAAATATCGTGTCTTCAACGCGGGCGTCAGCGGCGACACCACCACCGACGGCGTGGAGCGCGTGAGTTCAGTGCTCGCCCTGCATCCGGCTATCGCAATTTTGGAGTTCGGCGGCAATGACGGATTGCGCGGTTTGGCGGTGGAGAGCACGCGGCAGAATCTGGATCAGATGATCACCGCATTGCAAGGCGCAGGCGCGCAAGTGGTCCTGGCGGGTATGACGCTGCCGCGCAATTACGGCCCGGACTTCATCCGCTCCTTCGAGAAGATATACGTGGATCTCGCGAAACAACACCATCTGGTGCGCGTTCCATTTCTGCTTCTTGGCGTGGCCGGAACCAAGGACATGCAGCAGGACGGAATTCATCCCACGGCAGCGGGCAACGCGCGTGTCGCCGCGCTGGTTATGAGCTATCTTCAGCCGCTGATCAAGTAGAATCAAGATATGACCATCGAGCAGCGCGTCGAGTTCCTGATGCAATCGATTGAGTCTCACGACCGGCAGATCGGCGGGAACACGCAACACATTGCCGAGAACGCGCAACACATTGCCGGGCAGCGGACCAGCATAGAGTTGCTGTTGCAGGTGAGTAACAGAGAGGCGGAGTCAATTCGAGCCCTCGCGCGCATCGCCGTCGCGCACAATCGCCGTATCGAGAATTAACCGGATACCTCTGATCTACTGCTCAAGTAGACTGAAACGATGTCCTTAGTTGTTGTGGGTTCGGTGGCGTATGACGGGATCGAAACGCCGCACGGAAAAGTGGATCGCATGCTCGGCGGCGCATGCACGTACATCTCGCTTGCGGCGAGTTTTTTCACCAAAGTACGGATCGTCGCGGTGGTCGGGGACGACTTCGCACAGGAAGATCTGGACTTGCTTACACGCCACGGAATCGATCTAGAAGGGCTGGAGCGTGTGCCCGGCAGAACATTTTTCTGGTCCGGCGTTTATTCGCACGACATGAACGATCGCCAGACGCTGACGACGGAGCTGAACGTCTTCGCTGATTTTCGGCCGAAATTGCCCGCTTCCTATCGGTCGCAACCTTATCTGCTGCTCGGCAACATTCAACCGGAACTGCAGAAGTCCGTCCGCGATCAGATGAACGGCGTCAAGCTTAGCGGCGGCGACACCATGAATTACTGGATCAACGATTTCCGCTCGCAGCTTCTGGTGACGATCACCGGATGGGATTTCCTGCTGATCAACGATGCCGAAGCGCGCATGCTTTCGAACGAGCACAACCTGCGCCGCGCGGCCGAGAAGATCATGGCGATGGGTCCGAAGATTCTGGTGATCAAGCGGGGCGAATACGGAGCGATTCTGTTTCACCGCGACCAGCACTTCATGGTTCCCGGCTATCTGTTGCAGGAGGTGTTCGATCCGACCGGCGCGGGCGACTGCTTCGCGGGCGGCTTTATCGGATACCTGGCTTCCCAGGGTGTCGATGCCTCGTCTCACGATATCAGCGGCGCGGATCTTCGCCATGCGGTGATCTACGGTTCCGTCATGGGAAGCTTCTGCTGCGAGAAGTTCGGTGTTGACCGGTTTCGAAACTTGACGAAAGCGGAGATCCACGAGCGGTTCAACGAGTTTCGGACGTGCACGGAGTTTTAACTCGGCATCGAAGGCTCGGCGTCGTACTGATCTTGACGGCTCTGGCCAGTGCGCTCTCCAGCCTGTACTTCTTCAGCATCGGCTCACTGCTCTATTTTGGCGATGCCGAAGCGCATCTGAATACCGCTCGGCGGCTGCTCGATTCAACCACACCAGGCTGGGATCAACTGGGTAGAACGTGGCTGCCGCTGCCACACTTGTTGCTGGCGCCGTTTGCGGCCTCAATGCGACTATGGCAGACGGGTCTCGCGGGAAGCATCTCGGGTGGCATTTGCTTCGTGGCCGCCTGCGGATTTTTTTATGCGGCGATGCGGCGCATTTTCGGCGAAGCGCCGGCGGCGGTTGGGGTGGCGGTGCTGGTGCTGAATCCAAACATGTTGTACCTGCAATCCATCCCGATGACAGAGCCCGTGTTCCTCGCCGCCCTCCTCGGGCTTCTCTATTTCAGCGTGCGGGGATCCATTGTGGGAGCGGGAATCATGGCGCTGGCTGCCACCATGACGCGCTACGAGGGATGGTTTCTGCTGCCGTTTGTGGCTTTCTATTTCTTGCGAACGCGTGGCTTGCTGCCGGCCATCGGCTTCGGGGCGATGGCGGCGGTCGGTCCGCTTTTTTGGTTCGGATACAACTGGTGGGAATTCGGCAATGTGCTCGATTTCTACAATGGGCCCTACTCCGCCATCGCGATTCAGGGCGCCCCTTGGTATCCCGGGCGTGGCCAGTGGTCCGCGGCGCTGCAGTATTACTTCACCACGGTGCGTCTGGTGGCGGCGCGTCCCTTGCTCTGGATCGGCGCGCTCGGATTAGTGGTCGCTCTTTCGCGGCGCGCGTATTGGCCGGTGCTCTTGCTGGCGCTGCCGCCCTGTTTCTATCTGTGGAGCATTCACTCGGCCAGCACTCCGATCCACGTTCCGGTCTTGTGGCCCTTCTCGTACTACAACGCTCGCTATGGTCTGGCGGCCATGCCACTGTTGGCGCTGGGAATGGCGGCACTCGCTAGCATCGCGCCCCGCAATACCGTATTTGCTGCGCTGCTGGTGTTCGTCGCCTGTGGCGGATGGTTGTGGAGGCCGAGTCCCGAGAAGTGGATCACCTGGAAGGAATCGCAGGTCAACTCCGTCGCGCGCCGCGATTGGACCGAGCAGGCGGGCGAATTCTTCCGCGGGCGGCGCCTCTCTCCCGAGGACCGCATCTTTACGGGGTTCAGCGACATTACCGGCATCTATCGCGTCGCCGGAATTCCGTTGGCCCGCACGTTGACACCAAACAACGGCATAGCCTGGACCATGGCAACTGCACGTCCGGACCTTTTCTTATGGGAGCGCTGGGCAGTCGCGCAAACCGGGGAAGACGTCGATCGCGCAGTGACTCGCGCGGGCTCTCGTTTCGAACTCGTTCGCAAGGTGAAGGTTCAAGGCGCCCCGGATTTGAATATTTACTATCGTCAGGACGTACCGAAATGAAGATTCCGTTCTGCAAGGCGCACGGCGCGAAGAACGATTTTCTGCTGACCTGGGCCAGTGATGCGCCAGAATTCACGCCGGCGGCCGCGCGCGCAATCTGCGATCGCCATACCGGTGTCGGCGCCGACGGATGGATGCTGGTCGAGGAGAGTCCGGCGCTCCGCCTTCTCAATTCCGATGGCAGCGAACCGGAAATTTCCGGCAACGGCACGCGCTGCGCAGCGGCTTTCCTGATTCATCATGGAAAGGCGGCGAACGAACTTTCCATCCGTACAGGCGCGGGCGCGAAACACCTTCGCCTGATCGAACGCGCAGGGCTCCGGTACATTTTCGAGATGAATATGGGAGCGCCTCGCCTGCTCGATATCCGCTTCGCGCTGCCGCTCAGCACGGGCGCGCAAGAAGTGGCGCTGATCGATGTCGGCAACCCCCAGTGCGTGGTGATGGTTGAGAACTTCGATTTCGATTGGCGCACCATGGGAGCGGAAATTGAGCGCCACCCACATTTCCCGCAACGGACCAACGTCTCATTTGTGCGACGCATCAACGCGAACACGATCGACGTTCGTTTTTACGAGCGCGGCGCCGGCGAAACTATGAGTTCGGGCACGGGCTCCACCGGCGCAGCGGCGGCGGCGATCGCGCACGGCCTCGTATCCAGCCCGGTCACCGTCATGACGCCTGCCGGCGACCTTGCCCTTCGCTGGGAGGGCGATATTTACCTCACCGGCCCCGCCGAAATCGTGGCCGAAGGGGTTTTCTACTATGATGAGGCTTGAATGATAACCAGTGCGACAACGGCCGAAGTCCTCGAAGAAAAAATTCGCGGGCGCAATGCGCGGGTCGGAATCGTCGGGCTCGGTTACGTGGGTCTGCCGCTGGCGGTTGAGTACGCCCGCGCAGGCTTTCACGTCACCGGCATTGACCTCAGCGAATCGAAAATCGCGCAGGTTAGCGCCGGGCAATCCTATATAGGCGACATCGCCTCCGACGACGTCAAGGCGCTGGTCGACTCCGGTAAATTGCGCGCCACCACTGATTTTTCGGTGATTCGCGATCTCGATACGGTCAACATCTGCGTCCCTACTCCGTTGCGCAAGACCAAAGATCCGGACATGAGTTTCATCGTCGCGGCGTGTCAGGAAATCACGCGTTACTTCCATCGGGGAATGCTGATCATTCTGGAATCGACGACTTACCCGGGAACGACGGACGAGCTGGTGCTCCCGATGCTGGAGAAGTCCGGGCTGCGCGTCGGCAAAGATTTCTTCCTTTGCTTTTCGCCCGAACGGGTGGACCCGGGCAATCCGCATTTCCAAACACTGAATATCCCAAAGGTGGTCGGAGGCACCACGCCCGCCTGCACAGAGATGGGCCGCGTGTTCTATTCGCAAGCACTGAATACCGTGGTGCCGGTTAGTTCGACTCAAGTCGCCGAAATGGTGAAGTTGCTTGAGAATACATTTCGTATGATCAACATCGGCTTGGCCAACGAAATCGCGATCATGTGCCACGGCATGGGGATCAACGTCTGGGAAGTAATCGAGGCTGCCGCAACCAAGCCTTTCGGGTTCATGCCCTTCTATCCGGGCCCCGGCCTCGGCGGCCACTGCATTCCGATTGATCCGTTTTATCTATCGTGGAAGACCAAGCAGGCCGGGATCGAGGCCCGCTTCATTGAACTGGCGGGCCACATCAACGGCCAGATGCCGCACTTCGTCGTCGAGAAGATCCAAAGCGCGCTGAACGACCAGGGCAAGCCCGTGAAGGGCTCGCGCATCCATATTTATGGGGTGTCGTACAAACGCGATATCGACGATGTCCGCGAATCGCCGGCGCTCGACATCATGCTGCTTCTGGAACGTAAGGGCGGCATCATCTCTTATACCGATCCGCACGTGCCGGTTTTGAAGCTGGACAGCGCCGAGATGCGGTCGCAAGACGGCTCGGCGGTGGCCGCTGCCGATTGCGTGGTGGTGGTGACCGACCATTCCAGTTTCGATTACCTGGAACTGGCGCGCGAGGCGAAACTGATCGTCGACACACGCAACGCACTGAAGGGCATCCATTCCGAAAAGATTGTGCGCTTATAGCCCACCTTCGAAAACGCGTTCGTTTG
>JBBROU010000144.1:0-11295 GCA_038229055.1 Bryobacterales bacterium | reverse complement strand
CGGCCGTCGGTGAGTTTCGCGCCGTGACGGGACCACTGCCAGACTTGCGCTCTTGAGATTTCGGCGGTGGCGGCATCTTCCATCAGGTTGTAGATCGGGACGGCTCCGCTCCCCCGCAGCCAAGCCTCTAGGTATTGAATGCCGACGTCGACATTCAGGCGTAGACCCCCCTCGCTGATCTCGCCGTCAGGGGCTTGCAGTAGGTCGGCGGCTGTGACGCGGACTTCGGAACGCATGACGTCAAGCTGATTCGGCCGCTCGAAGACTTGAGCAGCTATGGGGACGAGGGCGGGGTGCGCGACCCAGGTGCCGTCGTGGCCCGCACGCACTTCGCGCAGCTTGTCCTGGCGCACCTTTTCGAGCGCGCGCTCGTTGGCTTCGGGATCGTTCTTGATCGGAATCTGCGCGGCCATCCCGCCCATCGCGTGGATGCCGCGCTTGTGGCAGGTCTGAATCAGGAGATCCACATACGACTTCAGAAAGTGCCGCTCCATCGTGACCAACGCGCGGTTGGGCAGCATGGAATCGGGGCGGTTCCGCAGCTTCTTGATGTAACTGAAAATGTAGTCCCAGCGGCCGCAATTCAGGCCGGCGGAATGGTTGCGCAGCTCGTAAAGGATCTCGTCCATCTCGAACGATCCGAGAATGGTTTCGATCAGGACGGTGGCGCGGATGGAGCCTTGCGGCACTTTGCAATAGTCCTGCGCGAAGACGAATACGTCATTCCACAGGCGCGCTTCGAGATGGCTTTCCAGCTTCGGGAGATAGAAGTAAGGACCAGAACCGGCGTCGAGCAGAGCGTGGGCGTTGTGGAAGAAGTAGAGGCCGAAGTCGAAGAGCGACGCGGAGATAGGCGCCCCATCGACGACGTGATGTTTTTCGACTAAGTGCCAGCCGCGCGGGCGGACCATCAGGGTCGCGGGTTTGTTAGTCAGGCGGTAACTCTTGCCTTCGGGGCCGGTGAAGGTAATGGTGCGGCGGATGGCGTCGCGGAGGTTGATCTGGCCTTCGATGTTGTTGGCCCAGGTGGGGGAATTGGCGTCTTCGAAATCGGCCATGAAGACGTTGGCGCCCGAGTTCAGCGCGTTGATGATCATCTTGCGGTCGACGGGGCCTGTGATCTCGACGCGGCGGTCGGTCAGATCGGGCGGGATGGGAGCGACCTTCCAGTCCGACTCGCGGATGTGCGCGGTTTCGGGTAGGAAGTGAGGCAGTGAGCCGGAATCGATCTCGCGCTGGCGCGTTTTGCGGCGCTCGAGAAGTTCGCGGCGGGTGGGCTCGAAACGCCGGGACAGTTCTTCCAGGAATGCGACCGCGGGCGCAGTCAGGACTTCCGCGGTTGCCATCAATTGCGGCCGCAGAGACCGGGGGTGCCGCACATGCCGCTGGGGCAGCTCGGCATCTCCTGCGCGGACGAGCTTCCGTTGCCGGCGCGCGCGGCGAAGGTGGAATACTCCTGGCTCAGGTGCTTCTGGCCGCAGGACGGGCAGCCGAGCGCGGCGGCGTCCTCGGTGCGGCGCACCAGCTTCTCAAATTTGGACCCGCAGGACTCGCACTTATATTCAAAGATCGGCATGTGAATTTACTCCAGAGTGATACTACAGATTCTATCAATGATGGCCCGGATATCCGAAGCGGGGCCGTTGAAGTTGTTGACCAGAATGGAGAACGCGAGCAGGCGCCCGTCGCGGCGCTCGAGGTAGCCGGAGAGCGCGGCGACGTGCGTTAAGCTGCCGGTCTTGGCGCGGATATGGCCCTTGGTGAGGCGCGTCGCGAAGCGCGAACTGAGCGTGCCGTCGACTCCGGAGATGGGGAGCAGCGATATCCAATTATCGCGCTGCGGACTGGCGGCCATGTAACGCAAGAGCGTGGTGACGGCGTGGGGCGTGACCAGGTCGAGGCGCGAGAGCCCGGAGCCGTCGGTGAAAGTGTACTCGTCTTCAGGGACGCCGGCTTCGACGAGGAAATCCCGGAGCTGAATTAAGCCATTTTCGCGATTGGCGAGGTCGGTTTTTTCATGCGCCACCAAAAGCAGGAGCATTTCGGCATGCAGATTCTGGCTGACTTTGTCGGTAATGCGGAGGTCTTCGATCAGCGGCGATGAGACGCGGATCGCGATGGGCGGGACGGGCTTCTTCGCGCGGTACGGCGGCGATCCGGGGAGGCGATGAAGCGCGCGGGCTTCCCCGCTTACGGTTATGCCATTTCGTATCAACGCAGCGCGGAGGGCCATGGCCGTGTAGCGCGCGGGATCGTCTACGCCTAGCGTGAACGTCTGGCCGGGATCGCCGCGAGGAATGGTGCCCCAGATGCGCGCGCGGGTGGAACCGGGGAGACGTTCGAAGTGGAGATCGCGCTCGACGCGGCTGTCGGTCAGGACTTCGTTCGACAGGTCGAAGACGGGGACGGCGGGGTTCCAGGTGGCGACGGCGGGATCGGTTTCGATGGCCCCGGGGCTGACGAAAAGGTCGATCTCGTTGTCATTGAGCGCCAGGGCGCTGACGGGGGCGGCATCGTCGGAGGCGGCCTCGTCGATCTGCCAGCCTTCGGGGTAGGGTTGGTAGATGAACGCGGTGTCGTCTCCAATGACATCGCCCGGGACTTCGCGAAGGCCGGATGCTTGGATTTGCGAGGCTAGATCCTCGATGGCGGCGAGCGGGTCGCCTGGAGGTGAGCCGATGCGATACGGGATTTCGCGGCCGGAGAGGTTGGGATCGCCCGCGCCGCGGATGACGAGATTCCCGGCTTCGAGCGTAACTTGGGTGCGGACGCGGAACTCGGGGCCAAGGCGCATTAAGCCCAGGGCGGTAGTGAAGAGCTTGGCGTTGGAGGCGGGAACGAAGAAATGGTCGGCGTTGGAGGAATAGAGGATTTCGGAGGTTTGGACGTCGGCAATCTCGACGCCCCAGAATGCGGCGCGCGGGACGGGGGAGGAGGCGATGGCCGCGCGGATACGTGGGCCCAGGCGGGGCGTTGGTGGAGGAGGAGGAGCGGCGGTTGCCGCCTGCATAAAGAGGAGGAGATGGAGGATCATCCGGTTACTTTTTGTTCCAGCCAGAGCAGCGACAGAAGCACGAATACCATGATGGTGCCGAGCAGCGGTAGAGTCATAACAATTCCGATCCCCCAAGCGGGGGCAAGCAGGCCGAGGATGCCGGGCGCGAGCAGGCCGCCGGCGAGGGCGAACGAGAATATCCCATTGAAAAAACCCGGATGATAATACGGGAAACGGCTGCCGATTTTTTCGGCGACGAGAGGGTAGATCGCGGCGAAACCGCCGCCGACGAGCAGGACGCCGATCACCGCCCCGGAAGGCTTGTTGGTGAGGAGGAGGATGAGGCAACCGAGCATGGCGGCGCCAGAACTCCCGAGCAGCAGGCGGCCACGGCCGGAGCGCGGGAGCATGGAAAGAACGACTAGCCGTCCAACGAGGAGGGCGAGCCAGTAGATCGCGAGCAGAATCAGGGCGTTCTCAGGGCTGATGCCGATCTGGTGGACGAGGTAGATGGGGAGCCATCCGGCGATGGACCACTCATTGCCGAACTGGAAGAACAGCAGCAGAGCGAAGAGGATGGCGCCGGGGCTGCGGAAATCGGCGAGTGCTTGGCGAAAATCGGGCTCGGAAGAAGGCGCGGCGGGGAAGGGCCGGCGCGAGTAAAGGATTGCAAATCCGGCGGGCACGGTAGCGACCGCGAGCAGAATGGCGGTGAGGCTCCAAGCGTAGAAGGTTTGGGCGAGCAGTAGTGCTGAAGCCAGGCAGCCAAGGCCGAAAAAAATTCCGCCCAAGGTAATTGTGGCGGCACGGTCATGCTCGAATCCGGGCGCGATGGCGCGGAACAGGGCTGTGTTGAGGAGTCCGGCAGCACCGCCGATCAGGAAAAGGCCGGACATCCGCCACGGGGTGGCGTTGGTGGTAGGGAGCAGTGATAGCAAGATGAGCGCGGCGGCGGCCACGGCACAGCCGAAGGTAAGCATTTGGTGCGGGAGGGCGCGAGAGGCCAGGCGGCGGGCAGTTTCCGCCAGCAGGATCATCCCGGCAGTCATCGAGAGGAAATACGCGCCGACGGTGGTGTAGTCGGTCGAGAGATGGTAGCCCCAGGAGGGGAGCAGAGCGCCCAGCAGGCCGAAGAGGTACCCCGAAACCAGAAATCCGGCTAGGGCGCGCGTCAGGAGGGGGACGGCGAAAAGGGTGCGGAGATTCACCACGCGGATATCATAACGGGAAGCAGACGTGAGCAAATGCTGGCCGTATTGGGGTTGCCACTCGTTTCATATGGCTATGTTGTAGCCCATGCGAAAGATTCTTCAACGTAGGTCTTGACAAAGGTGTAACTCGGGCGTATTTTGGAAGAATCACTGAAGAAGGAGGTGGTCCAGAATAATGATAAATGGTTGTAGACCCGACGAGGTGGCCGACTGTTGAGTCGACTGTTCTAACGTAGCCGATTCCGTTCTTCAGTAGACGGGATCAAGTTCCTGTGGACCGGTCGCTTCGTCGAGTTGAAGCACTACCAAGCCTCAGGTTTTACCATTGAGCCAGAAAGCCCCGCGCGCTCGTGAGAGCCGCGGGGCTTTGTGCGTGTTGTATACTTAAGTTTCCGAAAGGCAATCCGCAAAATGAAACCTGGAATTCACCCTGCCTATAACGAGCTGAACGTGAAGTGCGCTTGTGGGCATACTTTCGTGACGCGGTCGACCCACAAGGGCGATATCCGCGTTGAAATCTGTTCGAGCTGCCACCCGTTCTTCACCGGGAAACAGAAGCTCATCGACACTGCGGGCCGCGTAGATAAATTCGAAAGAAAGTACGCCAAGCTGCGCGGGAACCGTCCGGTACCGGCGGCACAGTAGTCGAAGTTTCGATCGAGTTTAAGAAGGCCGGGTCTAAAGATCCGGCCTTCTTTGTTGGCGCGGCAGCACCGTCGACTTTCGGGACAACTCAGCGCAGAGGGTTGCGCCACTTTAGACCGGGGAACCGGGCAAAGTCGGTATCAGACGAACACAGTTCGGCTCCGCATTCTACTGCCAGGGCCGCTAAGTGGGCATCGGACGTGAGATTTCCGCCAGTACCCACCGGAAGGATCAACCCGCGGAGGATATGCAGGTGGCGCGGACCGGGATGCACCACGGTCGCGCACGTTTGATCCAGCCAGGATGCTACAAGCTCAAATGCCGTTTCTACAGGGAGCGGGTGCGGGAACAGACCCGGCCGCGTGGTGAGACGGAGAAATGCGAGCAGAACATTCCACGGAAAGCCAACAGTTTCCGGACCGTTCAAAACCGCTTCCAGCCATGGCTTCGCTTTATTGTTTAGAGGTGCGTCCCCGTTGATGGCGTAGATAAGGAGGTTCGCATCGAGAAGTATCATTTCCGCAAAGCGAGCTTTCGGTTGAGTTCCTCGTCCTCGATTGAATCGGCAAAGGCCAGGGCTTTGTCCCAGCGGAACTCCTGTCCCGCTCCCATCCGAAACGTCTTCTGAGAGAACTTCTGAACACGCTTGGGTTCTTTGCCGCGAAGTCCGGTTCGTGCAGCCTCATTCAGGGCTTCTTTGAACGAGATCGCACGCTCTTTCATTAGGTCTTTGATCAGCCGCTCGACGTCGGCATCCAAAGTGACAGTCGTTCTCACCTTTTACATCATAGCATCAAGGGTTTGCTGTCATGATGCCACGACAGTGGTGTGAATTCCAATCAGGCCGCTCAACAGGCTCTTGCGGATAGTTCCTAAGAAGATCAAGCTAGCGCGAGCGGTGGTGCTTCTCGCGCTCGGCAATCATTTTCTGGTATTCGGCTTTTTGATCGTCCTTGAGCATGGCGCGAACTTTGGCGACTTGTTCGTCCTGAATTGCGGTCATTTGCGGCTTTAAGGCTTTGTACTGCTGGTGAGTGGTTTCGAGGATCGCGTCCAGCTTCTGCATCTGATCGGCGTCCAGATTTAAGCGGCTGTGCATTTCGTCCATGTACTTACGCTTGTACTGCTCGGGACTGCGCGGGCTCGAGTTGGAACTGACCGGACTAGCCATGTAGAGACGATAGGCGAAGCCTCCGACCACGGCGCCGCTGATGAATACCAGCAGCAAGTAGGCCCAAGTGGAAAGCTGAGTCTTTCGCATCAGTTCAGATCCGAATTCGAGTCGTTCTGGTCCAGATGGACGGGCTCGACAAAAACCTCTCCTCCCGCGGGCTGATCGTCGGCCAGCGCTTCGACGTAACTGCCGCTGTAGAAACCGGTGGTCTGCTGACTCGGGAGAAGAACGAATGCGCCGAGCACCAGACTCACGGCGAAAGCGGAGGCCACGAAACCTCGGGCCAGCCGATTGAAGAAGATAGTGACGGACTGGCGCGCCTCGATCTTACGCCAGATGCCGGGCATGAAATCGGCGCCCGGTTCGGGAGCTTCGCAGGCATCGCGATAAGCCTCGAAAAGCCTTTGCAGACGATGATCGGACTCGCTCTGAAATTCACCCTTCATGCCATTTCCTCACTGCGGTTCACAACCACTTTAACCAGAGACGCTGGACTTGGCTGGCTTGGTTTCCGCTCCACCCATGGCTTTCAAAACTCGCTGCCGCGCTCGAAAAAGCCGCACCTTGAGGGCATTCTCGTTTACATGATAGATCTTTTCCATCTCTTTCAACGAAAGCCCTTCCACTTCCTTCATGGTTAAAAGGATGCGGTCCTCTTCGGAGACGTTGGAAAGAAGTCCGTTGACCGTTTCGCGTATGAGTTTGCGCTGATTCTCGTCGGTATCGGCCTTGGTGCTGGCCAGCGCATCGGCCAACATGACTTGCTGCTCTGACAGATCGGCCATTCGGGATTCGTTGCGGCGCTTCTGCTTGCGCAGATAATCGTAAGCCGCGTTGACCGTTAACCGATATAGCCATGGTTCAAATACTTCCGCACTGCGCAACTGGTCGAGCGAAAAGTATAAACGCAGAAACACTTCCTGCCCAACATCTTCCACGTCATCGGGCCGGCTGATCAGCCGGGCGATGGTTCCCAGAATACGCCTTCGATAAGCCAGTACAACTTCGTTGAACGCCCCGGAGTCCCCTGTTTGCGCGCGTTGAATAAGCTCGAAGTCGACCAGCATTTATAAATTGCCGGGCACTAGTAAAGGCGTGCTGACAACTACTTAGGTTACAAGGGTTTGGGCGACCACGCAAAACCGGAAACGCGAGCGGGAAGAATTTTCGACCTAGTAATTGACAATAAGACACTCATATTTTATGTTGATATCAAACAGAGATTCGGTGCTTAGGCTGAATCAAATACGCCAGAAAGGAGTCTAAGACGTATGAGCGCCTCGAGGATATCGACGTGCAAGTTGAGAATCTGGACGTTTGACGTTGAAAGTCCACCGGAAGTTTGAGCGCGATGGCGGAGAAGCAGGACGCGGCCAAGCCGCAGCAGGTCAAGATTTGATTTAGGAGAGGAATTTTCAAATGTTTCGCTTTGACAAATTAACTCAAAAAGCGCAAGAGGCGGTGCAGCACGCCCAGGAAGTGGCGGAGAAGAGCCAGAATCAGGCGGTTCATCCGGTACATCTTTTAATTGCGCTGGCGGGTGAGCGGGAAGGCATTGTGCGGCCGGTGCTGGAGAAATGCAATGTTCAGCCGGACGCTATTTTGGCGGAAAGCGAGCGGCTGCTGCCGTCGATCCCGAAGGTGACGGGGGCATCGAGCGGAATGATGATTTCGCCGCCGTTGAATCAAGTCTTGGAATCCGCGTTCAAGGAGGCCGGGCGGTTTAAAGACGAGTTCGTCTCGACCGAACATTTGCTGCTGGCGATTGCGGATCAGAAGTACGACCCGGCTGGGAATTTGCTGCAGAAGGCCGGCGCATCGCACGATGCGATTTTGAAGGCGCTGGTGGCGGTGCGCGGGACGCAGCGCATTACGGACCAAAATCCGGAATCGAAGTATCAAGCGCTGGAGCGCTACGCCGTCGATCTGACGGAACAGTCGCGCAAGGGCAAGCTTGATCCGGTGATCGGGCGCGATGACGAGATTCGGCGCGTGATGCAGGTGTTGAGCCGCCGGACGAAGAACAATCCGGTGCTGATCGGCGAGCCCGGCGTGGGAAAGACCGCGATCGTCGAAGGTCTGGCGCAGCGGATTGTGAACGGCGACGTTCCGGAGCAGCTAAAGAACAAGAAGCTGGTGGCGATCGACCTGGGCTCGATGGTGGCGGGCACCAAGTTCCGCGGCGAGTTCGAAGACCGCCTAAAAGCGGTGCTGAAAGAGATCACCGAGTCGAACGGCGAGATCATCTGCTTCATCGACGAGTTGCATACCTTGGTGGGCGCGGGCGGCGCGGAGGGCGCGATCGACGCGGCCAACATGTTGAAGCCGGCGCTGGCTCGCGGCGATCTGCGCTGCATTGGCGCGACAACGCTGAGTGAATATCGCAAGTACGTCGAAAAAGATGCGGCGCTGGCGCGGCGTTTCCAGACGGTGATGGTCGGTGAGCCGACGGTGGATGACACCATCGCCATTCTGCGCGGCCTGAAGGAGAAGTACGAGATTCATCATGGCGTGCGCATTAAGGATGCGGCGATTGTGGCGGCGGCGGTGCTCTCGCATCGTTATATCAGCGACCGCTTCCTGCCGGACAAGGCGATCGACATTATCGATGAAGCGGGATCGGCGTTGCGTATTCAGATCGGCAGCGTGCCGATAGAGATCGACAACATCAACCGCAGAGTTTCACACTTGGAAATCGAGCGGCAGGCGCTGAATCGGGAGACCGATACGGCCTCGCGCGAACGGCTTCGTCACGTGGAGAATGAACTGGAGCGGCTGCGCGGCGAATCGGCCGGCCTGCGGGAACGCTGGGATCGCGAAAAAGGGGCGATCGGGCGTGTCCGGCAACTCAAAGAGGAGCAGGAGCAGGTGCGCCTGGACGAAGAGAAAGCCACGCGCATGGGCGAGTGGGAGACGGCGGCAAAGCTGCGGTACGGGCGGCTCTCGGAGATTGAGAAGGAACTGGATGAGGCGAACCGTGAACTGGAGACGATCAAATCCGGCTCGGCGCTTTTGAAGGAAGAGATCGATGAAGAGGATGTCGCGAAGATCGTAGCGAAGGCGACTGGAATTCCAGTGTCGCGCATGCTTGAAGGCGAGGTCCGCAAACTGATCACGATGGAGACGCGGCTGCATGAGCGCGTGGTGGGTCAGGACGAAGCGGTTCGGCTGGTGGCCAATGCGATCCGGCGCAACCGGGCGGGTTTGAGCGACCCGAACCGGCCGATCGGCAGCTTTATTTTCCTGGGTCCGACGGGCGTCGGGAAGACGGAAGTGGCGCGCGCGCTTGCCGAGTTCCTCTTCGACGACGAGAAGGCCATGGTGCGCGTGGATATGTCGGAGTACATGGAGAAGCACGCCGTGTCGCGCATGATTGGCGCGCCTCCGGGCTACGTGGGCTACGACGAAGGCGGGCAGCTGACTGAGCACGTGCGGCGCAAGCCGTTCTCGGTGGTGCTTTTCGACGAGATCGAAAAAGCGCATCCGGATGTGTTCAACGCGCTGCTCCAGATCCTCGACGACGGGCGCCTGACGGATGGTCAGGGCCGCACGGTTAACTTCAAGAACACTGTGATCATCATGACGTCGAACGTGGGGTCTGGAATCATTCACGAAACGGGTCCGATCGGGTTCTCGGTGAACTCCAAGAATCACGGGCACGACCAGGTGCGGACGCGGCTGCTGGATGCGTTGAAGCAGATGTTCAAGCCCGAGTTTCTGAATCGGGTGGACGATATTATCGTGTTCAACGCTTTGACGCGCGAGCATCTCTCGCAGATTATCGAGATCCAGCTTGGCCGGTTGCGGTCGATGCTGGGCGATCGCGGACTGAAGCTGGAGATCTCGGAGGCGGCTAAGGAAGCGCTGATTGCCGACGGATTCGATCCTCAGTACGGTGCGCGGCCACTCCGGCGCACGATTCAGCGGTTGATCCAGGATCCGCTGGCGCTGAAGCTGCTCGAAGGCGAGTACGTGAACGGGGACACCGTGGTGGTGGATGCGGACGGCGACAAGAAGCTGACGTTCGAGAAGCAGGCTGTGCCGGTGGCGGCGTAATGCAGGTAGTTTGAAATGCATAACAGCACGAACACCTTGAAGACGGTCCTGCTGCTTGGCGCTTTGAGCGCGCTCCTGATTTGGGGCGGACAGCTCATCGCCGGGCGGCAGGGCATTTACCTGGGGCTGGCGTTCGCCGTGATGGCGAATTTCGCCAGCTATTTTTTTTCGGATAAGATTGCGCTGTCGATGTCGGGCGCGCAGCCGTTGACCCCGGAGACGGACCCGCGGACTTACGCGCAGGTCGCGCCGATGGTGGAGAATCTGGCGCGGCGCATGGAGCTGCCGATGCCGAAGCTGTACATCACGCCGGAGGATTCGCCGAATGCGTTTGCGACGGGTCGGAATCCAGCGCACGCTTCGGTGGCCTTCACAAGCGGCATTTTGCGATTGATGACGCCGCAGGAATTGGAAGGTGTGGTGGCGCATGAGCTGGGGCATGTGCTGCATCGCGACATTCTGATCAGCTCGGTGGCGGCTACAATCGCGGCGGCGATTACGGGAGCGGCGCGGCTGGCGTTCTTTTTCGGAGGCCGGCGGGACGATGAAGAGGGCGGCAGTCCGGTAGTAGGGATACTGATGATGATTCTGGCGCCGATTGCGGCGATGATGATCCAGATGGCGATTTCACGCACGCGCGAGTATGACGGCGGATGCGGCGTCGGCGAAGTTCACTGGGACGCCTTATCCGCTGATCTCGGCGCTGCAGAAGCTGGACGTGGCGTCGAAGCAGATCCCGATGGAGGCCAATCCGGCGACGTCGCATCTGTACATCATGAAGCCGCTGGGCGGCGGGTTGATGAAGTTGTTCTCAACGCATCCGAGCACGGAAGACAGGATTGCGCGGTTGCAGGCGATGCGGTGACGCGGGTGTTCCTAACTTATTTTGGGCTGCCGTTCCAATGGTCGGGCTTCCCGTTGGCGGCCATAGCCTCTTCGTACTTCCGCTGCAAATCACGACACACCCTACCTGGCAAATACTCCTCCTTGTAGCGCTTTTTGTATAGGTCACAGTAAGCCTGGGGCGAGATAACGCGAATGCCTTTGGGAAGGGTGAGCTGTGTATCGTCAGGCACTGCCGTCCGGTTAGAAGTCGAATAGATTCATCTGGTTGCCGGGGTCGAGTAAGTCCAACTGGGAGTCCGATGGCTGAAGTGCTTGTGAAATGGGCATTTTTTCAAAAAGCGATAGGCTGAGAATCTGTAAAATCTGGT
>JBBROU010000143.1:0-11717 GCA_038229055.1 Bryobacterales bacterium | reverse complement strand
TACATCGGCTCGTACGTTTGCTCCGCGCTTCTTTCAGACCCCGCCTCGCGACGACGCCCTTGCGCTTCGCTATGACTTCACCTCCATCAGGTTGTCAAAAGGACTTTCACCTTCGAGCTGTCGAACATGCTCGGCACACAAGCAAAAGGCCTCAACTCTTTCGAGTTGAGGCCTTGGAAACACTGAGTTTGTTTGGTGGCGATTACGGACGGCCCGGGCTGATCGCTTGCGCCGGAACGCTTTCACCCTGAGTTGCCAGGACACCGATGGTGGTACCCACGGCGGCAGCGATAACAATTCCAGCCACAATCACAGCTCCAGACGTGCCGCCAGCACCCATTCTGCGGTGATGATCCTTGTCAGACGGGGGAGGCGGCGGGGCTGCACCTGCATCCTGGGGCGTGAAGTTGAACGCCAAGCCGGGGCCGATGTTCGCCAGAAGCACGCCGGCCGCGTTGGTTACGCGAACGGTACCGCTAATCGAGGCCACCTGCACGGTGGGGCCATTCATAGCTACGCGAGCGGACGAATTCGATTCGGTTCCTGCCACGCGAATTTGTTGTGCGTCGACTTGATACTTCCCGCTCGACGTGAATTGCGTGGAGCCCTTTTCGAGGACCATGCGATCGCTGTAAACCTTTCCGCGCGAGTCCGCAGCGATTTGCACGCTCGAACCATTCTTGAACTGCAAGTGCGAAGAAGCTTTCCCGGTCTCGATGGTGTTGCCTTCAAAAATCGTTGCATTTCCCGCAGTGCGTGCGTTGTCGATGGTAATACTACCGCTCGACTGAGCGACACCGATCACAGGCGTTGCCGCGGGCAAGATTGCCACATTCGCCGAGAGTAAAGCGGCGATCAGCGTCTGTACCGTAGTTTTATTCATTTAATCCTCCAACCTCCAAGTGATACAAGACCTTCGTACTAGTCAATTATTCGAGATTACAACACGTCAAGTCAAGGCAGTTTTGATTAAACTTGACCGTTAAATTCACTAGCCTCTGCGTTCTGAGTACGATTCCAACCATAACCGTATCAACACTCTGCGGTTTTCGGGTACCATATGATTCCAGTTCGCCAAGACGCTCGGTAAACGCCAGGACGCCCGTGAACCCCAGAGATTCCTCAACACAAACTAGCACGCGTAAGTTGCTGTCTTGGGCGATTTTGCCGTTGATTTACGGAATTATCGTATTTTTCTTCCCGCGACCCGCGACCGTCGCTCCCGCCGGCTGGCGTTTATTTGGGATCTTTGCCGCTACTATTGCCGGACTTATCCTGCAGCCGATACCGGGCGGAGCGTTAGTCCTGGTCGCCGTGATCCTGGCGGCGCTCTTAGGCGGCCTCACCGTCAGCCACGCGCTGGCCGGGTTCGGCGATCCGGTTGTCTGGCTGGTGATGGCGGCGTTCTTCATCTCGACCGCGCTGATCAAAACGGGCCTGGCACGACGCATCGCTCTGCTCTTCGTCCGCACCATCGGCCAGAGCTCGCTCGGAGTCTGCTACGCCCTGGCGTTCACCGACTTGGTACTGGCAAGCATCATCCCCTCGAATGGAGCCCGGAGCGGCGGCGTTGTGTTGCCGATCGTTCGGTCTGTCGCGGAACTTTATGACTCCCGGCCCGGTGAAACGGCGGGACGGATCGGGACATTTCTGATGACCGGCGTCTACCAGAGCATCTGCGTTACGGCCGCAATGTTCCTCACCGGCCAAGCCAGTAATCCGCTGGCGGCGCAGATCGCTTCCACCACGTTTCACTTCCCGATCACATGGGTAAGCTGGTTCATCGCCGGGCTGGCACCCGGATTGGTTTCACTCGCCATAATCCCGTGGCTGGTGTTCCGGATCAGCCCGCCTGAGATTCGCCGCACGCCGGAAGCCGCCACGTTCGCCCGCGAAGAACTGATCCGCATGGGGCCGATGGACCGCGATCAATATATTGTGCTGGCCATTTTCGCCCTGGTCTGCGGACTATGGATTTTTTCGCCGCTCGACATCACGTTAAGCGCGCTGCTGGGAGCGGGCGCGTTGCTGCTCACCCGCGTTCTGACGTGGGGCGATGTCACCGGCGACCGTACGGCCTGGGACATCTTCATCTGGTATGGGGGTCTGGTTCAATTGGGGAAGTCGCTCAACGAAACTGGCGTCACGCGGGCCTTTGCCGGCGCCGTCTCCGGCGCTTTCCCCGCAACCGGTTGGGTGACGCTATTCGTCGTTGCGCTGGCCCTCTATTTCTACTCCCATTACGGTTTCGCCAGCATCACAACCCACATCCTCTCCATGTTCGCGGCGTTCGCCGCGGTGCTGATCGCCAAAGGCGCTCCGGTCGGATTGGTCGTTTTCAGCCTCGCCTGCTTCACAAATCTCTCTGCCGGACTCACCAACTACGGAACCACTCCGGCTCCGATGTTCTATATTCAGGGCTACGTCACGTTTGAGAAGTGGTGGAAAATCGGTTTCCTGATATCGCTGGTGAACATTGCCGTCTGGAGCACCGTCGGCTTTGCCTGGTGGAAACTGCTGAAAATCTGGTAGTCCTTAGAAGTCGATGCTCAAAACCCTAATTTTCGACCTGGGCCGGGTCATTGTTCCATTCGATTTTCATCGCGGCTATCGCGCCATGGAGCCCCTGTGCGCTTATGACGCGGCCGGCATTCCCGCGCGACTTGCGACCACGGATCTGGTGGAGCGCTTCGAGACCGGGCTCATTGAACCCGAGCCGTTCGTCGACCAACTGTCGTCGCTGCTGGAATTGCGCGTCACTTATCCAGAATTCCGCGAAATGTGGAGCTCGATTTTTTTGCCGGACACTCTGATTCCGGACAGCCTGATCGCCGGCCTGAAGAAGCGCTATCGCCTGCTGCTTCTGTCCAACACGAATGCTATCCATTTCGAAATGATCCGCGAACGCTACCCGATCCTGCGACACTTCGACGAGTACGTGCTTTCCTACCAGGTGGGCGCCATGAAGCCGGGGGCGCTGATTTACGAACGCGCGCTGGAACGAGCCGCCTGCAAGCCCGAGGAATGCTTCTTTACGGATGACATGGAGGCCTATGTCAAGGCGGCTCGCACCCACGGAATCGACGCCGTTCAGTTTCTAGATAATCGGCAATTGGAAGCCGAGTTAGTTAAGCGCGGTGTTCGTTGGGATTGACGACCGGGTCGAAATGGCGGGCATAAACTCATCCCGTTCATTGCTTACGATGAGAAACAGGCAGCCATTGCGCGTAGTTACCGACTGATGAACCGTGCTGGCCAGAGCCACCTCATAGTCGCCGGCGTGGAGCGCGTGATCGTTGAGGACAACGTCACCCTGGATGACGTAACATTGCTCCGGACCGAAGTGGCGGTGCGGCGGGTATACAGTTCCGGGTTGCATGCGAACCAGTGAGGTAATGTTACCGGTGGACTCATCGACGAAAAGTTTTTTCGATTCCAGACCTGGTATAGCGGATGGGGTCCAAGGGCTCTCGTGGGCCCGCACCAGCGTGCCGGCCGGACCTATCATCCGACCGACTCGCGCCAATAACCGCTCGCGGACCACCGGCGCGGGAGTTTTCTCGGGCAATTCATGCGCCGCGCATGCCGCAGTCTCACGCATGTCTGACACGGCGCGCGCACATTCCGCACAGGTTACCATATGCCGCTCGACGTCTGCCGCGTTCGCGGCATCCAGCAGCCCGGCAATATACGCGGCCGCTTTCGCAGCCACATGCCCCTTCACGAAATGCTCCCCAGCACGTCTTTCAATTTCATCATTCCCAGCCGTATCCGCGTCTTCACCGTCCCTAACGGCGCCCCGAGCTGCGTTGCCAGCTCGGAGTGGCTCAATCCCGAAAAGAAAGCCAGTTCAATCGCGCGCCTCTGGTCCGGCGTCAACACGCGCATGGCTTCCACGATCCGGCCGCGCTTCTGATTGAGTGCCGTCTGCGCTTCGGGATCGAAGTCATAATTTCGATGATGCGTGTGACCTTCCAGCGGTTCCTCCAAACTCAGGCGCACGCTGCGTGCCCGAACCTTGTCGATCGCGCGGCTGCGGGTAATTGTGACCAGCCAAGCCGTGACGCTGCCGCGCGACGCGTCGTACTGCGGAGCCGTACGCCAAACTTGCGTGTACACATCCAATGTGACTTCTTCCGCATCCGCCTCATTCGTCAGCATGCGAAGAGCCACGCTGTAAACCAGCGAACTGCTCTCGTCATAGAGATTGGCCAGCGCGCCGCTCTCCTGCTGGGCACACCGCTGAACATATTCTTTCCAAACTGCTTCGTGCCGATCGCCGACTTGGGCTCCACTTGCCACTACGGCGCGACGCGCCCCGTTGGATTCATACATCACAAGTCTTCACATGATACAGGAAACAAACAAGGGAAAAAGCTAGGTCACGGGAAGGCGCAGAGGCCGCGAAGTTTTGATTTGCTTGGCGTTCTTTGCGGCTTTGCGCGAACTATTTTGCTTTTTCTAAACCTGGCATGCCGTTACGATCGCCATGTGATACACATCTTCGGCCGAGCAACCGCGCGAAAGATCGTTCATTGGCCGAGCAAGTCCCTGCAAAATCGGGCCGACGGCGGCGGCGCCCGCTAACCGCTCAACCAGTTTATAAGCAATATTTCCCGATGCCAAATTCGGGAAAACCAGAGTATTCGCGTGTCCCGCAACGGGCGATCCAGGCGCTTTCGTCGCGCCGATCGCTTGCACGATGGCGGCATCGGCCTGCAATTCGCCATCGACGTTCAGTGCCGGAGCGCGCTCCCGAATCAAGCGGAGCGCCTCTTTCACGACGTCTATCTGGGGGTGTGCGGCGCTTCCTTTGGTCGAAAAAGACAATAATGCGATGGCCGGCGTGACGCCCAGAAACTGCTCCGCGGTGCCGGCGCTGGCGATGGCGATATCGGCCAAATCGCTTGGCCCGGGCTCCACTACCACCGCGCAATCGGCAAACACGAAATCCCGGTGCGGCAAAGACATCAGAAAAGCGCCTGACACCAGATGAATTCCCGGCGCGGTCCCGACGCATTGCAGTGCCGCGCGAACCGTAGCGGCCGTGGTGTTGACCGCGCCGCCAACGCAGCCGTCCACGTCTCCCGCGGCCAGCATCAGCGCCGAACGGTAGAGCGGGTTGCGCGCCACGGCTTCCGCTTCGGCTTCGGTCGCGCCCTTTGCGCGCCGGCGCTCGAAGTAAATGGCGGCGTAGCGGTCGCCGGAAGTTCCGTCGGTCAGTGGGCCGTTCAACAGGACCGGCTCCACCAACTTCTCGCTTCGCAGACGCTCCGCCGCGGCGATCACTCGCGGGTCGCCGCCCTCCGGAAAGACGATGCGTGGCACACGGTTGCGCGCGCGCTGCTTCAACGTCTCGAATGGATCCATCAATCGCTCAGAAAACGCCCGAAGGGCCGCAGCGGTTGCACATTGTCGCAAACCGCCTTGATGCCCGCCGTGATGGGAATCGCCAGAATCAAACCCGGCGCGTCCCAAAGGAAGCCCCAGAACATTAGCGAGAACGTCACCACAAGGGGGTTCAGATGTACGCGGGAGCCCACTAAAGTCGGATACAGAACGTTCATGGCGATCAAGTGAAGAATCGTCACGACAGCCAACACCAGGGCCAGCGCCGACACGTTCCCGGCCGCGGCAAGCGTAACGAACAGCGGCGGAATCAACGCCAGCGGCAGTCCCACGTAGGGCACCAAACTCAATAACCCGCTGAGCGGGCCAGCTAAGAACGGAAAGGGCAGGCCGATGAGCCAGAATGCCACCGCGCTAATGGCGGCAAGCAGCAATCCCATCACAAAATTGCCCACAACGAATGCGCGCGCCATGTCCGCGATCCCTTCCAGACTGCGCTGAGCGATCGCGCGATTCTCCCCGTGGAAGAAATGCAGAAAGCTGCGGTACATGTGGTCGCGCCAGCTCAACATGAAATAGACCAGGACGGGCACGAATGACGCCATCAACAGAAACTCGTATAACGCGCTCAAGCGCGCGTACAAGTAATCGGTAATCGGGTTGCGTTCTTCTTCATGAATGCGCACTTCCGGGATAGCACCGGGGATCGCCGTCGTGGCGATGGTAATCGGTTTGCGCTTGCCGCGAAGCGCGGGCGGCGTGGTTGGGGCCAGCGGCGTCTGCGCGCGTTTCCGCGCCACGATGGTATAGATGTCCTTCTCCACTTCGTCAATTCGCTTGCGGGTACTTTCCAGCAGATCACCCATACGCTGGCTCAATTTAGGCAGCTCTTTCACCAGACGCGAGACTTGGTTATAAGCGCCTAATCCAACGAAATAGAGTGTCAGCAGAGCGACGCCGCAAACCACGAAGACGGCCATGCTTCTCGGGAAACGAAACCGCATTAGCAGCGTGACGAAAGACTCCAGAATAAAAGCGATGATGATGGCAATTATGGCGGTCACGAAAAACGCGCGCCCGAAATAAAGCATCGCCAGTACGACACCGGCTGCAATGGTCTGCAGCGCGTAGGCGCGGAACGGCTCCGTGCTGAGGGTCTGCGGTTTGGGGGTCACAACTCACCCGAATCTACCATGCGACGGCCGGATCAGGGCCGCAACGCGCACCGCGGTTCGTGGCAGTTAACGTTTACTGCGAGTGGCTGTCTGATGTAAACTAATGCTTATGCCCCACCGCCAGGTGTGCCTACTCATTGCGGTAGGCTTCCTTCCCGCGATCTCCGCTCTTGCCCAGTCTCCTGAACAGGTTGAGTTCTTCGAGGCCAAAATTCGACCGATATTTGTCGAGAAGTGCAGCGGCTGTCACAACGCCAAGGTGAAGACCGCCGGCCTCGATCTATCCACGCCCGCCGGATTCGCGCGAGGTGGGGGAGGCGGACCCATCGTCGTCAAGGGCGACCCCGAACATAGCCGCCTCATCGATGCCGTTAACTACCAGTCTGACAACAAGATGCCGCCCACCGGCAAGTTGAAGGATGAGCAGATTGCCGACCTGACGGCGTGGGTCAAAATGGGCGCCCCATGGCAAGACGTTAGTGGCCCGGCCGTGCTCGCCCCGCAAGCTCCGGGTAAATACGTTTTCTCCCCCGAGCAAAGGGCTTTTTGGGCGTTTCAGCCGGTCAGGAACTACCCCGTGCCAACGGTCCGCAGCAAGACCTGGGTGAAGGATCCGATCGATGCCTTTATACTCGCGCGGTTGGAGGAGAAGGGTTTGAAGCCCTCCCGCCCCGCCGACAAGTTGGCTCTGCTTCGGCGCGCGACTTTCGATTTAATCGGGCTCTCCCCCACCCCGGAGGAGGTGGACGCGTTTTTGAACGACACCTTCCCGAGCGCTTTCGCCAAAGTGGTCGATCGCCTGCTCGCGTCGCCACGCTACGGCGAGCGATGGGGCCGGCACTGGCTCGACATCGCTCGCTATGCCGATTCCACGGGTGCCGATGAAGATATCCGCTATCCCTACGCATGGCGCTATCGCGATTACGTGATCGATGCTTTCAACAGCGATATGCCCTATAACCAGTTCGTCACCGAGCAACTTGCGGGCGACCTTCTTCCGGCCGACAAACCGGGCGGGGTGAATCGCCGCGGCATCATCGCGACTAGTTTCCTCGGCATCGGTCTCAAGCTCCTGGCCGAACAGGATAAGCCGAAAATGGTCTACGACATGGTGGATGAACAGGTTGACACCACCACGCGCGCCTTCATGGGAATGACTGTCGCCTGCGCGCGCTGCCATGATCATAAGTTCGACCCGATCCCGACTAAGGACTACTATTCGCTGGTGTCCATCTTCGCGAGCACTAAGTCGCTCGCCAAGGTAGAAGGCACGGTATCGCAGATCTACTTTGCGCCGCTTGTCCCCGCCGATGTTTACAAGCACTACACCGATCACGAAACGCTAATCAAAGGTAAGTCGAAAGAGATTCAGCGAGTAACATCCGAAGAGGCGGAATCATACGCCGCGCCTCTGCGTTCGCGCGTGGCTGAGTATATGGTGGGTGCCTGGAGTTACGATCACCGTCCCGCGGCGCAGGAGCATCTATGCATGGAGGACTACGCAAGGCGGCAAAATTTGAAGCCGGATCTGCTGCGCTCCTGGAACGAATTTTTGACGCCCACCGATGACTTTCGGCCGTACTTGGAGCGTTGGATTGCCGCCGGCGCCAAGGGTGAAGCTGCTATCCGCGAAACCGCCGCGCAGTATCAAAAAGAGTTCGACGCCAGTACCGAAGAGTGGCAAAAGAGCATCAAGCCGTGGTGGGCCAAGGTCGACGAGGCCGTTACGGCTCATATGGAGCCACCCGACCGGCCTCGATTCGAAGCCGGTCACAATCGCTTCTTCGGCGCTGTTTCATTCGACAAGACCGGCCCCTTCACGTTCGTTGCCGACGACGAGGATATGCCGGAGCCGGCGCTGACTCAGGCGGCGATCGAAGATGGAACGCTAGCTGTGTCGGCAGCCGCGAAAGCGCGACTTAAGGTGCTGCGCGAAGAGCTTGCCGAACTTAAGAAAACGATGCCGCCGGAGCCCGACATGGCCTGCGGTGTCACCGAGGGCGCGCCGGTCCAGCAACACGTCCTCATCCGCGGGAACCCGGCGGCAAAGGGTGACGAAGTTCCCAAGCAATTCCTGCAGATCATCGCGGGCGAGCATCAGACGCCGATCACGCAGGGCAGCGGTCGTCTAGAACTTGCCAAGTGGCTGACCGATCCCAAGCATCCACTTACCAGCCGCGTGATGGTCAATCGAATTTGGGAATACCATTTCGGCGAAGGCTTGGTGCGCACACCGACTAACTTCGGGCGTCTCGGCGAAACGCCATCGCATCCGGAGCTTTTCGATTATCTCGCCTCGCAGTTTATCGCCAACGGCTGGTCGATCAAGAAGCTGCACCGCGAAATCATGCTGTCGAGCACTTACCAGATGAGCAGCGCTATCAGTAAAGAGCAGGCCGAGGCGGACCCTTCGAACAAGCTGCTCTCGCATTTCAGCCGGCGCCGGCTCGACGTGGAAGAGATCCGCGATGGCCTGCTTGCGCTCAACGGGAAGCTTGACCTGACGATGTTCGGTACGCTTCAGAAAGGCTTCGGCACCGATGGCGAGAACGGCGAAGCGCGCAAGAGCATCGATCCAAACACGAGCAAGCGGCGAACCGTATACCTGCCGATTCGGCGTTCGAACCTTTCGAGCCTATTTAATTTATTCGATTTCGGCGATGCTACAACGCCGAGCGAAGGACGCTCCCGCACCAATGTCGCTCCCCAAGCTCTGTTCATGATGAACAGCAAGTTCATCGCGGAGCGTTCGAGCGAAATGGCGCGTCATCTTCTCGATGCCAAGAATCTTGACGACACCGCGCGCGTGCAGACCGCCGTATACGAGACGCTCGGCCACAAACCGGACTCGGAGGAGACGCACGATCTTCTTGGCTACATCGACAGCTTCCAAAAGAAAGCGATGGACTCTCAACCGAAATTGGACGATCCGAAGTTCCGCGCGTGGGAAAGCTTTTGTCACGTGCTGATCGCCTCCAATGGATTCATCTACGTAGATTAGCGGCACCCCGAGGCACAACTGATATGGAACATCTTCTTCCGCGTCGCGCACTTCTTCGCCAGGCTTGCTGCGGATTCGGCACGCTTGGCCTGACCAGCCTGATATCGAAATTGAGCGCGGCCGAGCCGGCCAATCCGCTGGCGCCGAAGCAGCCGCATTTTCCCGCCAAGGCCAAGCGCGTCATCTTCCTGTTTATGCACGGCGGTCCTTCCAGCATCGACACGTTCGATCCGAAGCCGCGGCTGATTATCGATGATGGCAAGCCGCTTCCGTTCAAGCGCCCGTTGACGTTTGCCGAAGGGCAGGTCGGCGGGTTGATGAAGTCGCCGTGGGCATTCAAGAAGTACGGGCAGAGCGGGCTCGAGGTGAGCGACTTATTTCCGAATGTGGGCTCGTGCGCCGATGATTTATGCGTGGTGCGTTCCGTGGTTGGCGACAGCGTGGCTCATGGCGGAGCATCGCTGCAGCTCCATACCGGATCGAATACGTTTACGCGGCCGGCGATGGGTTCCTGGATGCTCTACGGCCTTGGCAGCGAAAATCAGAATCTGCCCGGCTTCATCACGATTAAGCCCACGCTCGCGCACGGCGGAGCGAAGAACTGGAGTTCAGCGTTCTTGCCGGCGGCCTATCAGGGAACCGCGATCGCCAATGCGGGCGTGAAGGCCAAAGATCTGACCGAGCCATTTGAAAATCTGCAGAACAGCGAGCTGTCGCCCGAGATGCAGCGCTACGAGCTCGACATGATCCAGAGCATGAACCGGAAGCATGCGTTCGCGCGGGAGTACGATCCGGAGCTCGAAGGCCGCATCCAGGCTTATGAACTGGCGTTCCGCATGCAGACCAAGGCACCCGAGGCCCTCGAATTCGAGAAGGAATCGCCTGCGACGCGCAAGCTGTACGGTCTGGACAATGCGGAAACGGCGGACTTCGGCTGGCAGTGTCTGATGGCCCGCCGTTTCGTCGAGCGCGGCGTGCGGTTTGTGCAGTGCTCGCACAGCTATAAATGGGATCAGCATAGCGAGTTGTATCGTCTTCACACCAAGAACGCGCGTGAGGTGGATGTACCGATAGCCGGGCTGCTGAAAGACCTGAAATCGCGCGACATGCTGAAGGACACGCTCGTAATCTGGGGCGCCGAGTTTGGCCGCACGCCGGTAGCCCAAGGTGGCGATGGCCGCGATCACAATCCTTACGGATACACAATGTGGATGGCCGGCGGCGGCGTCAAAGGCGGCATGGCCTACGGGGCAACCGACGAGTTCGGCTACTACGCCGTTGAGAATCGGATGCATCTGCATGACTTGCACGCGACGATCCTGCACTTGATGGGTCTGAATCACGAGAAGCTGACGTATTCCTACAGCGGACGCAATTTCCGGTTAACGGATGTCGCCGGGAACGTCCATCACGAGATCGTGGCGTAGCTTAGAATAGAGGGGCAGGCAAATGTCGGGGCGTAGCGCAGCCTGGTAGCGCACCTGCCTTGGGCGCAGCCCGACAGCTTCCAAAGCTTCTTTTAATTCTCCACACTTCTAATGGTTTCAACAATTTGGGGAATCTGCTTTTCGCTCAAAGCTAACCCCAGCAGCTCCAACGCAAAGAGTTTTGACACGGTTTTGCCACGGTCGGGCCGGCCTGAAAGCCTTCCCGCTCGGTGTGTTCAACGGTTGACTCGGTCTTCGAGTTCTCTCAAATCCGACATCACGGTATCAAACGGCTGAGGTTCAGCAAAGAACATCTCCCGCATGTCCCGGTAGTCGTTTCGAATCTGTGCAACGTGGGATTCCGGAGGGCATACTCGAAGGCTCCCGGGTTTGGCTAGATCGTACCCGCTGCGGCTTCTCGGAAGAAAACCTTCTTGTGCTCGACTACGCTTGCTAGCAGGCCGAAATCTTTCATTGCAAGCTGCCCGAACTGATGCCGATACAAACGAGCCAGGTCGTAGTGGTGCCGCGAGGGCATCTTTTCCCAGAAGGTGCGCTCAGGGCGAAGAACGTGAACTTCGGCGACCGGCTGGTCCATGAGGCCCGGCAGCATATCAGCGACATATGGCTGGATCGACTGACGATCAGAGGGCCACACATCCCCGCGGCATCCGAACTCGAGTCGAACCACGGGACGAATGTAGCTACCCAAGCCGTAGAGGTCCGCCTCTAGGCCGAGCGGATAAGCGAACAAGAGGCTCTGGC
>JBBROU010000142.1:0-11720 GCA_038229055.1 Bryobacterales bacterium | reverse complement strand
CGAGGCGATTCGCGCAATGACATGATCCTGTCCGCGAATCCGCCGCCGTAAATGGAGTTCCAGATCGCGGAGCCTGGCGTGCGAAGAATCATCGTGGTCGGGAGTATTTTTCACGCCCGCTAGTCTCGCACAACGGCCCGCGAAAATGGCTCCATGCACGGAGCAGGTCTGTTCCGCGCATCGCCTACAAAGAAGCGCATGAACACTTCACTATTCCTCTATCTGCGAGCGCTGCCGCTCCTCGCACAAGCGTCCGGCGGCCTCTCGCAAGGCGCAAGCAAGGCGATGGGCATCGTGATGCTCATCGGTTTCATCTTCGGCACCATCTGCGTGGTCGGCGGCGGCTTCGCGATTCGCCGCGGCGATACCGACGCCGGCAAGCTCTCGATCATCGGCGGACTCATCATCGCGGGTGCGCCGGTGATCGTGAAGGCGCTCTTCACCGCTTTCGGCCTTGGCAGCTCGACTGTGGACGTTGGCTCATTCCAATGAAAGACCACGAGCTGCGCTTTTCCGACACGAACAGTGCCGACGATTCCGAAGGCCGGACGTGGGGACTCGACGGTCATCTGTTTTGGTTCGTCGTTGCTGGCGTCTTCATTTTCGTCATCACACTGCTGCTCCTGTTCAGCGCGATGCGGTGCAGCTTTGGCCAGTCTTTCGGCATCGCCCTCATCCCGCTGGCACTGACGCTCATTTACGTTTTCGGATTTCGCCAGGGCAAGCCGCCCGCCTACGACCGCGACCTTGTGGACTACTGGACGAATGGCGCGGGCTTTGGTCCGAACCCGCAAACGCAGCCGCAACACCCGCTCAAGGATACCGACCCTTCTGACCATGTGGCCGATTGATTCCATCGTTGAGAAACCGGCGAACGGTTACTTCCTGCGCGACCTATTGATCTTCAATGGGCTGAATGCGGGCGGCTTTGCCTCCAAGGGCTTCATCTTCGAGCCGCCGGATTTCAACAACGCGCAGATCGGCGACTTGAACGAGTTCCAGGATCAGCTCTCCGTCCTGCTCGCATCGTTGAGCGACAATCAGCGGCTCCAAGTGCAGTGGTTTTGCGACTCCGACTATCGGCGCGCACTCCTTCGCTACAACGACGAGACAAAGCGCGCGACGAATGTCTGGACGCGCCGGACACGCAACGAGCGCTTCGTCCGGTACTGGCGCGCAATGACCAACCGGCAGCTCCGCCGCCAGCGGCTCATCCTCTACATTTCGCGGAGCATCGAAACGTCCCCGTCGTTTTCCGCGCCGCGCGCGAGTTTGACGAAACACTACGAGCATTTGCTCAACCAGCTTGAGCAGGAGTTCGCCCAGGTTCACGAAACGCTGACCGGCATTTTCAGCGGGCAGGGCGCGCGGATTATCCCGATGACCGATGCCGATCATTACCGGCACTTCACGTCCTTTCTGAATCCATCGCTGGCCGAGCGGTTCGACTATGATGCGCTGGAAACTTTCGATCCTTCCCTCTCGATCCAGGAGAACTGCTGGCACAGCGAAGGCAACGGACAGGCCGATTTCGGTTTCTGGATGGACGGACACTATCACTCGACCATCGTCCTGACGCGCTGGCCGAAAATGACGTTTCCCGGAATCATCCACCGGCTCACCAATCTGCGGCTGCTCGACTACACCATCACGGTCAACGTCGATCCGATTCCGATCCGCAAGGAAATCTCCCGCGAGGAGAAGGCGCACGAGCGCATCGCGGGTGATTACGCGAGCGAGAAGAAGCTCTCGCTGCTCACGGTGATGCAGAAGAAAGAGCGCAAGATCGCCGCGCTCATGCAGGGACACACGCTGCCGTTCAACGCGCTCTTCATCGTCCGCGTGTGGGACAAGTCCAAGGCGGGACTGTCGGCGAAGGCAACGGCGATCAAGAACGCGATCAACTCGATGAACAGCGCCCAATACTTCGAGAGCAGTTTGCCAAGCACGACGAAGAAGCTCTTTTTCCAAACGTGGCCCGGCTGGCTCTGGGGCCGCTACGAATATCGGAAGCTCTACGCCGAGCACCAATATCTCGCCGATGACCCCGCGAATGCACACGCATTCCGTTCATTGCGGAGAAAATCATCAGCCTCCCTGCTTCTGCCGCCACTGCGTCACTGACGGCCCCCGTCGGGAAAGATGTCGCCAAGACGGCATTTGAGGCGGCGCATGATTTGTTCCAGGCCGCGGAGGGTGATGCTTTGCCCGCCCTGTTCAAGCCGGTGCAGGGTCGAGGGCGGGAGGCCGAGCTTTTTGGAAAACCGGGCGAAGGTCATCCCGCCGCGCCGGGCTCGGAGGAATTTGCCGCTCGCCGAATGAGGCAATGCGCGCGGTTTCCGCCTCTCACCGCTGAGGCTTGTCCGTCTTTTGCGCTTTGCGCAAAAGGGCTGCGAGATCGAGTTCGAGAGCCGACGCCAATTTGAGCAACGTCACCAGCGTGGGTGTTGAACGTTCGTGTTCGAGGTGCCGGATGCAGGAAGTGCTCACACCGGCGGCGACCGCAAGCGTCTCAAACGACCAGCCGAGGCGCTTCCGTTCGGAGCGGAGCGCCGCGACAATTTTCGCTGCTGTGTTTGCGTGCGGGTCTGGCACGCGCCGACATCTATTCGCTTGCTTCGAACATCCGCACAGCCATAAATGACCGTTGTTCGGTGTCCGCGTGGGTTGACAGATGCGCCCTGCGGATGAATTTCATTTCTCATCCCACATGACCATGACTGGCTGTTCCTCCCTCGCCCGGATTCTCCGCCTTGTCCTTACCTGCGTCTCTGTGCTTCTGCTCGGGTCGGCGGTCACGCCTTCCGCAGCGCAAGAGCCGCCGGATGGGAAAATGCGCATCACCCTTTCCGCCCCGAACACCTGGACGCTGAGTGTCGCCACGGATTCGCTGTGGGAGTATTCCATCGAGGCGACGGATGATCTGGACACTGGCTGGTGGACGCCGCTCGACAGCACCTATTTGCCGGGCGATGGCGGCGTGCATTCCCAGCGGGTGATCGTCCCGCAAGGCGCGATCAAGGCATTCTTCCGCTATCGGATACAACAGCGAGCCAATGGCGTCTCCGGCAATGCGCTCGCCGATTGGGATCGGATCTATTCCTTCAATGCGAATACCTTTCTCGACACGGACGGTGACGGCATCCCGGATTATTTGGAAAGGTCTTTTTCCACGAATCCGTATGACAGCTTCTCTTTTCCCTGGCAGGTCGTGCGGGTTGATCCGTTCAATAATGAAGCCGGGCATCCGCGCGACGGGGCGGTGGTCGTGTATCTGAACCGGCCGCTGCCCGCCTCGGTGGTGACTGTGCCCGCAAATTTTGTGCGGGAACTGCATCACGATGTGTGGGACACCCTCGACTTTGCCAATGTGGCTCCCGGCTCAGTCATGATCCTGCCGGGACGCAAGGCAGTCGCCTTTCTGCCCTCCCCCTCGCTCGTCGCGGGGTCGAACCACACCTACGTCAACAACTACAAGATTGACTTCAGCACGTCAGTGACGGGCATCCCGCAGCTCATCCCTTCGCACACGGAGTTTTCCACGGTGGATACCTTTGATGATGTCGGGCCGTGGGTGAAGATGGTGCGCCCCGGCGAGACCGCGATCGAGGTGGCGACGGACTTCGTGCCGGTCATTGACTGGAGCCAGCCGCTACATCCCGCGACAGTCGTGAGCGGGAATGTGAGCCTCATGGATCAGGCCAGCGGGACTCCCGTAGCCGCCACCGTATACTTTGACTACGATACGAACCGCATGACGCTCCAGCACGCGACGCCCTTCCAGCCGGACACCGCCTTCACGGTGACGCTCGGCGCGGGCTTCACTAACCTGATGGGCAAGCCGCTGCTGAATGCCTTCACCTGGACCTTCCGCACGCGCCCGCTGCGCCCGGTGGCAGTGGCCGGTCAGGGACCGTATGTCATGGCGGTTGCGCCGGGCGACTTCTCGACGAGCGTAGATCCGTGGAATACCTACCAAATCACCATGACCTTCAGTGAGGCAATGGACGATTCGACGCTCACCACCGACACCGTGCATCTCCGTCAGCACGGGGCCGACACCGACCTGTCCGGGGTATTTGCCTACGACTCCGCCAGCAAGATGCTGACATTCACACCCGACGCATCGCTGGACTTTGCCACCCGCTATGACCTGACGCTGGACGCAACGGCGATTTTATCCTCCGCCGCGACACCGCAGCCCTTGCAGGCGCAGGCGCAGTTTGTTTTTACCACCGGGCAGGATCCTTTCCAAAGCGGCGGAGGCAGTGGCGGCATGGGCGGACCCGGAAGCGGCCCGGACGGGAGCAGCGGGACGCCAGACCCAGATCAGGGCGGACCATTGCAACTCCAGGTTTCCTATGGCGACCCGGATCTGGATGCCGGTGCCAGCGTGCGTCTCAGCCTCACGCTGCCCGACGGCTCCCAGCGCGAGCAGCAGATGCCCAATGCGACCAATGATTATGCGACACGAAACAGTTCTGAATTCCCTGCGGGCAGCACGGTGATCGTGATCCCGCAATTCCTCAAGGGTAACGACCCGGACTATGAAGAGGAACTGTCGGAAGTGCAGGCGGAAGTTTCGGCGCTGAACGCCCCGGCTGGCGTGAGCTATGTGATGTTCAAAGGAAGTTCCAGCACTGCATGGGATCTGCTCGGAGCATTGATTGATGGCCCCTTCGTCGCGCAGGTGGCGGCTTCCGAAAAGCTCGCGGCGGTGCCGGTCACGGCAACCATCAACAAGACAGCGGCAACAGACGACGATTTTGTCGCCGTCTCCAATGGCACAGACCCTGACCTCTCCACGGAACTCAGCATCCAGCTTGGAGCCGGGGTGACAGGAACCTACACAGCCGACGTTTCGATGAAAGGAACCGATGGCGACATCAAGTTCGAGCAAACAACGGTCACGCTCACGCCAGGCACTCCGGTCAAAGTAAAGATGTGGGGCAGCTCGGCCAGCTCCGCGAAGGAAAGCTCGGTCATCCTGATCAAGCTCAAGTCGGGAACCAAGGAGGCCGTGACGGAAAAGAAGGTGACTGTGATTGACGGCGTCAGGGTCACTTTCAGCGGCACATTCTACTCGCCGGTTGACTCGCGGGCAGAACGCTGGCGTCCGAGCGCACCAAATGATGACGCGACAGTGATCGCCGCAGACATCGCAGACTACTCAAGCGGGATTTCGTTTACTGACGGGGATCAGGCCGTGACTTTTCGGGCATGGTCCGTGAGGCCACGGGTTACCATCACAAAAGTAGAGGCAATCAGCCCTTCAATGGAGTTGACGAAAGATCCGTTGAAAGGATCTCAAGTCCATATGACGAGCGGTGCGTTCGAGCATAATAGGGCTGCGGACGAAAAGATTGAGAATCCCAACCTTGTGTTCAAGTCCGGGGGAAGTTCCGGTCAGACCTTCTTTTCGGCTTCAGTCTCAAACCCGGCGGATTATACGAAAATCAGTACAACGATGGGCGCGACGGGAGGAGTAGCCCTTACGGCTAAAATAACAACGGCAGCGACCGGGGGAAATATGCTAGCTAAGTGGCTCTTGGGTCAAACTCCATGGCTTGGGAACATGGTTCCGTTTCTACAAGACACTCTATCAAAAGCATCCGCAGACTGGCAGAATCAAAAGTTTAATGCCGCCAAGGGAGCGGATTTGGCTAAATCAATAGGGGCAAAAGCCGCTCTCGGCGCGCAAGAAAAGCGAGGTGCAAACCGGATTAAAGTGCAATGGAAAATGCATCATTATGATGGCTGGGATCTCTCAGGCCAGGTCACCGACGCCAAACTTGAAACCCCTTAGTTCAGTGATTACGTCAATTTTTCTGGGCCTGGAATTCGGAGTATTGGATGCATATGCTCACAAAGCGGATTCAAACCTAATCCTTGTAAATGCGCAGTTAGTCCATCTCGTAACTTTTGGCGCTAGCCCACTTTAATATGAACCATACCGTCATCGTTTGTCTTTTCGCCGCCTCATGTCCCTTGGTAAGCATCTTCGCTGATCCGCCTCCAGCGGCAACGCCTGTCGCGTCGGCCAAATCCGGTGAACTCAAGGATCCCCGCTCGGTCATATTTCCGACTATTCTTTACCACAACCAAAAGAACAGCCGGGACGGGATGCAAGGGATCCTGCTCATCTTCGCGCGCTGGGACATCAAACCACCAAATCAGATTCTCGGTATCAGCGCTTCCTTCACCGATGAGCAAATCATTACAGGCCTCAGAAAGTTCTATCGTGAATGGTACCCTCCAGCGAATGACCCAACTCAGGGCCGGCCTCCTCTGATCCTTGCTCAGCAGAATTGGGGATGCGGGGCCGCCCTTTATGAGCCCCTCAAGGCACTCAGCGCCGAATTCGAGATAGACATATATCGGATGTATCCAGTGGTCACGCAAATCGAATCTAACCCTTCTCACCCCACCCCCAATGACAAACGTCTTGGCGACATCATTAAACAAGGTCCGTGAAAAGACCTCGCTTCGCCGTCAAGGCACCCTGCGCAGAGCGCATGGCGGCAGATTCAAGAGCGACGATGCACAAGGGCGACGAAAATATGCTCCGTTTATGGAGCAACTTTGTGGCAGCATTGCGCAACGATGCACGCCCATGAAGAAACCAACGACCAAACCTAAACCGATACGAAACCGAATCACCGTGACCCTGCACGTCCTCCGCAGCCGGCATGATGTCTTTGCGATGGCCAGCGAGGAAATCGAGCGGCGCACCGGCAAGGCTCCCGGCATCGAGGCCATGATGGAGTATGAATTGGAAACCACGGTTTGTCCTGACGATCTCGCGGACTTGTATTGCTGGAACGTGCTGAAATGGCCGCAGGAGAAGATCGAAAGGTTTTCCAACAACCACACCGGCAGGCCACGCGTGCGGAAGCGCAGCGATCCAAAGCCGACGGAACGCTGAAGCCCTGATCGTCTCGCGCTGCCTGCTCACCGCACAGGCCGGTTTGCTGGCAGGCGAGAGCAAGCAGATTCAGGAGGTGGAGCGGAATGAGCACAGCATTTGCACGGTGCCTGTGTCGTTCTCGCGAGTGACCACTATTAGTTTTCCGGGGCCGATCTCGGCGATTGATGCGGCGCTCGTGACGACCGATGGCAAGACTCAGGGTTTGTTTCAACTGGCGCACAAGCCGGGCTCCTACTTCTTTTCGGTGCGCAGCCTGGTCAGGAGCGCGACGACGAACGTCAACGTCCGATGGAACAACAAGACCTACGTGCTCGAATTGCAGGACAGCGCGACGCCGTTGCTTTCGCTGGTTTTGAAGCATCCCGCCGACAACGGAAAATCCTCACTCGTGCGAAAGCCGGTCACTCCCGGTGCGCTCGTGGGTCTGCTCGACAAGGCGAAGGCTTATCCGGTCCTGAAGGCGAGCCATCCCGAAGCCGTCGAGCAAGTGGATTACGTGAGTTATGGCGAGAAGCCGCGCGTGATGGATTACAATACCTTCGAGATTCGCATTGAGGAGGTGTTTCGCTTCGATCCGCAGGACACATTGGTTTTCCGCATCGTCTTGCGAAACAAGACGGACAAGGAGATTCGCTACAAGCCGCAGGGGTTTTCCCTGCGCGTCGGCGAGCGGCTTTATTCGCAATCCATCGGCGATGCGAGCGGCGCAATGCCGCCGAAGAGCGACACGCCTGCTTACTTCGCAGTCACGGGGACGCCCACTGGCGGAAGGAATGATATTTCCACGAAGAACGACTTTACCGTTCTGCTCGATACACTTGACGAAGAGATGCCGAAGGCAGCGCGGAAAATTCCGCGCGACAATGACGAACTGCCATCGCACGGCAAAGGAGGATTCGCCAAATGACGCCGCGCGACGCGATCAGTTTTTTCCGCAGCCGAACGGGTGCGTTCGTGCTGTTCCTCGTGCTCCTGGGAACCGCCTACATCCTCGTCAATGGCTTCAAAGCGCCGGACATGAACGCGCTGACCAAGCAGATGAACCAAGGCGGGGAAAAGAAAGCGGAGAAGCCGCAGGTAGTCGAGACCGTGACGCGCGACATGACCGCTTTCAATCCGCCGAAGGAAACACCGGTGCCAGTGATGCCATCGCCCGTACCGGAGAAGAAGAAGCAGGAGCAGACGCCAGCCTTGCCACCCATCAGCCTCTACGCGGAAACGCCGGGCGCAGAGAAGCCGATGGAAACCCTCGGCACCGACTACGCGCCGTTTGGACGGCTCGTGCAGTGCGAGTTGGTCGTCACAGTGGATTCGTCCTCGATTGGCACGCCAATCATTGGCCTTGTGACCGACGATATTTGGCACAACGAGCGGCTCATTATTCCAGCGGGCACAGAAGTCCACGGCACCGCGAAAGTGGATCATGTTCGCGAGCGGATCGCGAGCAGTGGCAATTGGACATTTGTCTGGCAGACAGGCGAGGAGCTAAACGTGAGCGGCCTCGCACTGGATCGTGAAAAGCAGCAGGACGGCACAGGCTGGGGCATCACCGATGGGAGTGCCGGGCTGCGCGGCGAATTGCTCAAAAGCGATGACCTTGCGGAGATCAAACTTTTCGCAGCCACGTTTCTGAGCGGGGCGGCGAGTGCGCTGACGGAGAAGGAGCAAACCATCTTCGGAACGCAAACCACCTCCTCACTCCAAAACGCGCCACTGGCCGGCGCGCAGCAAGTGCTCAACACCTACGCCAAACAGATCCTCGAAACGATCCAACGCGACGGATTCTACGTCCGCGTTCCGGCGGGCAAGCAATTCTATCTTTACGTCACGCAGACGTTGGATCGGTCGAAGGCGGTCATCGGGGGGACGCGGCTCGCCGCGATCAAGACCGCGGACGGGGAGAAGGAAGACCCGAACGATCCGCTCGTTGCTCTCCGTAAAAATCTGCAACGCCTGTCTGCGCCTGCAAAGGAGCCGGGCGGCGCATCAAGCCCCACACTGCCGAGCGTTCTGACACCGCAACCCATTACCCGCTGATGAAACTCGCCTTGCTCATTCCCATCCCGTTCCTCCTCGCTGCGTGCGCGACGAAACCCGCGAGCATCGCGA
The DNA here is from genome assembly GCA_038229055.1 of Bryobacterales bacterium. GTDB lineage: Bacteria > Acidobacteriota > Terriglobia > Bryobacterales > Bryobacteraceae > JANYJA01. The sequence goes on along the minus strand of JBBROU010000142.1, from coordinate 2,683 downwards.
GGGCAGGCTTCCGTGCTATGCCGGGCACTGCGCTGCCGAGCGAAGGTGTCGAGAGCGTACGGTACGCGGAGAACCTCAAAGCCTATCCAATCGGCCGCTACATTGATCCCAACAACTCACGGATCATGCACGAAGGGCACCGCATCTACCGTGTCGAGACGACCGCGAAGTGGAACCTGCATCCCAATGCGCCCACGTCAGTGCCGCTCGGCCCGGTTCGTGTCCGCGATACGGCCAAGGCGTCATCGCCCGTGGGCAATGAACTGCTCGCGGAGTTGAACCAGCAGAAGGAGGCCACCAAGGCGGTGATGCAGGGCGGGCAGGTGGTCACGCAGAAGCTCAACGAACTCGCGGGCAAGCTTCAGCAGACACAGCAAATGGCCGCGCAGAACGCGCAGCTAAAGCAGGAAGTCGATACGGCAGGAAAGCGTCTTGATCACCTGGAAGATGAACTCCGCAAGCAGCAAAGACCAACGCAGCCCGCACCCAGGAATGGAGAGAACGCCAAATCCGACTGGTAAGCATGGCTCGCCTTTACCCAATAAAACAAACCCATAGCAACTATGAGCAACCCACAGCAAGCCACCATCGAAATACACCCCGACAAGTATCAACTCTACGTCGCAGCCGACAAGGAGATCAATCAGCGCCTCGGACACTCGCCCGGACCTGAATTCCTCATGTCACTGATGCTGGAGAACGAGGAGGATTCCGCCGACTTGGCGGACATCTATTGCCACACCGTTCTGCGCCACGCTAACGCCTAATCACAACTAACTAAAAGCAACAAAGACTATGCTCAAAGGAAAATCAAAACCCGACTCGAATGCCGCCGAGGCGGACAGTGCCCAACAGCCGCAGTTCAAGGAAAACCCGCAGGTCAATGCGCGGATTGACGAACACATCAAGGCCAACCCGCAGTTCTGGAACTACGTGCAAGCCATGCCGCCGGAGCGAATGGCACGCGCGCTTGTCCTTGGAGAAATCCAAAAGCAGGATCGCACCGAAAAAATGCGCGCAGGCATACTGCGAAAACTCGATGATAACCCGGAGATGAAGCAGAGCATTCAAAACATGGTGAAGAACATGCCCGAGGATCAGCGGGAACGGGCGATGATTTCGATTGCGCGCCAGACGATGAGGGCGACCACGCCAAAGCAGACTCCGACGGCGGGCGTGAAGGTCTGAGCTTCAAGGGCTTTGCCCGCGCCACCGCACAAAGACCTTCGCCTTTTCCGCGTCGCGCTCGCTGCCGCGGCTCCCCTCCAAAGGCGAAGGACTTTGTCCGCCACCCTCCACAGTGCAGCAAATGATGTCGCCGCTCCACGGTGTTGCGCGGCCACATCGCGGCGGCGGATTTCGCCGGTGAAAATTGCTCCGTCGGTGGAGCCGTTCCGCCGGTATTCACATTTATCGTGGCGCGCATGATCCGACGAACCAGCGACAGATGGACAGGCCAAGCCGAGGCGGCGGCTTCGCAATCGGCGGAAATGCCGGAGGATTTCTACCGGCAGAAATTGAAGGAGGCTCTTGGGGAGGGCGTCGAAGCACTGAACGATCCTGAAATTGTGGCAAGGGTGGAAGCCTACTTTCGCGGGAATCCGAGCTTCAGCCGCGACGCGGTGCATGTCGCCGCCGTGGCGTGCCAGTTCAAAAGGGAAAAGGTCATCGCGGAGCATCAGCAGGAGACGGCATCGCGACAAGAAACTGTTTTCCGGTCCCTCACTCTTTGATATGTTGAAGCGCAACGGGAACTCGACGGGCCGCCAGTCCGAGCAGCAGTTGAGCCTGTTCGATTTCCTGCCATCCAGAAAGAACACCACCGATGAACAGCAAATACCCATTGACCGGCTACGGCCTGATGGCGAAACGCCACTGGACGGAATTTCGACCGCAAATGGTGAAGGAGCTGGAGGCGAAGGGCACGCTAATGGAAGCGCTCTACGAGGCGCAGGAGACGACCTTGGACGAAATGGAAGCTCTCACCAGGAAGCTGGCAACGGAGCAGAAGCTGACGGCGCAGCAGGCGCACGACCAGGCGTGGGAGATGATCCGGGAGAAGTATATTCTCCTTCCAGCGGAAGAGAGCCTGAGCGTCTAAACACAGGCAACTATCGCATCCGTGCGGAAGATGCGTTGGGCGAAGGTTCGCTCAAACAGAAGTGCCGAGACAATTTTGCGGCGATTGAATTGGTGCGAAAGCTCGAAGGCGAAAGCCGCGCGGCGACCGATGAGGAAAGGCGCGTGCTCGTCAAATATGTCGGGTGGGGAGGTATTCCACAGGTGTTCGCGTGGCACGAGTCGAACGGATGGGGTGCCGAAGGCGAACGTCTGAAATGTCTGCTCACGGAACCGGAATACGAGGCGGCTCGCGCCTCGACGCTCAACGCGCACTACACGGCCCCGGTGGTTGTCAGCGCGATGTATGAGGCGGTGCAGAGGCTTGGGTTCAAACACGGCCGCGTTTTGGAACCGGCGCTCGGCATCGGGCATTTTCTCGGCCTGATGCCGGACGATATTAGCGCGCGCTCACGGCTCACGGGCATCGAGGTTGACCCGCTCACGGCAAACATTGCGCGCAAGCTCTATCCCGACGCCGACATTCGCAGCCAGGGCTTCGAGACTGCGGCGCTCGTGGAGAACTCGTTCGACCTCGCCATTTCCAACGTGCCCTTTGGCGACT
>JBBROU010000141.1:0-11725 GCA_038229055.1 Bryobacterales bacterium | reverse complement strand
TCGCTGGTATCGTTTTCTGCGGAGGCTCAACCCCGCCAAACGAAGAACTCCCAATCACTTACAGCCGTCCGCAACAGTTCTGCCATCCCGACGAGGCGTGCTTCGGAGCGGCGATTCCTGAAGTCCTACGATATCGTCAGGGTAGCTTCACCAAGCCGGACTTCAGGAGGATCTATGGCAGCTACCGTAACTGGTTCCAAGACTGTACTTAACAATATCTCACCGAATCTTTCGGCAGCGGTACTGACAACGCTGCTCGCGACGGCCCCGGAAAACTTGACCGTGGGTCAGCTCAAACAGCTCCGCGACGCTTTGTCCCGCATACCCGGCGGTGGCACTCCCGCCAGCACCCTCGGCAGCCTGCTGTTGTAGCGGTCGTGGCGAATCGGGGTGTTAAGATATGGGGAGCAGCATCCCGAGACGCCACCCTAGCTCAGTTGGTAGAGCGGCTGATTCGTAATCAGCAGGTCGCCAGTTCGATCCTGGCGGGTGGCTCCAGAAATTCGCTGGCGTTTCTGAACGCCTCTTCTTCAGCAACCGATCCAACGCTTCCACAGCTACCCTGACACTCTCAGGCAAGCACTTGATGTAGTGCGCCAGCGTAGTTTTCGCGGTCGTGTGGCGCAAGTGAGCCTGGACGTCATTCACGCTGGTGATCTGGGCCATGTACGTCGAGCATCAGGGTCGCTCAAGTGAAAAAGGATGTGCGGAATCTGCTCGGGCGTCATGTGCCAGGTCGCACTTCGCCTTTCGGATTTCGGAACCGCAAGCTTGCCAGCGGGATTCTTGAGCAGCAATTCCAATTCGACGGCCTCGCCGAGAATCGAGTTGAAGTAGACGCAGATCTTGGCCAGAACGCTCTTGGAAAATCGTGGCGGCATCTCATTGAGGTACATCTGCAACGTAAACTTGTCGAGATCGCCCAGCATCGTGTCCCCGAACCGCTTGAGAAGATAGTTCTCGATGAAGCGCTTGGTCTTGGGCCGCGACTTGACTTCCACTGCTGCTCCTTCTACGGCAGGAAGCGGTTCGCGTAAAACCAGCGCAGCGCGACGTTGGCCGGCGCGGGGGCGATATCCTTCGTCTCTCGCGCGATGATGTCGCGGAGCTTAGCCTTGGCCTCGCCCTTGTCCATCTCCGCTTTGAGGCCAAGTAAAATGTTGCCATGGTGGATTTCAGAACCGTCGGGCTGCTTCTGGCATACGTAAAAGTGCCGCGCCATTTTTTGATCTGCCGCCCAACTAAAACAGCCCGCCCACCCTGGTATCGGTCCCGACCCATACGACGCCCCGCCGCCAAGATTTGTCCCCGTAATCACATTGCCCTGCACATTTTAAGGTACAATGTACTAAGTACAGTACAGAATGGCGGACGCCTCTCAGCCGAAGAAATCCCGTTGATCTTCTTCCGCACGCTGGCCGGAAGCGAACCCGTGCGGGAGTGGTTGAAAGAGCTGCCCGAAGAGGAACGGGAGGCAATAGGCAAGGACCTATTGCGAGCGCAGTGGCGATGGCCGGTAGGAATGCCGCTCTGCCGTGCGATGGGTAGCGGCTTCTGGGAAATTCGGACGGACCTGCCGACGAAGCGCACGGCGCGCGTGTTGCTTTGCCTTTACCGTGAGCACCTGGTTGCGCTGCACGGGTTCATCAAGAAAACGCGCACGACGCCGGATGAAGATATAGTGCTGGTGCGGAAACGCAAGAAGGAGTTGGAGCGATGAGTAAGAAACACATCGGTTCGAGGGTGGATGACTTCCTCAAAGAGGAGGGTATTTTCGAGGAGGCGCAAGCACAAGCTGTCAAGGAGGTCGTGGCTTGGCAGCTCGCCGAGGCCATGAAGAAGAAGAAAATCTCGAAGAACAAAATGGCCACGCTGCTGAAGACAAGCCGCACGCAAGTTGACCGGTTGCTCAGTGCAAAAGACGACATCACGCTGTCGAGCCTGCAACGAGCGGCGGCCATGGTGGGCCGCCGCGTCACAATCGAGCTGGTATAACGGACGCTTTGCAGCAGATATCACTCCAGAGCCTGAAAACGTATGCTCGATGCTTAGCCAAATCCGGAGCGGCGATTCTCATCGCGAGCGCGTTCTCTCGTTCCCCGACAGAATCGCGACCAAGGCAGACGCGATGATCTTTAGATCGCTCGCGACGGGCGCGGGAGAGTCGACCGCGGAGAGCTTTTATTATCGCCTCGGTCTTCGTTTCAAAGGCTCGCATTTCACTCCTTCAGCTCCACAATCGTAGCGCCCGCCCCGCCTTCGTTCGCCGAAGCCGGATAATATTTCTCGACATGCGGACTGGCCGATAACAAATCCCCAATCGCCTTCTTCAGCACGCCCATCCCGTGTCCGTGTACGATTCTCACGCGGCTGGCGGTCGCCATCACGGCGGCGTCGAGAAAACGCTCCACGCGCTCGCATGCTTCCTGCGCGCGTTCCCCGATCACATTGATCTCTTGGAACAGTGGATTCAGCTGCGGGCCGCCCTGATAGGTCACGTTGCGTGGAAGCTTGCCCGGCGTGGTGCCTTCCGGCGGCAGGATCTCGAGCACATCGGAGATCGCAACCTGCAGCTTCATGAATCCGGCTTCCACTTCCAGCCGGTCCTCGCCCAGCTTTCGGCGAACGCGCGCCAGGTCGCGGATGCCCTTCAACCGCACGCGGGAACCCTCTTCGATGCGCGGCTTCACTGGGCTGGGTGCGTCCGCGGCCCCGGCGGCAGGCTTCACCAAAACCGCCGTTTCGAATTCTTCCTGCGTCTCCCGCTTGAGCCGCGACACCTTACGCTGTGCATTCTCGGCAACCTTGCGCTCGCCCGATTCGGCGATGCGCTCGATGGTGTCGCGCGCGTCTTTCTCAAATCGCTCGATCAACGCATCGTAACGAGCCTGCAACTCCCGAATTTTCGCGGACTCCCGCTTTTCCGCATCCTCGGCGATCCTCTTCTCGCGCGCGATCAACGCATCGCGTTGCCGCGCCAATTCTTTCTCCCGATCTTCAGCGGCAGCCAATCGCTCGTGCAGTTCCGCTAAGAATCGCGATATGTCCAGCTCGCGATCGCTCATCGACGCCCGAGCGCGATTCATGATGTCTTCCGGCATACCGAGCCGCGTCGCGATGTCGAGACCGGCCGATTTCCCCGGCAACCCCAATTGCAATCGATAGGTCGGCTCCAGCGTCTCTTCATCGAAGCCCATCGAGGCATTCAGAACTGTTTTCGTGTTCGCGCCGTAAATCTTCAAGGCGAGCAAATGTGTGGTCGCCAGCGTGAATGCGCCCGATGCGCGGAAGTGATCGACTAGCGCAACGCCGAGAGCGCCTCCTTCCTCGGGATCGGTGGACGAGCCGATCTCATCCAGCAGCACGAGCGAATCCGGCGTAACGTCGAGCGCCATTTCGCGAATGTGCGAGATGTGCGCGGAGAAGGTGCTGAGACTCGCTTGGATGGACTGATTGTCGCCAATATCCGCGAGCACCTGCTCGAAAATCGGGAACTCAGCTTCGTTGCACGGCACCGGCAGCCCGGACTGCGCCATCAGGCAAAGCAGCCCTACCGTCTTCAGCGTGACGGTCTTTCCGCCCGTGTTCGGACCGCTGATCAGCAGCGTGCGGCAGTTGTCGTCCAGCGTCAGGCTAATCGGTTGCACGCGCTTGCTCTGCTTGCGGAGAACATCTTGCAGTAGCGGATGCCTCGCGTCCTTCAATGCGAATCGACGGTCGGCCTCCGTGCTGAAACGCGGAATCACGCAATCGAAATCGATCGCGAATTTCCCTTTCGCGAAGACCAGCTCGAGCTCACTGACGACCACCAGTGTTGCCTGGATGCTATCGGCATACGCGCGCAGTTTTTCAGTCAGCTCGCGCAGAATCCGAAAGACCTCCTGCATCTCCTCTTCGGTCAACCGTACCAGTTCATTATTGAGATCGATGGTTTCGAGCGGCTCGACGAACAGCGTGTGCCCGCTCGAGCTCGCGCCATGGATCACGCCATTCATCTTGCGCCGCTGCCCTGAAATCACGGGCACCACGAAGCGCTCATTACGAATGGTGACGATCTCCTCCTGCAGAATTCCTTCATCGCGATGTGCGCGCAGAAAGCGTTCGAGTGACTCTTGAATGCTGCGCTTTTGGCGCTCGATATCGCGGCGGAGCCGGTTCAACGCCACGCTCGCGGTGTCGGCAACCGAGCCATCCGGCAAAATCTTTCCTTCCAGATCGCGCAACAGCGGACGGAAATCGCCGATGTTTGCGGCACGGGTCCCGAGCCGGGGAAACCTCTCGGCCGTTGCCGTCAATACGGACTTTGTATCGGCCGCGCGATCCAATAGCGAGATGACATCGAACAACTCTTTCGGCTCGAGCGCCGCCCCTTCAATTTTCAGCTTGTGGATGACTTGCGTGAGATCGGGAAGCTGGCTGAAGTTGATGCGGATCGCGGCGCCGCGCCCGGCCGGCTGCGGTTTCGACGATGAGCGCAGATACTCGATGCCCTCCGCCGTCTCAGCCAGCGTTTCTTCAAGCCCCGCGCGATCGGTATGCGGATGCATCTTCGCCAGTTCGCCTTGCCCTAGCGGACTCGCAATGTAGCGCCCGATCAGGTTGCGTAGCGCTTCGAATTCCAGGGTTTCTGAACTGGTGTGCCGCACTCTTCTATTTTGACAGTGCCGCGAACGCCTTCTCGATTACCGGCACTGTCCCCTCGGTGATTTTGTAATCGCAAAGTGCGTCACGTTCGATCCACGCCACCCGACTGACGTCGTCCGCGGCGGCCAGGGTGCCCCCAGTCACGCGGCAGATGTAATCGACGAGCACGTAATGATATTCGGCGCGACCGCTCGCATCGGGGATGATGCGCTCGAAGATTTCCAGCACCGCGAGCGGCTCGACCACCAGGCCGGTCTCCTCGAGCACCTCGCGCGCGATTCCCGATGCCAGCGTCTCGCCGCACTCGAGCACGCCGCCCGGCAGCGACCACCAGCCTTTCAGCGGTTGCGTCCCGCGCTCCACCAGAAGGATACGATCGCCTTCGATGATCAGCGCTCCCACTCCCAGAATCGGGCGTTCCGGGTACCGCCGGTTATCGCTAATACTGCACCGCGCCTTTCACATCGAGGCGGACGCGGTAGAGCGAACTCCGTGCCGTGATGTAAAGGGTCTGCAAGTCTGGATCGCCGAAAGCGCAGTTCGAAGGAGTTTCGCCAAGGTCGAAATGGGCGATGGACTTGCCCGATGAATTGTAAACCGCGATCCCCTTGGCCGCCACGTAAAGATTCCCCTTCTCATCTGTACGGATGCCGTCGGGCACGCCTTCGATGTCCGAAATTACAATGCGCTCCCCGGAAGGCTCGCCGCCGCGGTCGAGATCGTATGCGCGGATATTGTGCTCGTCGGAATTGGCGACATACAATACCCGGCCGTTGGGAGCAAGCGCAATCCCGTTCGGCCTGCCCGTGGGTTTCGCCACCACGCTCAAGACGCCTTTTGGCGTGATGCGATAGATGCCGTAGAAATCGAGTTCACGCGTGTCTGCCTGACTGCCGAAGGCCGGGTCCGTGAAGTAAACGTTGCCGTCACGCCGCACAATGATGTCGTTGGGCGCGTTGAACCGCTTGCCTTCCCATCGATCCGCAAGGACTTCCACTTGGCCTTTCTTGTCCGTCCGGGTGACCCGACGCGAACGGCTCTCGCATGTGTATAGACGACCCTGCGCGTCGTAAGCGTCGCCGATAGCGCCCTCTGAATCTTCTCGAAAGACGACGGCTTTCTCGCCCGGGACGAGTTTCCACAGATGGTTGCCCGGAACATCCGCGAAGATCAGAAAACCCTCGCGCGACCATGCCGGACCTTCACTGAATTTCAGGCCCGCTACCACTTTCTCGATCTGGATTTTGGAGAAATCCTGCGCGTTCGCCGTTGTCGCCAGCAGCGTCGGAAGCAGTGCCTGGAGCAGCCCGATAGACAACAGACCGGCGGAACCCGCGCGGCGCATCAGCGGTGTACGACTTGAAGTTCGTTGCTTACGCTCTTCACTCCGTCGAGTTTTTTTGTGAGGCGCTCGGCCTTGGCTTTTTGCTTCTCGGTTTCGACTTTGCCGCGCAGCGTCACCACGCCTTGCTTCACTTCCACATCGAACGCGGCGCCCTTCACCACGGAATCGCCGGCAAGCTTCCGAATCACCGTATCGTGAATCGTGTCGTCGGTGACAACTTTGTTCGACCGTGCGGGCGCGCCAGCGCAAAATAGTCCGGCCAGTGCGAGCGTCACGCAAATCCGTTTAAGATTCGTCATTTCCGGTCATTGTACGCCAGTCTAGCGTATTCAGAAACATCGCCTTCTCGCGCCAGTTCGGCTGCACCTTTACGTGCAATTCCAAATAAATTCGCACGCCGAACAGCCTTTCCATTTCCTGACGGGCCAGCATGCCGATCTGCTTCAGCATCCCGCCCCCCACACCGATCAGAATGCCCTTCTGCCCTTCACGCTCGACATAAATCGTCGCGTAGATCTTGGTAAGCGTCGCGCCTTGCTCCCACTTGTCGATCGCGACCGTGACTGAGTGCGGAACCTCCTGGCGCGTCTCGTGCAAAATGCGTTCGCGGATCAATTCGGACGCAATGAATCGCTCCGGCTGATCCGTAATGTGATCCTCGGGGAAGTACGCCGGCCCTTCCGGAAGGCGCGCGCGGATCGCCTCGAAGAGCGCCTCCAGGCCTTCTTCGGTCTCGGCCGAGACCGGGACGTAATCCGCGAATTCATGCACCGCGCGATACTGCTCAATCAACGGAAGCAGCGCGCCCTTGTCCTTGTGCAGCAGATCCGTCTTATTCAGAACCAGAATTACCGGTGTCTCGGCCTTGCGGACCATGTCGATGGCCTGCCGGTCTTTCTCTCCGAAACCCAGGGTCACGTCCGCCACGTAGAGCAGCAGGTCGCGTTCGCTGAGCGCATCGCGCACGCTGTTCATCATGCGCTTCTGCATGGGCGAATCCGCCCGCAGAATCCCCGGCGTATCGAGAAAAACAATCTGGCAATCGGCCATGGTCAGCACGCCTTGAATGGCCGTTCTCGTGGTCTGAGGCTTATCGGCGACAATCGCCACTTTCGAGCCGACGAGCGCGTTCAACAGCGTCGACTTCCCCGCGTTCGGGCGGCCCAAAATCGAGACGAATCCCGAAACAAACTTGCTCACTTAGTCACAACCTCTGATTTCTTCACGCGGACCTGCTCCACTCTCAACTGGTCGCTCGCGAGCACTTCGATGCGCACGCCGTCGCGCTCCACTGTTTCTCCGCGCTGCGGCACGCGCCCTAACCATTCGGTGACGAGGCCGCCCACGGTAGTCGATTCCAGATCTTCCTGCGGGCGAAACGAAAGCAGATTCTCCAGACGGCTGACGTCGAAGCTGCCCGAAACCACATATCCCCCGTGGCCATCTTCTTTCACGTCGGATTCCGGTTCATGCTCGTCCCGAATCTCGCCGAGAATCACTTCGACCAGATCTTCCATGGTAACCAGTCCCGCGGTGTTGCCGTATTCGTCGACCACGATCACCATATGCGAGCCTTCCTGCTGCATCTCGCGCATCAGATCGTTCACCGGCTTGGTTTCAGGCACGAAGCGGATGGGCCGCATCAGCTCGCGGATTTTGCGCACGGCGCGCTCGCCCTCATCGAGCTCGAACATGTCGCGCACGTGCATGAAGCCGACGATCTGGTCGATGGAGCCTTCGTACACCGGGATGCGCGAATACTGTTCATGAATCACGAGCTGGCGCAATTGCTCGAAAGAATCGTCCGCGCTCACCGCCACTATGTTGGGCCGCGGCGTCATCACCTCACGCACGATTTTGTCTCCGAACTCCACCACCGATTGGATCAGCTGGCGGTCGTCTTCTTCGATCAGGCCTTCTTCCGTTCCAGCCGAAATCAACGCTTCGATATTCTCCGCCGAGCTCGGCGGCTCTTCCTGCCCCGGCTGTTCGTGCGCCAGATCGATCAATGAATTCAGTGCGTTCAGCAGCGCGACGAGCGGCTTGGCGATCAGCGTGAGGACGCGAAGCAGAGGCACCAACGGCAGCAGCCACTGTCCACTCGTGCGGCGATAGAGAATCTGCGGCACCACATAAGCCACGGCTATCATCCCCAGCCATGCGACCAGAATTGCCTCGCCGAATAACGCGCCGGTGACGTTACCCGAATCGACTACGCCCGCGAAGATCATGATGCCGAGCAGCACGAGAATCGAATGCTTCAGCAGCGAGTAAGTCAGCGCGCCGTCATCGTCTTTCATGGCAAGCCGGTCTTCGAGCGTGTCTTTGAAAAACTGAAGCGAAGGCAAGTCGCGCGTGCGCAGGCGCAGGCTTTCCAGGTAGAGCGTTTGCACGAATGTGGTCAGCGCCAGCAGGAACGCGAGTGGAATACTGGCCACCAGAAGCGCGAGGGTCATCCGCCCACCCGTTCAATTAATCCCGCGGGCAGCGTCAGTTGCAAGCGCCATTGCCGCTCAAGGTTCGACATCTCCCCGCGATCGTTTTCGTGATCGAAGCCGAGCAGATGAAGCACGCCGTGCAGCATCAAGATCCGAATTTCTTCGCTCGGCGAATGGCCGAACTCGCGTGCCTGTCCGTCGGCGCGCTCGCGCGAAATCGCCAAGTCGCCGAGATATTCGTCCTCGCCCGGGAACGAAAGCACGTCGGTGGCGGAATCCTGGCCGCGAAATTCCCGGTTCAGCCGCCGCAGTTCCGCATCCGTGGTGACTCGGCAGTGGAACTCCCGATCGCCTGCAAGCTCTCGCCGAAGCGTACGCGCAAACTTTTCAAGTTCCTGCTTCTCGCCGGCCGGAAAACCGCAGCCGTGAGAAAAAGATATATGAGGCTCTGAGTGAGACGACATGCGGACGCCCTTAGGCGTTGACGGGCAACTCAACGGTCAGCGGACCGGCTGGAATCGGGGGCTCCGCTTTCACCGCGATATCGAGCGGGCTCTCGGAAAGTTTGAGGTTCAGTTGCCGCCCTTCGCCCATACTCTCGTTATACCGCTCATACGCCCTGACGATTCGCTGCACCAGCGAGTGCCGCACCACGTCGCGATCGTCGAACTTTACAAAGCTGATGCCTTCCACTCCCGCCAGGACCTCGATGGCATCCAGCAAACCGCTGCGCTTGCCGCTCGGGAGATCCATCTGCGTGATGTCGCCGTTCACCACCATTTTGGAGTTGAAGCCTTGCCGCGTGAGCACCATCTTCATCTGCTCGGGCGTGCAATTCTGCGCCTCGTCCAAAATGATGAAGCTGTCGTTCAGCGTGCGGCCGCGCATGAACGCGATCGGCGCAACTTCGATGGTCAACTTCTCCAGCAGGCGCTCCACCTTCTCGCCTTCGAGCATGTCGTAGAGGGCGTCGTATAAGGGGCGCAAGTAAGGGTCGACTTTTTCCTGCAAAGTGCCGGGGAGAAATCCGAGGCGCTCACCGGCTTCCACCGCCGGGCGAGTCAGAACGATCCGGCTGACGCGCTTGCTGAGCAGCGCGGAAATCGCCATGGCGACCGCGAGGTAAGTTTTCCCGGTGCCCGCCGGACCGATGCCGAATACCAGATCGTTGCGCTCGATCGCCTCCATATAACGGCGCTGATTCACCGTCTTTGGAGCCAGAATCTTCTTGCCGAAATTGCGCTGCCGTCCGCTGGTTACAAGCGCGCGCAGCGTCACTTCCGGGTCTTCGGTGACCACGCGCAGATAGCTGTTCAGGTCGCCATTTGTAAAAACGATTCCTTCGCGCACCAGGGCGGCGTAGTCTTCCAGAATCGCGGCCGCGCGCGTCACCGCCAGGGGATCGCCTTCAAGTTCGAGCGAGTTCTCCACCAAGTGGCTGCGAACATTTAACCCCGTTTCGATAAGCCGAATATTTTCATCTCTGGTGCCGAAGAGGCTCTCTATGCCTCGAGTGATTTGAACACTGGCTTTCATTTAGTATTTTGAGCGGGAAACTGCAAAGGACAAATAGGTGAGGGAGGAAGCCGACAATCGGCGGAGGACCATCCAGGTCAATTATATCAAACGCAGCCCCGATTTCACGCACCCGTTTTTTTGCGGCTGCAACGCGCAAAAGCCGAACACAAGGTTTTCGCCTGCGTTCGGCTTTCGTGGCTCGAGTTGGTTTGAAGCGCTCTAATCCCCTTGTGCGGTGTTGAGGGGAACTTCCCAAGGCCGCGGGACTTTGTCGGTCAAGCCCTTGACCTGCTGCAGTTCGCGTACCTTGTCGGCGGCCTTCTGGCCCGCGAGAAACGCGTGATCCGAGTTGTAATACTCCCACTCGCTGTAGCGCCCGGCAAGGATGATGTCGCGGCGAGCCAGCCATTCGCGAATTTCTTTCACGCTCTCGGTCCGGCCATGGTCATAGACCACATAGGCATACGGCATGTCCACCTGATTTGCCGTGATGATGGGGTCGTCCTTTGTAAAGAAACCAACCTTGATGCAATCGTCGATGCAGCGCTGAATCAGATCCTCCCCATCACACGGAAGCGGCTTGTACTCCGAGTATGTGATCTCGCAGGTAAGACCGAATCCACCCTTCGGATTGCAATGCGGACTGGCGTTCCCCTGAACGAAAATACGGTGGAATACCGAGTCTTCCGGATAATAAATCCAGTGCTTGTCGGTCAGGTGCTCGCGGCCGACTCCGATGTTCACGCACCGCACGGAAACGTGCCGCAGTTTCAGCGCAGCCTCGCGAATCGCCGGTGGGGCCTCTTCGCCGATCGCACGGATCAGCGTGGGCAGCGGCATCGTGCTGATCAGATGATCGTAGTTCAGGCTTGTGCCGTCATCCAGAGTCAGCGTATGACTGTTGGCCGAAATCCGTTTGACCCGGGTGTTCAGTTTCAATTGCCCCTTCAACTGAGGCAGGAAGCCGTTCATCAGGGCCTGGAAGCCTCCCCGTAGCGGATAACCGAACCGGGCATTCGGGCCCATCGGTTTACCCACCGGCGAAAGCGCGCCTTCGATCATCTCCTCCAGGTCGGGCAGCGGCACACGCCCGCCAAGCCACGAAGTTTCCATCTCCGTCAGCGGCACAGCCCAGAGCTTTTTGTTATAAGGAATTGCGAAGTGTTTGGCGATTCCCGAGCCCCAAACCTTATAGATAAATTCTTCGAAGTTGCGCGGCTCGCCGGTGTGGTTATCGGCTGCCGGTTTCTCCGCCAAAGGAGCGGAACTCTCCAGCACGCCATCGGCACAGCAATCCGTGATCGATTCCGCCTTGCAAACTGACGCGCTGCTGCTCACCGTCTTGCCGTTCGCGTGGCCGTTGCTATGTCCATTGGCTTTAAGCGAACCATGGGGAGTGCCACTCGCTGCCGGAGCCGTCTTTTTCAACGTTCCGTAACGCGACTCAATCGCGCCGGTGATGCACTCTTTGATGACGTCCGCAGGCAGTCCGTACAGCGCGCCCTGGAACGGGTAGCGCGTATACACGTTCTTGCTGTAGATCCACGCTTCACGATCCTGCCAGTGAACATTGTCGCCCAGCAGCATTTTATAGAGCTGATGAACGTAGGGGTCGTTCGAGAACATGATGTGGCCGGCGTGGTCAAACGTGAAACCTTTGTCCTCGATCGAGCGGCACCAGCCTCCGACACGGCTATTCTGCTCCAACAAAATCGAATCGGCGCCCAGGTGATAGGCCGCGCTGAGACCGGTCGGCCCTCCGCCAACCACCACCGTGCGC
>JBBROU010000140.1:0-11789 GCA_038229055.1 Bryobacterales bacterium | reverse complement strand
TGCTCTCGCGAATCGGCGAGCATTCGATTCAGAAGCTTGACGAACTATTGCCCCATCGCTGGGCCGCCGCCCCCGTTCAGTAAAGCCTTGCCCTCGCGCGCTCCCCTGGGTTCGGGCTTGCGGTGTTCATGTGATGATTACCCGCGAGCGCCTTTGCGTCCAATTCCTCTTGGCGGAAATGAGAAGTATCGATATACTGCTCTAGACCGCCCCGGACTATAGCCTCGAGGAGGGGGTCGATCTCGTCATCAAAAATCCCCCGGAACAGGCTTTCCTCTACGCCAGCTGCTAGCAACGCATCCTTCAGGCTGAGCTCGTCGATGACAAACCGCATCTTCCCGGTCGGACCGAAACGAACGGAAATCTTTTTCTTCTTAAACTGAACAGCGGCAACGCCAAGCGATCGTTGAAACTGATCTTGGGAAGATAGTGCAGCCATCACAGGTCCCCTTTTCTCTCCGTTATCAGTATAGGACACCGCTGGAGGTCTAAAGTCTCAAACCGATTTCTCATCGGCAGAATATTTGGAAAGATTATCACACTTTACCTGAGCAACTCCTGTAGATCCCAGACATGATCGGAGATACCGCCACCAGCAGAGCAACACAAATTTAGCGCACTACCCAGAATATGGCCCCACCGTTGCAACGGATTTGTCATGCGTTCTTTTTTCGTTTTGCTGGCGGCAACGCTCGGCTGCGGATTTCTGTTGCCACAGGTCGGCCTTAGCCAATTAATCCCCAAAGGGAACCCGATCCCGCGCACCGGGAATCTGCCCGTCGTCTTTCTAAATGGACAGGAGACAGACTGCTCCGTCGTCTCGTTTCAGCACTCTTTTGGCATCGCAGACCAAGTCCTGCAGGCCAACGGCCGGGCCAGTTTGTTCTTCAACAATTGCGACTATGGAACGGTTTCAATCGAAAAGCTAGGGGGGATCTTCGGGACCTACTTGACCGGGTTGACGTACACCGATGGGCAGCCGGTCGGCATGGTGGATGTCGTCGGCTACAGCATGGGCGGTCTGATTGTCCGTAGCTATATGGAGGGCAAGCAGGAGACCAATGGTGTGTTTACGCCGCCCGCGACGACTCAGATTCACAAAGCGATCTTCATCGCCAGTCCGAATTTCGGGACCCCCGTTGCAGCTCTCGGCTTCGGATTTGACCGTCAGCTAGAAGAACTCTCCAGCGGAAGCCATTTCCTGATGGATCTGAATACCTGGAACCAGAATCACGACGACCTGCGCGGGGTGGATGCCATCGGCATTATCGGGAACGGCGGTACTGGCTTGGCGACGACGAAGGGATTCGATGATGGGCTTGTCCCATTAAGCAGCGGTTCGCTTCGTTTCTATATGCCCGGCCGGACGCGTATTCTGCCGCGCTGTCACCAACCCGCCGGCAGGCTGCTTACGCAAACGGGATTATGTCCTCAGGATGCCGTGGGCATCTCGTACGTGACTTCTTCGACCGATGACAACGTCCGCATCATCGTCTCCTACTTGAACGGCACGCCCGATTGGCAGTCCATCGGAACGGCAGCCGAGCAGAACTCTTTTTTGCAGACGGGCGGCGGCTTATTGGTGCGCGCCCGAACCAATACCGATGTGCCGGTGATGCCGGATTCGATCGTCGCGACACCCTCAAGCGGGTCGTCGAAGAGTTTGAATATGTCGAACAGCGAGATCGGTTATACAGATCTGATTGCGGCCGGGAATGTCGCTTTGAAAGTCAACTCGTCGTCCGCCAGTTTCACCCAGACCGTCAATCTTCCAGCGGGCGGGTCGGAGCCGTTCGTTGTGAAGCCGGGCCCGATGGTGAACCGCGTGGCAGCTTCCGCTGCCGCTTTGTTTCCGCTGGTGCTCGCGCCGCGAATGATCGTGTCGATTTATGGAAGCAATCTCGCGCAATCCACCGCGCAGGCGGGCAGTCCGCCGGTGCCGTTCACCTTGTCGGACGTCACGGTCAGGCTGAAAGGAGCGCAGATCGGATTGTTCTATGTTTCCCCGCAACAGATCAATGCGGTTTTGCCGGACGGTGTCTCGGGCCTGATCCCGCTTACGATTCAGAACGCCGCGGGATCCCAGACACTCAACTTATGGATTGAGCCCGCGTTTCCCGCGGTGTTCACACTCGATCAATCCGGCGGCGGTGCGGCGGCCGCACTGAATTCAACTAACAATCAAATCGTCTCGTCATCAAACCCGCTGCACGCTGGCGAATATCTGGAACTGTTCTTGACCGGCCTCGGTACCACGGTCAGCCAAGGTGGTTTGGCGGTCGCCAAACAGCAGCCGACGATCACAGTCGGGGGACTGGATTGCCCTGTGACCTATGCTGGCGGCGCGCCGGGATTTCCGGGCCTGGATCAGATCAACTGCCGCATCCCCTCCGGTTTAGGCGCACAGCCCGGCGCGACTGTAATAGTCCACAGCGGTTCGCGTTCCAGTCAGCCTACCACTGTTGCCGTTCAGTAGAACGCGCACTTGCGGAGTACGATGAGTATCTGCCATGTATCTTTCTTTGAACGCAGTGCCCATCGGGGGCAAACTAACTTGGCCGGAATTTGCGCGGCTCGCGTCGAGCACCGGCTTCATCGGCGTCGATCTCATGCTCGAGGCCGCGATGGCCCAGGGCGTTCAGCCGACGCGCCGCTTGCTGCACGAGCTAAACGTGCGCCCGGCGTTCGCCAGTCTGCCCGTCGATTTTCGCAAGGATGACGCCACGTTCCGCCGCACCCTAACCGCTCTCGAAGATGCCGCGCCGTTCTGCGCCGCCATCGGCTGTCCGCGCATGATGACTTACATCATGTCGTCGAGTGACATTCCAAAAGACGAGCTGCGCCGCACCTACAAGAAGCGGTTCACCGAGTGCGCCAACATTCTGGCCCGCTCGCACTGCCGCCTGGGGCTTGAATTTCTGGGTCCGGTGCACATTCGCAAGGCGTTCCCGAACGAGTTTATCTGGAAGATGAATGAGATGCTCGAATTTGCGAAGGAATGCGGTTCCAATGTCGGGTTGACGCTCGATGCCTGGCACTGGCACCATGCGGGTGGAACGCCCGCCGACATCGTCGCGGCCGGAAAGGATCGCATCGTGGTTGTGCACTTCGATGACTCACCCAAACTTCCGCCGGAACAAATACGCGACGATCAACGGCTGCTTCCCGGCGAAGGCGTCATCGATCTGGTGGGGTTCCTCAAAGCCCTCCAAAAGATTGGCTACGAAGATTCCCTGAGCGTCGAAGTGTTCGGTCGAGGATTGAAGGAGATGCCGCCGGAACAAAGCGCCAGGCTCTGCCTCGATTCGGGACGCGCCGTTTTGAAGCGGGCCGGCATCGGCGAACGTTAGAAATTCGATGCACTCTCTCAAGCGCCGTACTGCCGCGTTCGTCCTGACCGTCACCGGAGTCCTCGCACAGACTCACCCAATCGGCCTGTTCCACGAGATGCAGTGGCGCATGATCGGGCCGTTTCGGGGCGGCCGCACCGTCGCGATTTCAGGCGTGCCGTCGCGGCCCGGCACGTTCTACATGGCCGCCAACAACGGTGGAGTCTGGAAGAGCACCGATTACGGCCGCGTCTGGAACCCCATTTTCGATGGGCTCGCCACCGGCTCGATCGGCGCTTTGGCCGTGGCCACTTTGGACCCCGACATCATCTATGTCGGCAGCGGCGAAGGACTGCAGCGTCCCGATCTATCGACCGGGGACGGAATGTTCAAATCCGTCGATGGCGGCGCGACGTGGAGTCACCTTGGGCTCCCCGACGCCCAACAGATCAGCTCTGTCATCATCGATCCCACCAACCCCGACCGGGTGTTCGTCGCCGTATTGGGCCATCCCTACGGACCGAATACGGAGCGCGGTGTATTTCGAACCACCGACGGCGGACGCACCTGGCAGAAGGTGCTCTATAAGGATGAGAACACCGGCGCGGTCGATCTTGCCTTCGATCCGGTTGATGCGCAGACGGTTTACGCAGTGCTCTGGGCAGCGCGCCAAATGCCCTGGGAGATCGGCGGCAGCTTCAATGGTCCGGGCAGTGAATTGTTTCGCTCGACCGACGGCGGCACCACATGGCAGCCGCTCACGAAGGGACTGCCCACTATCTCCGAAGGCCTGGGGCGTATCGGTATCGGTACCGCGCTCAGCAACCCGAACCGCATGTACGCCTTGGTGGATGCTTCGCCCGAGCGCGGCGGACTTTATAAATCCGACGACGCCGGCCTTTCGTGGAAACGGGTAAATAGCGAGTCCCGCATATGGGGACGCGGAAGTGATTTCGCGGGCGTTCGGGTCGATCCGCGTAACCCCGACATTGTCTACGTCGCCAACACCTCAACCTATCGCTCGTTCGATGGCGGCAGAACATTTACCGCTATCAAAGGCGCGCCCGGCGGCGATGACTACCACTCCATTTGGGTCAACCCCGCGAATCCAAACGTCATCGAGCTCGGGTCGGATCAGGGCGCAACGATCAGCGTGAACGGCGGGCGCACCTGGAGCTCCTGGTACAACCAGCCGACCGCGCAGTTTTATCACGTGATCACCGACAATCGCTTTCCGTATTGGGTGTACGGCGGCCAGCAGGAGAGCGGTTCGGCGGGCGTCGTGAGCCGCAGCGACTATGGCGAAATCACGTTCCGCGACTGGCATCCGGTGAGCGTGGAAGAGTATGGTTACGTCGCGCCCGATCCGCTGAATCCGAACTACATCTACGGCGGCAAGGTCACTCGGTTCGACCAGACAACGGGCAGCGTGCGGCAGGTTGGACCGGCCGTACTGCGCGGCGGCAAGTACCGCTTCCTGCGGACCGCGCCGTTGCTCTTTTCGCCCGTCGATCCTCATATTCTTTATCTCGGATCGCAGGTTCTATTCCAGACTTCGAATGGCGGCGATCGTTGGGACATCATCAGTCCCGATCTCACACGCGCCTCGTGGGACATGCCCCCCAGCGTCGGAATTTTCGCCACTGCGGACCCGGAAAAAGGCAAGCACCGCGGGGTGATCTACACGATCGCCCCGTCGTATCGCGACAAGAACGTTATCTGGATCGGCACCGACGACGGGTTGATCCAAGTCACGCGCGACGGCGGCAGGAACTGGTCTAACGTGACGCCGCCGGCGCTCACGCCCTGGAGCAAGGTTTCCATCATGGATGCCTCGCACTTCGACACGGACACAGCCTACGCCGCAGTGAATCGATTCCGTCTCGACGACCTGCATCCGCATATTTACCGCACCCACGACGGCGGTAAATCTTGGCGGGAGATTGTTAAGGGACTGGCCGAGAATGCTCCGGTAAACACGGTCCGCGAAGATCCGGTCCGCAAGGGTCTGCTCTACGCCGGCTCGGAACGCGGCGTCTCGGTCTCGTTCGACGACGGCGAGAATTGGGAACCGCTGCAGAACAATCTGCCGGCGACTTCGATTCGCGATTTGGTGATTCACGAAAACGACTGGGTTGTCGGCACGCATGGCCGGTCGTTCTGGATTCTCGACGACATTACGCCGCTGCGCCAGATGAGTTCGTGGACCGCACCCGAAGCGCGGCTGTTCGCTCCGGAGCCGGCTTGGCGTGTGCGAAACAACCAGAATCCCGATACGCCGCTGCCGCCTGAGGAGCCTGCCGGGCAGAACCCGCCGGACGGCGCCATCCTGCACTACTACCTCCCTGAGAACACGACGGGTCCTGCAACGCTGGACATTCTTGACTCGAAGAATCAGCTCATCCGCCGTTATTCGAGCACCGACAAGCCGGAACCGATCGAGCCGGATCTGAACGTGCCGACCTACTGGATTCGTCCCGATGCCATCCTCGCCGCGACGCCGGGATTGCACCGGTTTGTCTGGGATCTCCACGAGACTGCGCCCGACGTGTTCAGTCACGAATACCCGATCGCAGCCGTATTTGCGGACACCCCGCGGCTCCCTGAAGGGCCAGTGGTTCTGCCGGGTCAGTACACCGTGCGCCTGAGCGTCGGGAAATTCAGCTCTTCTCAGCCGCTGCTGGTGAAGATGGATCCGCGTGTGAAAGCTTCTGCTGGGGCGCTTGCGCAGCAGCACGACCTTGCGTCGCAGATCACTCAATTGCTGCATCGAGACTATGAAGGTGTGACCCGGATTCGGGTGCTGCGGGCGCAACTGAAGAAACTCGCCGCTCCGGGTCCGGCGGCGGCTGAGGCTGCAGCGCTCGATGCGAAGGCGGCGTCGCTCATCGGTGCCGGCTCTTCTTCCTCGGCAGCTACTGAAGATTTGTCGCGCGCCAATAACGAACTCGCGCAACTGCTCGCGCTCATCGACAGTGCCGACGCCGCTCCGACCCCGCAAGCCGTGGCCACTGTCGACGATCTTCAAAAATCTACCGAAGGGCTGCTGGGGCGGTGGCGGGATCTGGAAACTAACGACATTCCCGCTCTGAACCGGAAGTTGAAGCAGGCCCATCTCCAGCCATTGCCCTGACGCGGCCAGCGGCGCTCGTGATGCTATCCTCAATCCGGGAAATGACCCGTATGGCGCGGCTCAGGAATGAATAGCTCGATCTTTCGCAAGCTGCTGTGGAGTGCGCTCCTGCTGATTGCGGCCACGCTCGCTACGGTCGATTTTTACCTCACGCGCTACGTGCGGCAGCAGCAAACCGACAATGTTGCCGAGCGGCTTTCCATCGAAGCTGGGATGCTCGCGGGCGATCTGGCGGATCATCCTCCTTCCGACCTTGCCGTTTGGGTGCAACAGAGCGGACCGCGCGCGCGCACCCGCGTCAGCGTTTTCGATGGGAATGGAAAGTTGCTGGCCGATTCGGAACCGTCCGCACCCAGCCTGGACGATCCGTTGGTGAAGGCCGAAGTCGCTCAGTCTCTCTCGTTAAAAACGGGGCGAGCCGTGCGCGCTGGCGGCGGATTCAATCGCCAGTCGTATTACCTGAGCGTCCGCCCAGCGCCGGGAGCAAGGCCGCCGATGGTTCTCCGCCTGGCTTCCACGCTGGAAGATTCTCACGTTGCGGCTAACGCGGTTCGTCTTCGTATTCTCGCGACGTCACTTGCGGCGGCCATTCTCGCTTTGTTGATCGCGTTCCTGCTTTCGCGTTGGCTTAACCGGCGTATCGTGCAACTCAAACGCTTCGCTGAAACATTTCTGAGCGCCGGCGCGGCCCGTGATCCAGTAATCGATTCTTCCGATGAACTGGGCAGCCTCGGCCGTTCGATGCAGCGCATGGCGGCCCAGATCCGTGAGCTGATTGAACGCCTCAATCTGGAATCGGCGCGCCGCGAAGCCATCATATCCAGCATGGCCGAGGGCGTCCTCGCGGTGGATCACCAACTACACGTCATTTTCTGCAACCCCGCCTTTCAGCGCGCCTTCGATATACGCGCCAGCGTTCCCGAGCGAGTTTCGCTGCTCGAACTTGTACGCGATTCCGGTCTGCTGAGAATGCTGAACCGCGTGCTGCAAACCGGCGAGCCTGTCAAAGAACACCTGCAAAGCCCGGCGGCCGGCAACCGCTCGTTTGAAGCGCAAATCAATCCGCTGGCCACACCCTCCGGAACCGGCGCGATCGCCATTTTGCACGACATCACCGATCTGGAACGTTTGGAACAGATCCGCAAGGATTTTGTCGCCAACGTTTCGCATGAGCTGCGCACCCCGCTCGCTGCGATTGCAGGTTATACGGAAACGCTGCTGGAAGGCGCCATGGAAGACCCGCATAACAATCGCAAGTTTCTCGAGATCATTCAGAACAATGCCGTCCGGCTTACCAGCATCGCTTCGGATTTGCTGGTGCTCTCCGAGATGGAATCGGGAGCCGCGCGTGGCGAGCCCCAGTGCATTTCGCTGCCCGAGGCCGTGGATTCCGCGCTCCAGACCGTTGAGGCGGAAGCTGCCGCGCGCAATGTTCGCATTGTCCGCGGCAATATCGAAGCGCTTGAAGTGCGGGCTCACCGCGTGCGCCTGGAACAGGCTCTGCTGAACCTGCTGGTCAATGCGGTAAAGTTCAACCGGCCCGACGGCGAAGTTCACGTTGAAGTCACTCGATTGTCAACCAGCCAGGCGGCAGTGGTCATTACCGATACCGGAATTGGTATACCTTCCGAGGACCTGCCGCGCATATTCGAACGGTTCTATCGCGTGGATAAGGCGAGATCGCGTCAAGTGGGCGGCACCGGGCTAGGTCTCTCCATCGTCAAACACGCGATCGAACGTATGAACGGTCGCATTCTGGTCGAGAGTCAGTTGGGAAGGGGCTCAAAGTTTACAGTTATTCTCCCCATCGCCTAGCGAAGCTATGTTTCATGAAGCGTTACCATGCTGTCATCAATTATTCACAATGCAATGCTAATTTTGCATTGGTGAGTTACTTGAAAGCATCTAACCGATTTTTCCCGGCGGCCTGGGGAATCTTCGTCCTAAGTTTGTGTTGTTTCAGCGGGAAGCTGTTCGCCGCCGATAATCAGGCGCTTCCGCTGAAAGTCGATGCCGAGGAACTCCGGCAGCTCAAGCGGGAGCTGTCCGATCAACGAAAGCAATTGGATGCGTTGCGCCAGATGGTGGAACGCCAGCAAGCCCTGCTCGAAAAGGCCGCGGCGGCCCCGTCGAAACCGGCGAGCTTGGGTGAAGTTGCGACGACTACTCCGATGCTGCCAAGCGCTGTGCCTGCTGCCGTCGCGACTCCGTCCGCGTTCGCCCTTCCGGCAATGCGGAAGGAATCCGTCGCCCAGGAACCCTCGCCGCTATCTTTCCGCATCGGTTCCGCCTATCTGACGCCCATCGGCTTCATGGACTTTATAACGGAAAATCGCAGCACCAACGCTGGCGGCGGCACCGGCTCCAACTTCGGCAGCGTTCCGTACCGCAACGTTTCGGCAGGCCGCCTCAGCGAGTCGCGCTTCAGCGCGCAGAACTCGCGCATCGGCCTCCGCGTCGATGCCATGGTGAAAGACGCTCTCGTCCTCGGCTACTTGGAGTCCGATTTTCTCGGATTCGTCCCGACCAACGCGACCGTATCCAGCAACAGCATTAGCAATCGTCTTCGCCTTTTCTGGGTTGATGTTCGCAGCAAGAAATTCGAGATGCTTGCCGGGCAGTCGTGGAGTTTCATGACACCCAACCGCAAGGGGCTGTCTGCTTTGCCCAGCGATTTGTTCTATTCGCAGGATATCGACACGAATTATCAGGCCGGCCTCACCTGGGGCCGCAGCCCGGGAATCCGATTTCTATACCACCCCACCGCAACCGTCGCCCTGGGTGTTGCGCTGGAAAGTCCCGAGCAGTATATCGGCGGCTCCGGTGGCGGCGGCGTCATCACCATTCCCTCCGCTCTGGCGACGCCTTATGCCACTCAGTTGAATGCGGGCAACACCACCATCAGCGCCCCGTCGTTCAACCCGGACATCATCGCCAAGATCGCCTTCGATCCCAAGCTGACCGAGGGACGCGCTTTCCACCTGGAGTTCGCAGGCCTGGCGCGAACCTTCCGCACATTCAATCCCCTCACCCAGGCGCGATTCACCACCCAGGGCTATGGCGGTTCGCTTAATATGATCGTCGAACCGGTGAAGAATTTCCGTCTGATCAGCACCAACTTCCTGAGCGATGGCGGAGGCCGGTACATTTTCGGTCAAGCGCCCGATTTGATTGTCCGCGGCGACGGCTCCGTTTCTCCGGTGCATGCCTCCTCCACGGTGGATGGCTTCGAAACCAACATCCACAACCTCCTGCTCTACGGGTACTACGGCGGTGTCTATATTGGACGGAACGTCGCGATCGACCCCGCCACCGGGAAAAGCGTCGGCTATGGCTATTCCGGTTCGGCGAACAGTCAGAATCGCACCATACAGGAAGGCACTGTGGGCTTCAACCAGACCCTTTGGAAAAGCCCTCAATTCGGCGCGCTCAACATGATGGGTCAGTATTCGTACATCTTCCGTAACCCCTGGTCGGTGGCCGCTGGCACCCTTAGTAACACCCATCTGCACTTAGTCATGTTCAACTTACGGTACACTTTGCCGGGTGCCGCGCCGAGCCTGAAGTGACTCGTTAACCAAACCGTAACAATATTGTCAACCTAGCGTAATAGAGAGCTGTGAAACCATGAAAATGACGATGAAAAGATCCAGAACGGCGTTTCTGATTCACGTGCTAGCCACTGTGGGCATCGCGTCCGCGGAAGTGCTGATCAATGCGGCGGGAGCCACGTTCCCGTACCCAATGTACTCGAAATGGTTCGACCAGTATCACAAGCTTCATCCCGAAGCTCAGATCAACTATCAGTCCATCGGTTCCGGAGGCGGTATCCGCCAAGTCACTGAGGGAACGGTCGATTTCGGGGCCAGCGACGGTCCGATGAATGATGAGCAGATCAAGCAATTCAAGGAGAAGCGGGGCGCGGATGTGCTGCATTTCCCGACGGTGCTGGGTGCGGACGTGCCCGCTTACAACATTGCTGGCGTGGCTACCGATCTGAACTTCACGCCCGACGCGCTGGCCGGGATTTTCTTAGGCAAGATCACCAAATGGAACGATCCCGAGCTGGTGAAGGCTAATCCAAACGCTCATCTTCCCGGCAACGACATCGTCGTGGTCCATCGTTCCGACGGCAGCGGAACTACGTACGTTTGGGTGGATTATCTTTCGAAGGTCAGCCCCGAATGGAAGACCAAGGTGGGCACCGGAACTTCTGTGAATTGGCCTGTCGGACTCGGAGGCAAGGGGAATGAGGGAGTAGCGGGGCAGATCCGGCAGCTTCCGAACTCCATCGGCTATGTTGAATTGATCTACGCCATACAAAATAAAATCTCCTACGGGCGTGTGCGCAACTCCTCCGGCAGTTTCGTGAAAGCGGATCTTGCCAGTGTGACGGCGGCGGCTGCCGCTAAATCGATGCCGGACGATTTCCGCGTCTCGATCACCGACCCTCCCGGCAAGGCGGCATATCCCATAGCGACGTTTACGTGGCTCTTAATCCCGGACAAATTCAGCGACCCTGAAAAGAAAAAGGTCATGGTTGACTTTCTGCATTGGATGCTGGCCCAGGGGCAGGCGTCCGTCGAAGCGCTGAATTACGCGCCGCTTCCCAAACAAGTGGTTGCCAAGGAAATCAAAGCAATCTCGAAGATTCAGTAATCCGCATGGCAACCCCAGCCGTTGAGTCGCCTGTCGTGCCCTCCAACAGGAGAGCCCGCGCGTTTTTCTGGGGTCTCCACGGCGGCGACAAACCCGCGTTTCTCATCACCCTCTCCTGCGCCGCGGCCGTTGTGGCCGTGACGTGCCTTCTGGGTTACGAGCTATTCCTTCATTCCGTCCTTTCCCGTCACGCTTTTGGATGGACCTTCTTGTTCTCCACAGTGTGGGACCCGGTCAATAACCAATTTGGTGCGCTTCCCTTTGTATATGGCACCGTCGTTACGTCGGCGGTAGCGCTCCTCATTGCGGTGCCGATAGGCGTGGGCGCGGCAATATTTCTTTCCGAGCTCGCTCCCCCTCGAATCTCGGATATCCTTACGTTTCTCATCGAACTCCTGGCCGCCGTTCCAAGCGTCATCTTTGGACTGCTGGCAATATTTGTTTTGGTGCCGTTGTTGCGGCAGATTGAACCCGCTCTGCGAGGCGTTCTAGGCTGGCTGCCCACGTTTCAGGGACCGTTCTACGGTTTCAGCCTCCTGGCCGCCGGCGTGACTTTGGCGATCATGGTTCTGCCATTCATCATCTCCATCTCGCGCGAGGTTCTTCTGGCCGTCCCCGCCGACCAGCGTGAAGCGGCACTGGCGGTGGGAGCTACCAAGTGGGAATCC
>JBBROU010000139.1:0-11795 GCA_038229055.1 Bryobacterales bacterium | reverse complement strand
TATCGGCCCGCGGCGGCGAAGCTGATTGGCGCGGCCCTTGAAGATGACCGCGGGCTTCAGCGGCTCGAATTTCTTTGCGACCGCATCGGCAACCGGCTGAGCGGATCGCCCGCGCTCGACAATGCCATCGCGTGGGCCGTGGCGGAGATGAAGAAGGCCGGGCTTGAAAATGTTCAGACGCAGCCGGTCATGGTTCCGAAGTGGGTGCGCAGTCGGGAATCCGCCGTTCTGCTCAGTCCGCTGGAACGTCCGATTTCGATGCTGGGTTTGGGCGGGAGCGTCGGGACGCCGGCACAAGGCATTACCGGGGACGTGGTCGCGGTGTCGAGCTTCAACGAGCTCGAAGCGCTGGGGCGCGACAAGGTTGCGGGCAAGATCGTCCTTTACAACGTGCCGTTCACCGGTTACGGGCACACGGTTGTGTATCGAGGATCGGGCGCGTCACGGGCTGCCAAGCTGGGGGCGATCGCGGCGCTGGTTCGCTCGGTCACTCCTCTGAGCTTGCGGAGTCCGCACACTGGAATGCTACGGTATGAACCGGCTGACACCAAAATTCCGGCGGCTGCCGTTTCCGTTGAAGATGCCGAATCGCTGGCGCGGCTTTATGCGTCCGGCGTGCCCGTGCGCGTGCGGCTCACGATGGAGGCCCATCAGGATGCCGATGTGCCTTCGGCCAACGTAATGGGCGAGATTCCGGGCACCGATCTGGCGAGCGAAGTGGTGGTTCTGGGCGGCCATATCGATTCCTGGGACGTCGGTCAAGGCGCGCAGGATGATGGCTCGGGGATCATGGCCGCGCTCGAAGCCGTGGCCCTGATGAAGCAGCTTGGGCTGCACCCGCGGCGCACGATTCGCGTGGTTTTCTGGACGAACGAAGAGAACGGGCTGGCCGGCGGCACCGCCTATCGCAAAGCGCTCGGCGATAAGATTCGGAGCCACGTGGCCGCGATCGAAATGGATGAAGGCGCGGAGAAGCCGGTTGGATTCGATATCTCGTTGAAGTCCGAAAAGGGCATCGCGCGCGCCGTTGAAATCGGGAAACTGCTCGAGGGAATCGAGGCCGCCAGCATCCAGCCGGGCGAAGGCGGCGCTGACATCGGCCCGCTCATGGCGGACGGCGTCCCCGGGTTTGGACTGCGCACGGTGGGCCTCCACTATTTCGATTGGCACCACACGCAAGCCGATACGTTCGACAAAATCAATCCGCACGAATTCCGGTTGAACACGGCGGCGCTGGCGGTGCTGGCTTACGTGCTGGCGGATATGCCGGAGCGCGTCGGCGATCTCTGAGGCGCGGGGCAGCAATCGAGCGGGCAGACGTCGTGATTGGGTCCGCGAGGGCCGAGCGCGAGCCGTTCGGTGCCGGGTTCGAGGCGCTCGACGATCAATTCGCGAATCATCGAGATGAAACGCGGTTGGGTGCCGACGGTCGCGGCGCGCACCATTTGAATACCGAGTTCGCCCGAGAGCTCGCG
This sequence comes from Bryobacterales bacterium, assembly GCA_038229055.1. Taxonomy (GTDB): domain Bacteria; phylum Acidobacteriota; class Terriglobia; order Bryobacterales; family Bryobacteraceae; genus JANYJA01. Next base: position 10,320 of record JBBROU010000139.1, on the reverse strand, counting down.
CGCTTCCGTGTCGAGATCATAGAGCACTTCCATGTGGTCGGAGATGAATCCGATGGGGACGATGACGACCTTTTCGGGCTTGTGCTGGCGCAGATAATCGCCGACGTCGGGTTCAAGCCAGGGCTGTCCGGGAACGCCGCTGCGGCTCTGGAAGACGAGCGTGGGCGGGGTGTCGCGTCCGAGGGCGACGAGTACGAGGCGCGCGGCCTCGCGCACCTGGACTTCGTAGCAGCTCGTTTGCGCCATCGAGAGCGGAATGCTGTGGGCGGTGAACAGGATTTCCGCGCCGGGTAATTTGTCGAGGGCAGCGGCAACACTCTCGGCCATGGGGCCGACGAAGCCGGGATGGTTGTAGAAGACGCGCAGCTTGTCGATTTGGGGAGCGCCATCGCCGATCCGCAGGCGGGCGCGCTCGATGTCCTCGCGGTACTGGCGGCATCCGGAATAGGAGCTGTAGGCGGAGGTCACGAAGGCCAGGGCGCGGTGCGCGCCGTCGCGGCGCATCTGGTCGAGCGTTTCGGCGAGGAATGGATGCCAGTTGCGATTGCCCCAGTAGACGGGCAGCGCGGGTCCGGAGCGCGCCAGTTCGGCTTGGAGGGCGGTGATGAGCGCGCGGTTCTGGTCATTGATGGGGCTTTTTCCGCCGAAGTGGAGATAGTGCCCGGCGACTTCCAGCATGCGTTCACGCGGCACGTTGCGTCCGCGCAGGACGTTCTCGAGGAACGGCATGACGTCGTCGGGCTTCTCCGGCCCGCCGAAGGAGACGATGAGGATGGCGTTGTAAGCGGTCATGCGGCAATTGCGATCGGACGGATCGGCGAACCTGTCCCGCCTTCGATTTTCAGAGGTGTAGCGATGAAGAGAAATTCATAGATTCGTTCGGCCGCAAGCGTCTCCAGATTCAAGCACTCGACGATGTGGATGCCGCTTTCGACCAGCAGATGCACGTGCACCGGCATGGCGGGGTCGGGAACGAATTCGAAGGCGACGGTATCGGAACCGGCGGCGAAGATCCTGCGCGCGCTGAGCCACTGCGCGGCTTCGAGACGCGGCCCGGGCCCGTGAACCTCGGAGATGAACTTGCGGCTATCGCGCCAGTGCCGCGCCCAGCCGGTGCGCAGCAGAACCACATCGCCCGCTCGAATTTCCACTTTCTGCAAAGCCGCGGCACGCTCCAAGTGCTCTTGAGTGATGACGAAATCGACGTCCAGGATCTCTTTTCCGGTGAGGCCGGCGACGTCGAGCAAAACGCCGCGGCGCAGAATCGGGGCCACGGTGTCGACTGAAAAACGCTGCATACCCGACGCGTAGGATTGGAGGGCGCCGGCCTCGCCGCCCTGGTGCAATTTGCCGCAGTGCGAGAAGTGGCAGAGCGCGTCGATGTGGGTGCCCACGTGGCCGCCGAGCGTAAACGTCTCCGCGCTGGAACTGGCTCCGCCGGGCATTACGATGTCGCCATGTTTCTTGTTGAGGCCGAACAGGAAGGGCGGATGGCTGGGATGGTGGGGCATGCCCACAAAGTACGGCTGCGCAAGGTCGAAGACGCGGCAGAGCCCAATGCGATCGAGAAGATCGTTCATGGCGGGAAGAGAATTAATCGTGCTTGGAATAGTAATACGTGTACTTGCTGTAGAGCTCGGAGGCGCGCGCGCCGTTCGCAACAATGCCGAGCACGTTGTTCTCGCACAGCGACTGCATTGCGCGGATCACGTTGTCGTAAGTGGTGCTGCCGATGCGCACTACCAGCAGCGTGCCATCGGTGAGCGTCGAAAGAAGATTGGCATCCGCCGAGAACAGCAGCGGCGGCGTATCGATAATCAGCCAACTGAAGAGGCGGGGCAGGGTTTGGATCACCGCCTTCACTTTTTTCAAGTTGAGCATCTCGAGCGGATTTTTCACGGGGCTGCCGGCGGGAAGCAGATAGAGATTGGTGTCGCCGATGCGTTTGATGGCCTGCTCCAGCGGCACGCCGTCCAAGAGATAATCGGAAAACCCGGGGCTGCGCTCGGCTTCAAAGAGATTGTGGACCACCGGGCGCCGCAGATCGAGATCCATCAAAAGGACGGGGTTCTCGGCAAGCTGCGCCTGCACGAGCGCCAAGTTCACGGCCGTGAAAGTTTTTCCTTCCGCCGGAGACGCGCTGGTCACCACCACCGACTGCAGCACCTGCTGCGTCTGGAGGTGATTCAGGCGCGTGCGCAACGTTCTGAATTCTTCGCCGGGGGTATCGTGCGGGTTATCCATGCCGATCAGATGCGTTTCGGGCGCAAGCGCGAACGGGATCGATTGGATACGCGAAAGCAGAGTGCTCAGATCGACATCGGGCAGCAGATTGACGCTGTTCTTGTGCGTCGAGGCGTAGGTCGCCGCCGCCGTACCATTTACGCTATCAACGCCATTGCTGTCGACACCGCTACCAGGACGGGGCTCGAAACCGCCGGGCGCTTCCGGGGTGGGTTCTCCCAGTTGTTCAGCTCTGCGTAGCGCGTCGTGTACTCGGCTCATGTCTCAGTCTTCCTATGTCCGAATCTTTCCTATACCCGGACGAAATGATAGTAGATCGACCCGCTCATCGCCAGCACGCCCAAGATTACGGCCGCCGACCACCCGAGGTAAACAATTCTTCGTTTTCTCTGGACCAGAAGATCGTTTTCGAGCAACGGAATGCTGCTGAGGACAGGTAGATTGGTGTAAGCGCGAACGTCTTTCAAATTCTTCAGCGACCCGTCTTTCATCTCGCGAACACCGGCGAGGAAGACTCCCGTCAACAGGCCCACACCCACGCCGATACCGGTGATCAGCCAGCGGTTGGGCGCGGTCGGCGACTCCGGCAGGGAAGCCGGATCGAGCACTTCCAAATTCTCACCGGCCTTACGCACGATGATGTTTTTGGTGCTGTCGGCCACACCTTGCTTCTTCTGCAAGTCCTGATATCGCTGTTCAGCCATCTCGTGCTGATGCATCATCTCCACATACTTCTGCTGGTTCGCGGGACCGCCTTCGAGCCGGGATTGATACATCTGAATTTGCCGGTTCGTCCCCTCGATCTGGCGCAACCGCTCCTGGCGATCGATGTCATGCGCACGGATCGAAGCCTTGGTAGCCTCGATGTTGGCCCGCAGATCGGCCAACGATTTCGTCATGGCCGGGTTCAGAATCCGTTTGCTCGGCGCTTTGGGTTTCGAAGCATTGTCTTCTTCCTGCTTCTGCAATCGGTCCCGCTCGTTTTTCAGAACGGTAAGCTGCGCCTTGAAGTTGCGAATGTCGGGATAGGTTTCGGTGTAGATCTCGCGCAGCCCCGTAAGCCGCGCCTCGGTGTCGGAGATGGTGCGGTTCAGTTGCGCAAGCCGGTCGTTCTTCGCCGCTGTGCCCATGTCTTCCATGGTCGGGGCGGAATTGGCGACGGCGTCATATTGAGTCTGAAGCGTCTGAAGCGAACTCTCGAGCATCAGCTTCTCTTGCGTATTGCGGTTCAGGGATTCGTCGATGGAGCTGCGCTGGCTTTGCAAAGCCGTGAGCGCTTGTACGTTGATCTGCGATTCCTCCGGCAGCCGTCCCTGGTTGCGCATGCGGAATTCGGTTAGGTCGCGGTCGGTCTTGTCCAGCGCCGATTTGGCCTGATCCAGCTCGTCTTTCAAATAATCGCGTGTGATGGTTCCCTGGCTGGTCTGCACATTCACGTTCGATTCGGTGAACTTGGAGAGCAGCACCTGCACCACGGCCTGGGCCTTGTGTGCGTCCGGGTAGGCGAACGAAATCGAAAACGCCGACGCGGGCCGGTTCCCCTGCCCCGCGATGCTCATAATGCGGATGGCGATGTCCTTGGTGCGCATCTTCTCGATCACGTCTTCCAGCGGCTGGCGGTCGCGCTCACTCTTATAAAGATCGAGGCGCGGATCCTGAATGATCTGCGAAAGGCTGGTGCGGCTCAGGATGTCCTGCTGCATCTGGTTGATGCGGTCCGACATCTGCTGGTTCAAGATGGACGGCGCGATGCTCTCGGGCACCTGGGCCGGCGTAATTCGCATGGCAGCCTGCGAAACATAGGTGTTGGGCAGGACGAACGCGATCACGCAGGAGATCACCAATCCGGCGAACAGCGGGCCCACAATCCATCCGATGTGGCGGCGCATGATATCGACATAGTCTTCAAGATCCAGAGCGCGCCTGGAGATGCCGACGTAACCTTGATTAGGCGTCATGAGTCAAATCCTTCGGTTCGTTCGATGGTTCGTTCGATAACTACGGAACGAAGATCTGGTCTCCATTCTCCACCAGAATGTTCTGTTCCATGTGTTTACCCTTGCTCACTTCCTTATAGTTGAAGGTGATTTTTTTTGTACCACGGAGCAAGTAGATCTTTTTGGTATTGGCGAAATCGCGAAAGCCACCCGCATTCGACAGGGCTTCGAGAAAGGTGATCGGGGTGGTGAGGGCAAATGCGCCCGAGTGGTTCACTTCGCCGTTGATGATATATTTTCGGCTGTTGACTTTCAGGATCTGAACGTTCACTTCCGGGTGATTGATGAATTTTGTGAGGCGTCCGGTGATGTCGGCCGCGAGTTGGGTAGGCGTCAAGCCGGCGGCCTTGATCTCGTTCACCAGTTGCATGGAGATCATCCCGTCTGGACGCACATCGAATGTTCCCGAAATGTCGTTTTCATGCCACACGCTGATCTTAAGGACATCTTCGGGCCCGATTACATATGTAGCCTGATCGATGGCGCCGGAAGTGGGCGTCTTCGTCGCGGGCGGGAGGTCGGCGTCGTCCTTTTTTTTCTTTTTCTTTTCTTTGACCGGCTTGGCTGCAGGCTCGTCTTCCGCAAAATTCAACGTGAACTTCTGAGCCGCGGTAGCGGTGGGCGCGGCGCTGGCCAGCAGCCATGCGGTTCCCGTTAAAATAGTTAGCAATTTCAACATGTCTGTTTTTAAGAGTGAACCGGTCTCCCGAGTAACCGTGGCGGAAGCCCGTTAGATTAGGGCCAATCCAGTCCGCTACTTATGGTATCAAGCAGAGTGGGGTGCGGCAATGCCGCCCCGGAGCGCTCAAATGTCCTACTTCCTAGCAAAAACCGATCCCGACACGTACTCTATCGACCAGTTTGCGGCTGAACATCTGACAGTGTGGGACGGAATCTCGAATGCCCAGGCAATCCGGGCCGTTCGCGCCATGGCACCGGGAGACCGGATCTTTATATATCACAGCGCGGTTTCCCGGGGCAAAACTCAACCGGGAATTGTCGGTTTGGCCAGCGTCGCATCGCCGCCGCGCGACGAACCTGACAACCCCAAACTCGCCGTGGTCGACTTTGAATTCCTGCGCAAGCTGGAGCCCCCGACCACCCTGCAAGAGATCAAAGACAGCGGCCTGTTTTCCGATTGGGCACTGGTTAAACAGGGGCGTCTTTCGACCATGGCAGTGCCGGACGGTTTTGTAAAATGGATGCAGGCTCGCTACCCCGGTCTAATTTGACGAATACACTTCACCATAGTGTGATCTCCCGATTCTAGAAGTTCCGGGGTGAGAGATTACTGTAAGTAACTGAAAATAAGGTATTCTAAGGTGAAATTCGGCGAAAAAGCTGGCAGCCAACGTGCTACCTAGAACACTAATTCGTTGTACCTTTAAAACGCAACTCCTTCCCAGAGTATGCTCCAGGAACTGAGATTCCAGCTTTCGACTGCCCTTCTCACGGTGATTACTCTCGCCGCGATCGTGGCTGCGATTCTCAATTTTCAGCAGTTGCATCGCTTTCGCCTGGCCGATGACGGCGTGACATGGATGGATTCGGGCGACGGTTCCGGGAAGAGTGCCGCAAACCGCGTGGAGGCTTACGCGATTGCTCCCGAGAGCGCCGCGGCCAAGGCCGGCCTACGGGTGCATGACCGCCTGCTCCGCATCAGCAACAATCCGGTCGGGCGATCGCTGGATGTGGCTCAATATCTCGGCGGGATCGGCGTCTGGAATAAGGCGACGTACCTGGTTAGCCGCGATGGCGTCGAGTTCAAGGTGCCGATCATCGTGGACGAGGCGCCGCGCGGGGCCGTCATTTCGTACCAGTATTTTGTTGGCGCGGCCTATCTTTTGATTGGGTTATTTGTTTATTTCCGGCGTGGCAGCGCTCCCAAAGCGCGGCATTTTTTCGTTTTTTGCCTGACTTCGTTCGTGTTTTTCTGTTTCCATTACACCGGGAAGCTGAACACCTTCGACAAAGTGATCTACTGGGGCAACGTGGTGGCCTGGTGGCTGGCGCCCACGCTGTTCCTGCATTTCTGCCTGACCTTCCCCGAAGCACCCAAGTGGTTCCGGCCGCGCTGGCATGCGCCGCTCCTGTATCTCCCGGGCGTAATTTTTAATCTGATTTTCATCGGAATCACCGCCGGAATCGTCCATTTCGCGATGCCGCTGGTTCAATTGCGGTGGAATCTGGACCGGCTATGGATGCTGCTTCTGGTCATCCTTTACAGCTTGAGCATCGCCGCTCTGGCGGTGGGCTACCGTCACGCGGAAGACCCCGTCGTGCGCCAGCAGCTCAAGTGGCTGCGCAATGGCACCATTTGCGCGCTGATCCCGTTTGCCGCGCTCTACGCCATTCCGTACATTCTTGGCGTGATGCCGGCGCCCTATATGCGGCTGGGCGTAGCGGGCCTTCCGCTGATTCCGCTCACGCTCTCCTACGCGGTGGTGCGATACCGCCTGATGGATGTGGACGTCATCTTCCGCCGCGGTTACGCGTATACGCTAGCCACGCTGTGTGTGCTGGGCGGCTTCTACGGCATCGTCTTCTCGCTCGGCAGCCTCGTCCAGAAGAGCTTTAAAGATTTAAGCAACACCGGCATCGTGATCGTGATGCTGGTGGCCGCATTTCTGTTCCAACCACTCCGCAACTGGATTCAGGAGCGGCTCGACAAGCACTTCTACCGGGATCGATACGACTATCGCCGCACGCTGATCGAATTCGCGCGCGAGCTCAATTCCGAAACCGATCTGGACAAGATGCTCTCCTCGGTGGCGGATCGCCTGATGCAGACGCTCTCCATCCGCCAAGTCGGGTTTTTCCTGGCCGATGGAACCGGTGAGGAGCCGCATCCAGGCTACCGGCTGCGCAAGTCGGTCGGATCCAACTCGCGCTGGAGCAGCGGAAGTCCGGCGCTGCCGCCGGATCAACTGGACCTGAGCTTTTTGAACTGGGAGCGGACGACGCCTTACCTGTTTTTCGAGCGCACGCGCTACCGCCTCGACGCCATTGCGCAGAGTTGGGCCGTATCGGTCCGTCAGACGTTGGCCAGCCTCGATTTGACGTACTATCTGCCTTGCACCGTGCGCGGCCGGACGATTGCCTTCATCGGCGTTAGCCGCACCGAATCCGGCGACTTCCTATCGAGCGACGATTTGGAGCTTCTGCTCACGCTCTCGGGATATGTCGGCATCGCCATCGAGAACGCCAATCTATATCGCTCGCTCGAACGCAAAGTGGAAGAGTACGAGCGCCTGAAGGAATTCAGCGAGAATATCGTGGAATCCATCAGCGTGGGAATCCTGGCGGCGGATCTGGAAGACCGTGTCGAAAGCTGGAATACGCGGATGGAGCAGCTCAGCGGCATCTCGCGCGAGCAGGCCGTGGGGCAGAAGCTTTCGACCTTGTTCCCCCAGGACTTGAATGAACGCCTGGAGCACACGCGCGAAGAAAAGGGCATTCATCACATCGACAAATTCGTGTTTCGTCCAGCCGCGTTGCACCATGCCGCGTACGCTGCCGCGAATGGAGCCCCCAGCACCAACGGTAAGCCAGGGCGGCCTGAGGCCACGGTCAATATCGCCATCGCTCCGCTGTTCTCGCGCAATCTGGAGCACATCGGCCGGCTGGTGATCTTCGACGACATCACCGACCGGTCGGAACTGGAGCGCCGTTTGGTCCAGGCGGACAAGCTGAGCAGCATCGGCCTGCTGGCCGCGGGCGTAGCGCACGAAGTGAACACGCCGCTGGCGGTGATCTCGACTTACGCGCAGATGCTATCCAAACAGGTGGCCGATGACGAGCAGAAGTCACGCATGCTCGACAAAATCGCCAAGCAGACATTCCGCGCCAGCGAGATCGTGAACTCGTTGTTGAACTTCTCGCGCACTTCCAGCATCGAGCTCGCCGAAGTCAATCTGAATCGGGTGGTCCAGGAAACCGCGTCGCTTTTGGAGCACCAGTTCAACTCCGCCGGGATTCAGATCAAGCTGAATCTGCAGTCCACCCTGGCATCCATCACCGGTAATTCCGGCAAGATGCAGCAGGTGTTCCTGAACCTGTTCCTGAATGCGCGCGATGCCATGGAGCCGGGCGGCAGCCTGGAAGTATCGACATCGAGCGACGAGGCGGCGGTGCGCGTGGATGTCAGCGATACGGGACACGGCATTTCGCCCGAAAATCTGCACCGAATCTACGATCCATTTTTCACCACCAAGGCGGCGCGCAAGGGCACGGGCCTGGGGCTTTCGGTTTCTTACGGCATCATTCATGAGCATGGCGGTACCATTGAGGTGACGTCGCGCGTGGGCGGCGGTTCGCGTTTCCGGCTGGAACTTCCCGTCGTGCGACCCGGTGTCCCCGCCGTTCCTCGCAAACCTGTTCATGCCTGAGTTATTAGCCTTGTCTCAAGAAAAAGTCGCCGCATCCAAGGCGCGAATCCTGGTAATCGACGACGAAGCTGAGATTCGCGAGAGCCTCGAAACCCTGCTGAGCCTGGAGGGCTATACGGTCGATTTGGCGCACAACGGGACCGAGGGCGAGCGCAAGCTGGCCGCCGGCATTTACGATCTGGTGCTGCTGGATCTGATGATGCCCGACAAATCCGGCATGGAAGTGCTCACCGGAATTCGCGAGCGCGATCGCGACACCCCGGTCTTCATGATCACCGCTTACGGTTCGGTGGAAGCCGCGGTGAAAGCCGTCAAGCTTGGGGCCAACGATTATTTTCCGAAGCCCTGGGACAACGAAAAGCTTTTGATCGAGATCGGGCGCATGATCGGGGCGCAGCGGCTTCAGTCCGAGAACACCTATTTAAAGCGCGCGCTGAAACAGCGTTACAGTTTCCCGAACATCATCGGCAAGAGCGAGCGGATGCTGCGCCTGCTTGATCTAGTGGAGCAGGTCGCCTCCAGCCGGTCCACCATTCTGATCACCGGCGAAACGGGCACGGGCAAAGAATTGATCGCCAAGGCCATTCACACCAGCTCGCCGCGAGCCGACTTTGCGTTCGTCGCGGTGAACAGCGGTTCACTTCCCTCCGAACTGCTGGAATCCGCGTTATTCGGCCACGTGAAGGGCGCGTTCACCAGCGCCAGCCAGAACAAGAAGGGCTCATTCGAAGTTGCCAATCACGGCACCATTTTCTTCGATGAGATCGGGACGGTCAGCCCGGAGACGCAAGCCAAGCTTCTGCGCGTCATTCAGGAAAAAGAGTTCACGCCGCTGGGCTCGAACGAAACCATCAAGGTGGATGTCCGCATTCTCGCTGCGACTAACGCGGATTTGCGCAAGGCGGTAGATGAGGGCCGCTTCCGCGAGGACCTCTACTACCGGTTGAACGTGATCAACATTGCGCTGCCGCCGCTGCGCGATCGCAAAGAAGACATTCCGGCGCTGGTGGAATTTTTCTTCACCAAGTATTGCCGCGAAAACGAGAAGTTCCTTGATGCCTGGAATCGATCCGTGCTTCGTTTCCAACCGGAAGCCATCCAGGCCTTGATGGAGCACAACTGGCCCGGCAATGTGCGCGAACTGGAGAACGTGATCGAGCGCGCGGTGGTGCTGGCAACGGAAACATCCATCCCGGTTGATGTCTTCCCGGAGCACCTGCTGCAAGCCACGGGTGTGCGCGTGCGCCGGCCCGATGGGCCTCTGCCGGCCGATGCTTCGCTTTATGAGATTGTGGCCGACTTCGAGCGCCGCACGATTGTCGAGCGCCTGGAACAAGCCAATTGGAGCCAGACGGATGCCGCGGACAGCTTGCATGTCCCGCTCTCGACGCTAAATCAGAAGATCAAGCGGCTCAGCATTGAAGTGCGGCGCAAGGGCGGCGAGCCCCGTCCGTAACTTCGATTATTGTGATTGGAGATGCGAGTGGGGACTCGATGCCGTGGATAGCGACTGGACGAGCTTGTCGATCAGGTCCTGTGAAATTTTCGCCGTGATGGTCACTTGCTTCTGGGTCTGCTGCACTTCGAAGCCGTCCCACAGCCGCAGCAACTCGGGCTGATTCTCGGGGACACTCAACCGGCCGAAACCTACCAAGCCCTTGGCGGTGTCGCGCAGATTCAGCGCGTCGGAT
>JBBROU010000138.1:0-11965 GCA_038229055.1 Bryobacterales bacterium | reverse complement strand
GACAGCAGCCACAAAATCAGCGAACCACTTACTACGGCGCCGCCAGTGCGCGTCACCGCATGTCCAAGATCAGTGTCGAGCTATGTCCAGCGTTTTCAGCGTCGGCGGTACGGTCAAAGGGCTAATTGGGACGCGAGTGGTAAAACACCATAGCGCAGCCGCCTGCCGTCGCGGAAGTCCGAAAAGGTTACTGCCGCAGTGGGAGGACCGACGGCGCGCCCAGACCAATGCAAAAAGACTCATCATCAAGTTCGCTTCGCCTACCTGCACTGATGATGCGTCATGCGGCCGTTATGATGCGCCGGGCCATCTTGAACCGCCCGAGCGGATGGTCGGCCACTCGTACAAGCCAGAGCCCGATCAACCAGGAATTAGGCTAGCTGTCCAGAAACGGCGTTCGAGGAGATTACTCCCGATGAGGTCCTAGTGCTGTATCAAAAACGCTCCGGCACTCGCCATTCTGCGCCCCCGAACGCTTATCTGCCGGAGCGTTTCCGATACAGCACTAGAGGACTTCCCAGTAATAACCTCCATACTTCCCATAAGCGCCCACATTTCGCGGCAATTCCGAGAAGCGCGGTAATACGCCCCAATTCCCGTTTGGTCCGAAGAGTTAATCGGTACGATCGCGAGTCCCGATCGCGGTGGCAGGATGAGCAATTCCACTACCTGCTGTGCGTATCCTCACGAGGGAGCGGGCCAGCGGCTATAATCTCGGGGAAGGGGCTACGGTCTAATAGAACTAGAGGCCTGGGTATGAGCGCGATACAGCCAAAAATCCTAACGTGGGCACGAGAGACCGCAGGGCTGTCGCTCGATGATGCCGCACGTGCGCTCCTCCTCACTGAGGCTCACGGACGGAGCGGCGCGCAACGCCTTGAGGCCATGGAACTTGGCGAGGACGAACCAACACGCTCCGTCCTGCTGAAGATGGCTAAGAAGTACCGTCGACCGCTCGTGGCCTTCTACCTGGCAGAACCACCCAAGACGGGAGATCGCGGACAGGACTTCCGCACTCTGCCCGGCCATCAGAAGTTCAACCCTGAGCTCGACGCCCTCGTTCGGGACATTAAGGCACGCCAGGGGCTCATCCGGTCGATGCTCGAAGACAATAAGGCCGAACCGCTAGAGTTCGTCAACTCGGCAACGATGGAACTCCCCGCTCCCGAACTTGCGGCGCGGATGGCCGAACGATTCAACTGCAGCCTGACACAATATCGCGCCACCAAGACCCCTGATAAAGCATTCACGTACCTCCGGGAGACGATCGAGGCCAGCGGCGTCTTCGTCCTCCTCCTGGGGAACCTCGGCAGCTATCACACGAACATCCCCGTAGAAGTATTCCGTGGGTTTGCTCTCTCCGACAATATCGCGCCATTGATCGTGATCAACGACCAGGATGCCAAAGCGGCATGGTCGTTTACCGTATTGCACGAACTCGCGCACCTCTGGCTGGGACAAACCGGCATCAGCGGGACGGACAGCGAGAATAAGATTGAGCGATACTGCAACGATGTCGCAGGAGAATTCCTCCTCCCCACGAGCGAGGTACGACAATTCGCGCCCTTTCTGAAACTGAGCGTCGCGACTATCGCGGAACAGATCGGACCATTCGCGCAAGCGCGCTGCGTGAGCAGAGCAATGGTCGCCTATAAGCTGTACCGAACCGGCATGATCGACAAGACTACGTGGGCAGCACTCGACCAACGCTTCAAAGATGAGTACTTGCAGAGCAAGCAGCGCGACGCAGAAAAGAACAGGGAAGCCGAAGGCGGACCTAACTACTACATCGTCCGCCGACACCGCGTGGGCCAGGGACTCCTAGGGCTCGTTCGCCGCTCGCTGGATGAAGGAACGATCACGTACACCAAAGCGAGCACCGTCCTTGGGGTGAAGGCGCGTAGCGTAGAACCACTCCTCTCATTGCCAGGAGCGCGCTAACGAGGTGTTGCACCTCTTCGACGCAAATGTTCTCATCACCGCCAGCAACACGTACTACCCACTGGACGGGGTCCCTGAGTTCTGGGCGTGGATCGACCACCAAGCAACGAACGGACACATCAAACTTCCCGTCGAAGTCCTGGACTGGATGACCGCCCACAAGGATGTCCTCCGCCCCAAAGAGAACGTCGAACCGTCACTCGTCAATAAGGTAGTCACCGAAGGGTACGCCCCAGACCTGACGGACGACGAGCTCATCGAGATCGGGAAGGACCCATTTCTCATAGCGTACGCCTTAGCCAAGACGGCGGAGCGTTGCGTCGTCACAGTCGAAGTTAGCGCGCCAAGCAAAAAGCGTCAGAACCGAAAACTCCCTGACGTGTGCAACCACTTCGGCGTGAACAGCCAAAACCCCTTCCAGGCCTACCGGTCCCTCGGGTTCAGCACCGCATGGAAGAAAACATAACCTACTGAGACGCGCGCCTACGTTCCGAACATCTCGAAGAGCTTTGGTCGCGGCGGATCTACTTCCCACAGGGACAGCATCGACCGAAGCCGGCGCGCTGCGATTTTTCTTCCATGTGAGCGAAGTAAACACCGCCAGCCAGCACGATCCTCTCTCGTACGCCTCGATCATTGCCTTCCAGGACCTCGCGCACCTCATCCCGGAAAGCGTGCTGCTGATATTTGAGACTCCGGTGCAAATTGCGGAAAGGCTAATGTCGCGGCCACCTCCGACTCAGATTGGCAATGTCTGATTATTCTTTAGCGCAGTGGATACTGACAAAAACTCCGCTACCCCCAGAAATCAAAAAGCGGAGGCACCCGCCCGGCAAGGAAGTGGTGAATTAGGCGAGCGGATCGCGCTCAAATCGCCCGTACCGCAGCGCCAGCGTGGGCAGCAGTAGAAGGTTCAGAGCGGTCGATGTCACAAGGCCCCCAAGGATCACGGTCGCCATGGGACCTTCGATCTCGCGACCGGGAGCTCCGCCGCCGATCGCCAGTGGAAGAAGCCCTAGCGCCGTGACGATGGCCGTCATCAGAATCGGCACCAATCTCTCGGCTGCGCCCCTGAAAGCCGCATCCCGTCCCCAGACCATGCCTTCCTTCACCACCAAGTGCTCAAAATGCGAAATCATCATGATCGAATTGCGAGTCGTAATTCCAAAAAGCGTAATGAATCCGACCAGAGATCCGACAGTCAAATAGCCGCCGGTAATGAACGCGGCAAGCACGCCTCCGACGAGCGCAAAAGGCAAATTCACCAGCGTGAGAGCCAGATTGCGCATGTTGCCAAACACCATGAAGAGCAGCAGCACAATACCGGCGATCGCGATTGTGGAATATAGCAGGATTTCGCGCTGCGTGGTCGCTCGCGCCTCAGCGGTGCCGCCAAAAACCACATAGACACCCGGGGGATACTTTACTTTCTGCGTAACCGTCTGCTCTGCCGAGCGTACGAATGATGTCAGATCGCGTCCACGCACGTTACAGGTGACACTCTGGAGCCGGCTGGCTCCGTCATGGGCAATCATGGATCTCCCGTTAGTGAGAAATATGTCGGCAAGGGCATCAAGCTTTACCCGCACGCCATCGCCGTTCTGCAGCATCAGGGAGCCGATTTCGCCGGGATCGTTGCGCGCGGCCGGTTCTAAAATCACCGTCACGTCGATAATGCGATTTCCTTCATAAACCTGAGCTACCGTAGTTCCCTGGTAAGCCGTCTGTATAGCATCCAGAACGGGCACCGGCTGAAAACCGAATTGCGCGAGCCGCTCCGATTTCAACTGGATGGCTATCTGCGGCACGCCGGGGGGCGATGCGACCTGCACATCCGCCGCGCCCTTTACGGTCCCTAGGACGGCCGCCACCTCGCGAGCTTTCTGGTCCAGAGTGTCGAGATCGTTGCCGAAGACCTTGATAACTACCTGGCCTGTTGAACCGGAAAGCACCTCTTCCATGCGCTCTGAGAGGAACGGCTTCATCGAGTAGGAAAATCCGGGGAAGGTCGCGAGCGTCGTACGAATGCGGTCCTCGGCATCGCTTTTCGAATCCGGCTTTAACTTGACATGAAACTCGCTGTAGTTGACCCCGTTTGTGTCATCCGCCAACTCCGCCCTGCCGATCTGTTGCGCGACCGAAGCGACCTGCGAGTCTCTCAAGAGGGCGGCGCTGATTCCGCGGCCCACGCGCTCAGTTTCGCCGAGGGAAGTGCCCGGCAACGACACAGCATGTGCAATGAAGTGCCCTTCATGCAGATCCGGCAGAAAACCTCCGCCGAAAAACGGCAGGGTGGTTGCGGCCGCCAGACACAGCAGCACCGCGCTCGCGACCAGCAAGCCTCGCCTTTCGATGCTAAAGCCTACCAGCCGCAAATATTGCGCTTTCAGCCATGTGATCGAGCGCGGCTCCACTTCGGAGCGAACTTTCTGCGGCAGCAGCAGCACGCAGAGTGCGGGCGTGACTGTGAGGGCGACGACAAGGGATGAAAGAATCGCGATCACATAAGTAAGCCCCAGAGGACGGAAGAGCCGGCCCTGCACGCCGGAAAGCGCAAGCACCGGGATAAAAACGACGGCCACCACGAAGGTCGCATAGACCACGGCCGACCGCACCTCAAGCGATGCCGCCCGAATGATCCGAAACACCGACCGCGGATTCAGCTTGTCTCGATTCTGTTGCAAGCGCCGGTGAATATTCTCGACATCGATAATGGCGTCATCCACTACTTCCCCGATAGCGATCGCCAATCCGCCGAGGGTCAGCGTGTTTAGGCTCTCCCCCAAGTAATAGAGGATGATGATCGCCACGAGAAGCGAAATCGGAATAGCGGTCAGTGAGATGAAGGCAATCCGCAGATTGAACAGGAACAGGAAGAGGACAATTGCCACCAGGACCCCGCCGAGCAGCAGCGATGTGCTGAGATTGTTGACCGCGGTCGTGATGAAATCCGCGGGGCGAAACATGGCGGGATTGATATGGATGTCCGCCGCTTTGATGGCTGGTTGCAGCGCCGCCAGTTCTTTCTCGACGACGCGCGTGACTTCGACGGTATTTTCTCTGTACTGACTGGAAATTTCAATGATCACGCCGGGCCTGGCATTCACCGAAGCTCCGCCGATTGCAGGTGCCGCGGCTTCTAAAACCCGCGCCACGTCACGCAACCTCACTGCGGCGCCTCTTTGTCCTCGTACCATCGCATTCCCGATTTCCGCAGAGGTTAGCGACTGACCGAGGGACTGCAGGATGACACGCTGGTTGGCCGTTTCGACAAATCCCGCGCCGCGTAACCCTGTTGCGTTTTTGGCCGCTGCCAGCACTTCGTCAATCGCTAGTCCGTATTGCGCCAGCTTCGCGGGAAGCACCTGAATTTGGTACTCTCGCGTCTCCCCGCCGAACACGGTCACTCGCGCTACACCCGGCACGCCGAGCAGCCTTGGTCGAAGCACCCAGTCGGCAAAGGTTCGCAACTCCATCTGTGTCCTGTGTTTCGACGTCAGGCCTGCAATCAACATCAGGCTTGTGGAGCCGGTTAGCGGCGCCATGTTCGGGGGTTGCACGCCCATAGGAAGCCGCGCGGCAGCCTCGGTAATGCGTTCACTCACCATCTGGCGTGCGCGGTACACGTCCACCTTGTCTTGAAAGTTAATGGCGATGACGGAAAGGCCCTGAACCGATTGCGAACGCAGCGTGTCGAGTCCCGGCACCCCGTTTACCGCGTTCTCGACAGGCCGCGTGACTAGTTGTTCCACCTGTTCCGGCGCAAGCCCGGGCGCTTCGGTTTGAATCACCACGCGCGGCGGCGCGAACTCCGGGTACACGTCGTACTTCGAGTGCACCGTTATGTAAACGCCATACCCGAGGACGAGGCACGCCAGCGCGATCACCACGCCGCGGAAGCGGATGGAAAAGGATACAAGAGCCTGGAGCATTTACTGTTCGTCCGACTCGAGCTGCGACTTCATCTCTTCGGAAAGCAGAATCTGGGCTCCGGATACAACCACCTGCTGCCCTGCTTTCACCCCGGATGTGACCATCCAGCCACCGGATGACGGCCGGTCAAGCGCGATCATCCGCCGGACGAAGACACCCGGTCCGTCCTGCAAATAGACCCATGTCTGTCCCTGAAAGCGAATTACCGCCCGAGCGGGAATCAGAACGCCGGCTTCGCTTGAACCCGGGGCCGGCAGCCGGGCTGAGACCGCCTGTCCGGGTCTCAAAGGAATGCGGGAGGGCAAAAGCCGGAACAGCACCGTCTGACCCTGAAATCTCGGGTCGAGGGTACCGGCCAGGGCCACGCGCTCAGCGGGAATACCGTTCGTTTCAAAGCCGGTTGGCGTCACGATAGCACGGGACACGGACGCGTCGACTTCCTGGCCGGGCGGCACATACAATCTGGCCAGCAGTCGGTTGAAACGGCTGACGCGCAGGAGCATTTGCCCCGCCTCCACGGCCTCGTCCGGCTGAGCCGCAACTTCAAGCACCTGGCCACCCTTGCTTATTTCCAACGGCACGGCGCCCAGGCTCGAGTGCGGCTGCAACGAGCTAGTAATCAGTTGCTGCGAGGTCTCCGCCGACCGCACGCGGGCTTCGGCCGCCGCGGCGTTCGCTTCCGCTTCCTGGAGCGCTTTATCAGAGACATTCTTGTTATCCGCGTTCAGCAGCCGGAGGCGTTTGGCTTCTTCCCCCGTGGCTACGGCCGAAGCCTTGGCGGCCGTAAGATCGGCGCGTATCGAGGCAAGGTGTTCGGCAAGCGTAAGCCGCTCTAGCGGCAGCAGCCGCGGAAGAATCTCTCCGACCCTTTTGCCCGCGGCTAGACTTGAGCCGATTTCCGGCCAGTTGCCGTTGCTCTTCAGAACTCCGGCCAGCGGCGCCCGCAGCGCGAACGATTCTGACGGGTCCGCCTCCAGCGCTCCGTAAACGGTGATTTCGCGCCGGCCAATAACCTGTTTCAGAGTCTGCACCTCGATACCGATGCGAATCTGCGTCTCACGGTCGAGTTTCACGCCCTCTGATTTCTTGTCGTGAGATTTGTTCGATGTCGCGGGCTTCTCATCGTTGTCGGTTTGGTAAGCACGAACGGATAGAGCCAGGCCTCCGATCAGCACCAATAGCGCTCCGGTGATAATCGTCCATTTAGCGGCCTTGTTCATTGATGCTCCCTTTGCGGCAGGTGAGACGCGCCGGGCGCAATCCAAGGCACTTTACCCAATGGCGCCTGAACCGCATTTTCGAGCGCCGAAAACGCCGCGCGGGTTTTCGCAAGCGCCTCGACCCGCCCCTGAAAGGCGTCGACGCTCTCCAATCGAATGGCGTTCAGAGCGAGCCGATCTTCTTCGCCAACTTTCACCGCCCGCAACATCGCCTGCTCGCGGGACTGCTGAAACACGCTCCACCTCCGATCGGCTTCTTGAAATTGCGCAAGCGCGGTCGCATAACCGGCCGCCGATCGCTCCAGCTCACCGACCACCTGTGACTGCAGGGCAAGGAAGCGCGCCTCCGCTTCCCGTCGTCTCGCGTCCGCATCCGCAATGGCACCGCGGTTACGGTTCCATACCGGCACTGGAAACGTCGGACCAAAAGTGAATTTGTGGTGTCCCTCGTCGAAATCGTATCCGGGGTTCAATTGGATATCTGGATATTGCCGTGCAACCTCGAGTTGCATTCGAGCTTCCGCCGCCGCGTATTCGAGCAGACTGCGCTGAACGTCGAGGCGGTTCAAAAGGCCGGCCCGCTGGACTTGCGGGATGGAGAGCGCTTCGAGGGAAGGGGGTGAATCGCTTTCTTTGACCATTTCTAAATGAGCAAGTGCCGCTGCCGGCAACCCCATAGCCGATGCCAAGCGGATACGCGTATCGATCACTTGCCCTTCCGCCGCGCGCAAGGCAACCATGGCGCGGCTGGCTTGAATCCGCTCTGCATCCCATTGAGGTCGCGAAACCTCGCCTGCCGAAAAGCGAGCTTGAATCAGTGAAGCAGCCTCTGCCCGATTCTGCGACTTGCGCCGAAACGCCTCCTCCGAATCCAGCGATGCGAGGTGATCCATCCACGCATCCCGAAGTTGACTGTAGACGCGCCAGCTTGCTTCATTGAGCCCGATGCGTGCGGCATCGGCCAGCTTTGTCGCTTCCAAAATACGGTAGCTCCGTTTTCGGGCCGTCTCGATGATGAGGCTCAATTGAAATCGGAGAATGACTGGCGCTTCGGGAGAGGTTTCATACCCGCCCCCAGCGGCTAATTCGGGGTTCGGCCGACCGCCCGCTGTCACGATTCCCGCTTCCGCGGTGCGGAGTTGGGAACGTGCGATTTCGAGTGACGGATTAAAATAGGCGGCTACAAGGCTTGCGTCTGCCAGATCCATGGTTTGCGTCTGCCATATCGCGCCGGGACGCACTGTGTGGACGAAGGCCGCAAGCCCGAGGTCATTGAGGCTCCTCTGTCGATACGCCCGGTCTGATACCGCAGGGGCCAGAATACGCGGACTGTAGTGAACACAACTGTTGAGAGCGCAGCCAAGGCTGAGAGCCGCCGCAATGCCAAAGGGATGGTGGGATGCCGTCTTCGTGATCATTCGCGCTGTACTGCTCATACGGCCGCTCGAATGCTTCGCCCGTTTTCCAGCGGCCCCTTAGATTTCCCGCGCTCCCTCCGACGGCACGCAATTGAACACCTTCGGAGTTACTTGGAAACGTTCTTCGTAGGCAGCGACGATTTTTTTCTCGAATTGATGAACCGCATCGGGACGCACCAGGTTTACCGTGCAGCCCCCGAAACCGCCGCCCGTCATACGGGCTCCGTAGACGCCTTCGATGCCAACCGCGGCATCGACTAAGAAGTCGATCTCCGGGCAACTGATTTCGTAGTCGTGCTGCATGCTGACGTGCGACTCCACGAACAGCTCCCCCATGCGCGCTAAATCTTTCCGAGCGGCGGCGTTCACAAACAGGAGCACGCGCGCATCCTCGCTAACGACGTGTCGCGCGCGGCGCAGGATTACGCTCGGCATCTTCACTTTCTCCAGATGCTCCGGCGTGGCGTCGCGAAGGCTTTTCACTTCCGGAAATTGCCGCTGAATGGCGTCGACGGCGGCGGCGCATTCTTCGACGCGATCCCGATATGCGGAACTCGCCAACTCATGTTTCACCATGGAATTTACCGCGATGATCGCAACATCCCTGGGCAGTTCCACAAGCTGGTATTCGAGGCTGCGGCAATCGATCCGCAGTCCCGCGGTGGCTTTGCCGAACACGGAGATGTACTGATCCATGATGCCGACCGGCGTTCCCACAAAATCCACCTCTGCACGCTGACAGAGCTTGGCGAGTTCGAGCGGATCGACCTTCTGATCCCCCAGCATTGCGAGCGCGCTCGATACTTCGAGCGCCGCCGATGAGCTCAGCCCGGAACCCTCCGGCACCGTGCTGTGAATCTCGAGCTTCATCGAATCGATGAGAAATCCGCGGCTCAGAAGTTGCTGCGCAACGCCGACGGGATAGTCCGTCCAACGCTTCGCCGGCTTCAGAGTGCCGAGTTCGGACAAAGCGAAAACAGCGGTCTCGCCGCGATCGAGAGCATGCAGAGTAAGCTTACCGTCGCTGGATTCCGTCCGCGTAATCACACAGGCCATATCGAGCGCAATGGGCAAGACAAAGCCCAGATTGTAATCGGTATGCTCGCCGATCAGATTGACGCGGCCCGGAGCGCGGAATTTTCGGCTCATAACCGGAGAGACCGGCGTGCGAGCAGCAGCAGAATTCCGCCAAAGGCCAGCATCGCAAGGCCCACGTATAAGTTGATATTGATGTCGGTCATGGGCGCGACGGCGCCCGGCACGAACAGTCCCACACCCATGAGGATCAGCCCTGTGGCGGCAAAGAAAAGTCCGGAAGGTACTCGCAAATCCATGTCGATCACCTTCTCCTATCGGAACACGACGTTCAAAAACACGAGCGCGATAATCACCACGACGGCCAGGGGACCAGGCCGTTTGTACCATACTACCCCGGCATCCGACGGCATCTTGGTCAAGCCGTATACCAAGCCTTCGAGCTGCGCATCAGGGCGCGGGCGCGTGGCCAGACTCACCAGAATGGTGACGAGAAAGCACGAGGTCCAGGCGAAAATCGCAATCCAGAAATTCTGCGCCATGCTCGAGGGGAACGTGTGCAGTATCGTGATCCATCCGCCTTTGCCTTCGGCTTGTGTGCACGCCAGCACCAAGCCCGCGACAGTTGTCCCAGTGCAGAGTCCAACGAAGGCGCCGTGGCCGGTGGTGCGTTTCCAGAACATTCCGAGCAGGAATGTCGCGAACAGAGGAGCGTTCACCACGCCGAAGACGAGCTGCAGAAAATCCATGATGTTGTTGAACTGTGCCGCCAGATAGGCCGTGCCGACGGATGCCAGAGTGCCGGCGACCGTGGCGAAACGACCGACGTTCAAGTAGTGATGGTCCGGAGCGCCTGGCCGAATGTAGCTCTGATAAATGTCGTAAGTGAAAACAGTGTTGAACGCGGTAACGTTGCCGGCCATTCCGGACATGAATGAAGCCATCAACGCGGTGAGGCCCACGCCCAGCAGTCCCGATGGATAGAACTGCGCCATCAACGTGGTGAGCGCCTGATCGTAATCGTAGCCATTGCCCTTCAACGGGAGCGAGTAGCCGGTATGCATGCTGGTGAGCGCGAGGGCCGCGATTCCCGGAAGGATCACGATGAACGGCATGATCATCTTCGGGAAGGCCGCCATCAGGGGCGTGCGGCGCGCGGCGGACATGGAATCGGCCGCCATGGCGCGCTGAATCACCAGGAAGTCCGTACACCAGTATCCGAATGAGAGCACGAAGCCGAGGCCCGCGACCAAGCCGAAGATTTCAACGCCCATGGGATTATCCGCCGAATTGCCGACGTGCTTCCAGGTGTGCGTCATCACTTCCGGCAACCGCTGCGACATGCCCGACCAGCCACCGGCTTTCCAGAGCGCGAGCATGGCGAGCGGCGAGAAACCCATCACGATGAGAAAGAATTGCAGCACTTCGTTGTAGATGGCGCTCTTCAAACCGCCGAGGTAGGTATACGCGAGGACGATGGAAGCGGAGAGCAGCACCGACGCCGTGAAACTCCAGCCCAGAATCAACCGGAACAAAAGGCCGAGCGCGTACATTGAGATCCCGGACGAGAATAGCGTCATCACCGCGAACGTGATGGCGTTCAGCCCCCGCGTTTTTTCGTCGAACCGGAGCCGCAGGTATTCCGGCACGGAGCGAGCCTTGCTGCCGTAGTAGAACGGCATCATAAACACACCGACGAACAGCATGGCCGGCACCGCGCCGATCCAGTAGAAATGCGCCGTCATGATGCCGTACTTCGCGCCGGAGGCGGCCATGCCGATCACTTCCTGAGCGCCGAGGTTCGCGGCTAGGAAAGCGAGGCTGGTGATCCAAACGGGAACCGAGCGCCCGCCTGTGAGAAAGTCATTTCCGGATTCGGAGGTCTTGCGCAATCGCCAGCCAATCGCGATTACAAAACCAAAGTACAAGGCTAGGATGAGGTAGTCGACGAAGGCTAGTTTCAACTTTGAATTTCACTCCAATCCGCAGCAAGGGGGACAGAAAGGCTGGCCTATCCTTCCATAGACTCTACTGAATGGAGCGCGTTTCAGCAAGGACTACGGCGCGAGTGTGAAATTTACGGTGATGGTGATTTCGACTTCGACCGGCTCGCCGTTGAGCAGTGTGACAGCCGCCCTGTCACGCTCGATCGCGGCGGCGCGATGCGGATCTTCCACAAACTTTCGATTTTTGATCGGCGGAAGAGGAACTATTTTCATCGCCGGTTCCGGTTCACGTTAAATCTTGGAACCTTCGCAGCCTTTCGCGCTAGAATAGACGAAGGGGCGTTTCTGCAAGGCAGATGACGGCTCTTAATTTTTGATCCAATGCTCAAAAATTAGGGGGTCTGCTCAAGAAGTGCTGGTGTGCTAGTCTCAACGGTCGCAAGGCCGGGGGTGACTCCTAAAGGTGCTCGGT
>JBBROU010000137.1:0-12129 GCA_038229055.1 Bryobacterales bacterium | reverse complement strand
TCCGGAAGGTCATCGGCCATCGGGATTTCTGGACGCTGGCCGTCATTCTCGGAAGGGAAACACACTCCTCCACGTCCGAGAAAGTGGCGTAATATGAATTTATCCGCCGTTCAACCTTCAACTACGGCTGGGACACCCTCTATACTTGCGCACGATCGGTCAGCGACGGCAAAAGATTGGGGTCAAGCGCGAGGGCCGCGGTCAAGTCGGTAAGCAGAACATGCTGGAGGTCTTGGCGCTGCGCATCGGACATGCCCAACCGCTTAATGGAGAAAGCTCTTTCGCGAACATGGGCACTGAAGAAGGGCGGTAGCGCCGAACTGACATTCATCTCGCCCGCTTTACGAAGATTTTCAATCGCTGGTTCTAATGAATCCAGATCCCACTGCGTGAAAAAACCGTAGTACAGTCCTCGAAGCAGATATGCCCGATAGTCGTTCGGGAAGCGCTGTACGAGCGCGTCCATCTCTGGTTGAGTCCAGGTACACGCCGAGGCATTTTTCTCTGGAGCAATGGTGCCGCTGTTAACGAACTGGGTGGCGTCGGCAATGTTGGCTTGGATCGCCTTGTTCAGGTCTTCCATGGCAGCGGGATCATCGCCGTTGGTGTGCTCAATCTTTGCTCGCACGGAAAGCAGCGAGCCTATTGAATTCTTCCCAGTCCGAGAGTTGCTGACATATCTGAGTGCGTTGTTGATGTTAGACAGAATAGCCACTCGGTCGCTGCTATCGCAGAACGCGCCAAGCCGCATCACGTATCCGTCCGAGTAATCGGGATACTTAGCTATGATGCGGTCGAGCGCTGGTAGCAGGGCGGCAGGGCCGCCTTTATTACCGACTCGTTGCATCGCGTCGCCCAGCATGCGCTCGGGAGGACTGAGAACGACGACTGGAATCGGATCTACTCGCATCTCTGCGGGTTCCTGGATGCCTGGTATCAGGACTGGTGCACTGTGCAGCTCATCCGTGCCTGTAGAGCTGGTGCGGTTGACCTGAGCGCGATGCGCGAACAATGCGATAAAAGCCAACGCCAGCGCAACGCCTATAGCCCCGAGAATCCGCTTGAAACCTATGTGCATAAGAACACGTTATTTTAGGCCAATTTTAGCCGCGGACTCTTCATCGGCACGGTTCAGTGTAGCCGATTTTGCCAGCTCATGACCTCAAAAACCCGATCTGCGTGGTGTGGTGATGAGTCCATCGAGCGGGATTGATGCCGGCGATTCATTACTTTCTGGCGCCTAAGACTGAGCCGGTATGAGCGCGGGTAGCTGGCGCGATCCGTGGTGAATCCGGTATACGACGACACGATTCGCGGTCCGATCAACCCCAAAATATGATGCGGTGGGAAAAGAAAAGGAGATGCCGGATCTCGGATGAGTACCCGTGTTGCTCCGAAATCAGAGGGCACCGTTCCGGAAGTTCTTCAAGAGAATATATCGCCTGCACGAGGCCGTGAAACCAGCGGTCGGCCGCTTCGGGCTCGATCTTCACCTCTCGGATAAACCACACGTAATCTTCGGCATCGGACAGCGCCGGTGCCGTGATATCAACGTGAAATGCCAAGTTTATCTTGAAGCTGAGCTAACGCAAGACGCGCCGGCTTCACCCGCCCTTGATTAGCGGCTTCGATTCCCACCCGCAGCGCTTCCAGCGTTTCGAGACTGTCCAACCGGTCTAAAATTTCCTGGTAACTCTTGGCGTCTTGAACAACGAGTTCGGCTTTGCCGTTGACTGTGAGAACGACCGGCCTGCGCGTCTTTTTCATCTGGTTCAAGAGGTCGCTCGTGTTCCGTTTGAACGTAGTAAGAGGTTGGATGTCCTGGCTAAGATTGACCATTTTGCTCTCCGCATCGAATACGCATCTTTAAAGATGCTAGCAGGTTCTCTCCGGCGATTGTGCGCCGGGCGAATTAATTCCCGTAAACTCAATCCTGATGAGACGACTGATTTGCATTGCTCTCGCTTACTCCGGGGCGCTGCTGGCGCAAACGGCGACTCCTGTTTGGAAATTCGCTTTGTCTGGAGATTCCCGCAACTGCGGGGACGTCGTGATGCCGGCCATCGCTACGGGCGTGGCCGGTAGCGGGGCGGCGTTTTACTGGCATCTCGGCGACTTTCGCGCGCTGTATACATTCGACGAGGACCTCGCGGGGGCGCATTGGAACATCAGCCAATATCA
Source organism: Bryobacterales bacterium (assembly GCA_038229055.1). Classification (GTDB taxonomy): domain Bacteria; phylum Acidobacteriota; class Terriglobia; order Bryobacterales; family Bryobacteraceae; genus JANYJA01. The sequence continues at coordinate 9,948 of JBBROU010000137.1, read as the reverse complement.
GGCGCGCGCCTGGCCCGACTTCATTGAGCACCAGATCGATCCCTTCGGCGCGATGCCGGTTTTCCTGGCGATGGGTAACCATGAAACCGTGATACCGGCTACGCGTGACGGCTACGTTGCGCAATTCGCCGACTGGCTGGATACGCCGGTGTTGAGGGGTCAACGTCTGCAGGACGACTCGCGCGACCACCGTCTGCGCACTTACTATCACTGGGTCGATCGCGGCATCGATTTCGTTACGCTCGACAATGCTTCGCCGGAGCAGTTTGACGATGCGCAGTTGAAGTGGTTCAAGGGCGTGGTTGCGCGCGCGGAAGGCTCTCCCGATATCAAAACCATTGTGGTTGGGATGCATGCGGCGTTGCCGGGCAGCATCGGCAGCAGCCACAGTATGAGCGATTGGGCGCAGGGCGAGAAGAGCGGCCGCGATGTCTACCACACGCTCTGGCACGCACAGGACGCGGCGCACAAGAACGTCTATGTGCTCGCGAGCCATTCGCATTTTTTTATGGAGGACGTGTACGCAACGGATTACTGGAAGGGTCAAGTGCTGAAAGGCTTCATCGTCGGCACGGCGGGCGCGGTTCGCTACCGGCTGCCGGCGGGTGTGGACACGAGTGCGAAGGCGATGACGGATGTCTACGGCTATCTTCAAGCCACCGTGATGAGCGACGGTACGATTGGCTTCGTATTTCAAAAGCTCGCAGTGGATGACCTGCTGCGGGCCAATGCGAACAGACTTCCGGAAACGCTGGTGCGGTGGTGCTTTACGGAGAACAGTCAAGGCGCTCCCGCGCACTGAATGATACGATACGAGTGAATATGCATTCGCGACGTAATTTTCTGGGCAAAGTGGCGACTGGGCTGGCGGGCACGCTGGCTACCGGATCGCGCGTTCTCGGCGCCAACGAGCGGCTGCGGCTTGGAATTATCGGAGCGGGCGACCGCGGGATGCAGATTGTTCGAGAGGCGATGGAGTGTCCCGGCACGGATTTTGTCGCGTTCGCGGATATCTATACGAAGCGGCTGGAGAGCGCGCTGAAGGTCGCGCCCGGGGCCAAAACCTATCTGAATTATCAGGATCTTCTCGACGAGAAATCTATCGACGCGGTACTGATTGCAACGCCCCAGCACCTGCACGCGGAGCACTTCATCGCGGCGCTCGATGCCGGTAAGCACGTCTACCAGGAAAAGACCATGGCGTTCACCGTGGACCACGCGAAGAAAATGCGCACGGCATACCAGAAAGCGGGGAAACGCACAGTGCAGATCGGGCATCAGTCGTGCTCGTCGGGGCAGGTGACGGATGCCGCGAATTTTCTGGCATCCGGAAATCTAGGCAAGATCACCGCCATACACGCGCACATGTTCCGCAACACACCGCACGGCAAGCCGCAGTGGGCGCGCCCGGTGTATCCGGATATGACGCCGGAGAGCATTCTCTGGAAGTCGTTCCTCGGTGGTGCGCCGCAGCATGAGTTCGACGCGAACCGGTATGTGAACTGGCGTTTCTTCTGGGATTATTCGGGCGGCAACGTTTACGAGAACATGTGCCACCAGGTTTCTTTCTGGTACAAGGTGATGGGTTTGCAGATTCCGAAGTCGGTGAACATGGTCGGCGGCATCTATCTATGGAAGGACGGACGCGAAGTTCCCGACACCATGAGCGTGGCGCTGGAGCAGCCGGAAGACATATTGTTCACGTGGGATTCCGGCTTCGGCAATAACCAACTCGGCACAAGCGAGGACGTGCTGGGCAGCGACGGGACCATTTCCAAGAGCCAGCAGATTCGCTATGCGCCGCAGAAGGTGAATCGTCCGGATGGGGCGGAAACGGTGGGATCGACGCCGACGACCCCGCGAGCTCACATGCAGAATTTCCTCGATTGCATCCGCAACGGGAAGGCGACGAACTGCCCGGTCGACGTCGGATTCCGTGTATCGATCGCGTGCCGAATGGCGGTGGAGAGCTACCGGCAAGGGCGCACGGTGAAATGGGATCCGGCCAAAGAAGAAATCGTCTGACGCGCGGGGGCTGCAGGCACTAAGAATGGAGTTCGACTACACCCCCGAGCAGGTGCATCTGCGGCGAGAGGTTCGGGAGTTTGCGGCGGCGGAAATCGCGCCCCACGTGATGGAGTGGGATGAAGCGCAGATCTTCCCGATGGAAGTAGTGAAGCAGCTCGGCAAGCTCGGCTATATGGGGGCGATCTTCCCGGAGGAGCTTGGCGGCGCGGGGCTCGGATACATCGAATATTCGATCATCATCGAAGAGCTATCGCGCGTCGATGGCTCGGTCGGAATCATTGTTGCGGCGCACACGTCGCTATGCAGCAACCATATTTTCAAAGCCGGAACCGACGAGCAGAAGAAAAAATATCTGCCCAAGCTGGCGTCGGGTGAATGGATCGGGTGCTGGTCGTTAACCGAGCCGGAGGCTGGGTCGGACGCGGCGGGCACGCGATCCACGGCGGTTCACGACGGCGCGAACTGGGTGCTGAACGGCGCAAAGACATTCACGACGAACGCGCACTACGCGGATGTTTGCGTGGGCATGGCGGTGACGGATCGGGCGGCGGCGCAGCACGGGATCTCGGCTTTTATTTTTGAGAAAGGTGTGCCGGGTTTCCGCGCCGGGAAGAAAGAAAACAAGCTGGGGCTGCGGGCGAGCACCACCGGTGAAGTGATTTTCGACAATTGCCGGCTGCCGGAATCGCAGTTGCTGGGCAAGCAGAACGAAGGCTTCGTGGACAGTTTGCGCATTCTGGACGGTGGGCGCGTCTCCATCGCGGCGCTGTCGATCGGGATGGCGCAAGGCGCTTACGACGCGGCGTTGAAATATTCGAAGCTGCGGAAGCAATTCGGAAGGCCCATCTCCGAGTTCCAGGCGATTCAGCACAAGCTGGTGGATATGGCGACGGCGATCGACGCGTCGCGGCTGTTGACGTACCGGGCGGCATCAATGCTCGACAATGGCAAGCGCGTGACGCGTGAATCCGCGATGGCCAAGCTGTTCTCGTCAGAAGCGGCAGTGCGGATCGCCGACGAGGCGGTGCAGATTCACGGCGGCTACGGATTCATCAAGGACTATCCGGTGGAGAAGTTTTATCGTGACGTCAAGCTCTGCACTATTGGCGAGGGGACCAGCGAGATTCAGCGGCTGGTGATCGCACGCCAGTTGTTGAAGGACTGATGTTCGAGAGGAATCCACGTGCCTTGGCACGCGCGGCGTCGGCTCTGGAAAACCACACGGCAGAGGCGGCGCCGTTGCTTGATGCGATTGCGGCAGAACCGGGCGCGGGCTTGATTGTTGGCATTACGGGGCCGCCGGGCGCCGGCAAGAGCACGCTGGTGGATGCGCTGGCGCGGGAAATTCGAAAACAAGGTAAGACGGTCGGGATTATCGCGGTGGATCCCACAAGCCGGGTAACTGGGGGGGCGATCCTGGGCGACCGGATTCGGATGCAGCAGCATCATGCGGACTCGGGGATCTTCATTCGATCGATGGCGACGCGGGGCTCTGGAGGCGGGCTCGCGCAAGCTACGGAGAATTTGGCGAAGTTGCTGCGCGCGGCGAACTTTGATTTTGTAGTGATCGAGACTGTCGGCGTGGGTCAGGATGAGATTGCGGTCGCGGGCTTGGCGGATGTGACGGTAGTGGTGCTGGTGCCGGGGATGGGTGACGATGTGCAGGCCATCAAAGCGGGCGTGATGGAGATCGCCGATATCTTCGCAATCAACAAGGCGGACCGGCCGGGAGTGGAGCAGACCGAGCGTGAAATTCAAGCGATGCTGAGCCTCGGGCACGGTGCGCGGGCCATGCCGGAAATTGTGCAGACGATGGCGCTCGAGGGTGCCGGAGTTGCGGACCTTCTGCTCGCGATACAGCAACGAAAGCGGGAGCCGCGGGCGACGCGAGTTGAGTTCGAGATCGATCACCTCGGAATCGCGGTGCGGTCACTCGACGAAGCACTGGCATTCTATAGCGATCAACTCGGAATGGCGGTATCCATGCGCGAGACGGTTGCGGCGGAGCAGGTGAACGTGGCGATGCTGCCGGCGGGCGGACCGCGCATCGAGCTGCTGGAACCGCTGCAGGCGGATTCGGTGATCGGGAAGTTTCTAGAGAAGCACGGACCGGGGATGCACCACGTGGCGATGAAAGTTTCGAACCTGACCGAAACGGTGGCGCGACTTCAAGCGGGCGGGGCGCGGCTGATGAATGAACCGCGGCGCGGCGCCGGCGGGCACCTCTATGTGTTCGTGCATCCGGCAAGCGCCGGCGGCGTACTATTGGAGTTGATTCAAAGCTGAAAGGAGCGGTTGATTTGCAGGCAAAGATCGGCATCATCGGGGGAAGCGGACTGTACGCGATGCCCGGATTTCAGGCGCACGAGGAAGTCGATATCGATACGCCGTTCGGGTGCCCGTCGGACAAATTCATCGTCGGAAAGCTGGCGGGCAAGGACGTAGCTTTTCTCGCGCGGCACGGGCGCGGACATCGGATCTTGCCTTCGGAGTTGAACTTCCGCGCGAATATCTACGCGATGAAGTCGCTGGGCGTGGAGCGCATCGTGTCGCTGAGCGCGGTTGGATCGCTGAAGGAAGAGCACAAGCCACTCGACTTCGTGGTGCCCGATCAGTTTGTGGATCGAACGCGCGGGCGTGTCTCGACATTCTTCGGAGAAGGGATTGTGGCGCATATCGGATTTGCCGATCCGATATGCGGGCAGATGTCGGAGGTGGTGCAAGCGGCGTGCCACAGCGTTGGCGTGCGGGTGAAGCGCGGCGGCACGTACCTGTGCATGGAGGGCCCGGCGTTCTCGACGCGCGCGGAATCGAATCTTTACCGGTTATGGGGCATGGACGTGATCGGCATGACGAATCTGACGGAAGCGAAGCTGGCACGCGAGGCGGAAATCTGTTACGTGACGATTGCGATGGTGACGGACTACGACTGCTGGCACGAGGAGCATGATTCGGTGACGGTGAGCGACATTGTGGCGAACTTGAAGATGAATGCCGAAAATGCCTGCGCGGTAATCGCGGCGGCGGTCGGAGCGATGCCCGCGCAGCGCACGTGCAAATGCGGCGCGGCTTTGGCGCACGCCATCATGACGGACCACAGTCTGGTGCCTGAGACTACACGCAAGAAGCTGGACCTGCTGATTGGCAAGTACTTCGTGTAACGAGCTCGCGGTCGAACTCCTACAGCACTGCCTGGCGGGCTCGCGATGGCCCACGCGGCTGCTCGATAAGATCTTGGAAGCTGGCTGTTCGGACGCATTCTTTCGCGTTGTGGTGGAACGCCTGGCCGACTTATTCGAGCCCAGGTTGTGTGATGTATACGCGGATTTGTTCACACAGATGATGGAGCGCGCGATGCCGGGCGCGAATGCCGCGGAGTTGCTGGCACGCTATCAGCGGGTGAGGCGCGCGCGTGTGTGCCGGGCGGACCCGGACGAAGTCTTCGTGCTTTCGCGCGTCACGCTGGGCGCGGATATCAAAGTGACAAGCATGGTGCTGGATGCGGCGCGGAAGCGCTTCCCTAAGGCGCGGGTGAGTCTTGTCGGGAGCGCGAAGTCCGCCGAGTTGTTTGCGGGAGATCCGGAGATCGGGCACTTGCGGATGGAGTACCCGAGGGCGGCTTCCCTGCCCCAGAAGCTCGCTGCGGGTGTCGAAGTGGGGGACCGATTGAGTTCACCAAATGCAATCGTGATCGACCCGGACTCGCGGCTGACTCAACTTGGACTGCTGCCGGTCTGCGATGAAGCGAATTACTTCTTCTTCGAAAGCCGGGGTTACGGCGGCAATGGATCGGACGACCTTTCGGCGCTGACGAAACTTTGGCTGCGGGAGACGTTCGAAGTTGAGGCGGAAGCGCGAATTGCGCCCGTGAACGCCGGTGCCGGCGATATTCCGAAACCTTTCGCGACGGTAAGCCTGGGAGTCGGGGAGAACGCGGTCAAGCGGGTCAGCGGCACGTTCGAAGCGCAGCTACTGCGGCAAGTCGGGACGCAGTTCCCGGTAGTCTGTATCGACAAGGGCGCCGGCGGGGAAGAGGCGAGGCGGGTGGACGCGGCGATCGTCGCAAGCGGTATCGGCGACCGTGTACGGCTCTGGGAAGGGTCCTTCTCCGGATTTGCAGCACTGATTGCCACGAGCAAGTTTTACGTGGGTTATGACTCGGCTGGCCAACACGCCGCAGCGGCACTCGGCGTACCCCTGGTTTCTGTCTTTTCTGGGTACGTCTCGGAACGCATGTTCCGGCGTTGGCGGCCTGCTGGGGGCGGAGCGATTGAAATCGTTCAGGTATCGGCGAATTCGGACCATCGGAAGGTATTCCACGACACACTCGCGGCGATGAGCCGAATCGTTCACTCATATTAAAAAATACCCATCTTTGGCACTCTCATTGCTTCACTCATGGGTGGAGTGGTTATGAAGAAAATGGGAAGGTATTTTACACACGCGCTACTCGCTGGAGGGATGCTCGCCGTCGGCGGCCAGACGTTCTTGGCCAAGGCTCAAGATGCGGCGACAGAGCCTGCGAAACCCGATAACACCAAGGTGAACAAGCGCGACCGCTCGAAGACCGCGGTGACATCCGATCAGCAAAAAGAAAATCGGCCGGATCGAGTGACTACACAACAAATACGCAAGGCATTAATTGCGGATAAGTCTCTCTCGCTCTACGCACACAACGTGAAAATTGTCACCGTGAACGGGGCGGTAATACTGAAGGGACCGGTTCGTTCCGAAGACGAGAAACAAACAGTGGTTTCCAAGGCCGCCGAAGTCGCCGGAGCGGCCAGGATTACCGACAACCTATCCGTAGCACCGGCGAAAACCAAGAAGAAGGCTAGTTAGCTGCAGTCTTCAGTCTAAACATATTCAGTCCCAATCAAAGGAGAAACATCATGGCAGGTAAAAATACATCGGTATTTGGAATTTACCCAACGCGCGCGCGAGCGGAAGAGGCGGTGGACGCGCTCCGGCAAGCCAATTTCCGGAACACGGACATTTCCGCTTTGTTCCCGGATAACGCGGGAAGCAAAGACTTCGCGCACGAGAAAAACACCAAGGCTCCGGAAGGTTCGGTAGCCGGCGCGACCTCGGGCGCGGTCGTCGGCGGCGTTTTGGGGTGGCTCGCGGGAATCGGTGCGCTGGCGATCCCGGGTGTGGGCCCGCTCATCGCGGCAGGTCCGATCATGGGTATGCTGGCGGGTGCCGGCGCTGTTGGAGCGGTTGGCGGCGTGGTCGGCGCACTGGTCGGAATGGGCATTCCAGAATATGAGGCTAAGCGCTATGAAGGCCGCGTGAAGAACGGCGGAATTCTGCTTTCGGTTCACTGCGACAGTCATGACTGGGTGAAGCGCGCAGAAGATATTCTGAAGCGAACCGGCGCGGAAGACATTTCGTCTGCGGGCGAAGCTGGGGCGGATTTCGGCAAGAGCGACAAGCCGATGCATCGAAGCGAAACCGGCGCAGCGGCGGGAACGCGCTACGAGGACCGGACCTCAGGCTCCGAGTATGTGCAAGACCGACCGGCGACCGCGACCACGGAGACGCGCCGGGAAGTCTCGGACCTGAATGAGACAGCGGATCTTGACTACAACGATCGACCCCGCACGCGCACGTCCGGCGGCGGCGGATCGTACGAAGTCTAATTAGCGAAGATCCACACAAGACGAAGGGCCGGGCAGATCGCCCACACGATTTGCCCGGCCTTTTTGCGTTCAGATGCGCAGATTGTACGGGCGCATCATCTCGTTATCTTCACGCGCGAGAATGTGGCAATGATACACGTATCGAAGGGACTGGCCCGGAGCGGGCGAAGCGTTGCCCGGCAAGTCGAACTTCAGAGCAATCCGCGTCACCATACCGGCTGCGGCAATCGCTGTATTTTTCGGCGAATTGTTTTCGGCCGTTGTGGGCGCCACGGCCGGGCCGGTAAATACTAATTGCCCGGTGCCGAGATACTGGTTCACGTCAAACGGCTGCCGGTCCAGCACATTGAAGTAGGCCAGATGAGCGTGAAATGGATGGGCGTTGGACGACGTGTTGATCAGGCGCCAGATCTCGACGGTTCCGGCTTTGGGCTGAATCGTGACCGGATCGGAAAAGTGCAAGAGCTCGAGCTGGGCGATCATATTACCGCCTTGCATTAGCTCGTCGAGCCGGATGCAACGGGTGATCACGGATCGGCGGAGTTGACCTTTGCACGCGCACCCGGAATGGACGCCGGGATCGAAACTGGTGTCGGGCGGCCCCGAAATCTGGCTGGCAACTTGGAACTGCATGATCTCCGGCATGTCTTTGGCACCGACAGGAAAGGGAGCCTGAGCGCCATTCTTGAGCGTGATGGTCTGGCCAGGAGAGGTCGAAAAATCGACGATGACGTCGGTGCGTTCGCCGGGCGCGAGCAGCAGGAATTTCTGAGAGGTGGGAATTCTCGTGAATCCCTGATCGGTGCCGATCTGAGCGAATTTCAGTCCGGTGCTCATGGCGAGGTAGTAAAAGCGCGCGGTGCCAGAGCATGGCGGCCGGTTGAGAGTTGGGATAGGTATAAACCTGCTGCGTAAAATCCATGCCGGTCTGCCTGTACCCGGCGGTGAACCAAGCGTCCGGGTAACCGTCGGAATCGGGCAACGTGGAAGCGCCGTGGACAGTACAACATTACGGACGTCGGGAACATCGGTGCAGGCGCCATTGAGGGTGTGATCGATCGGAAAAAGGTGGGTCGCCAGTAGAGAACTCTGCCATTTTACGGTAATGGCCTGATTGCTGTTGTTGACGAACGTGGGTCCGGGGTATTGGCCGCTATAGCCCCAGAACGTGGTCAGGGGCAAATCGCGGTGCAGCTTCTAGGTGAACTGGGTCATGGTAACGGTGTACGCGCTGGACGCGGCGCGAACCGGAAGAATGGGCATGGGATCGACATACCGGGCGAGGACCGGGGGGGCATCGAGTTTATGGATGGCTCCGGCCAAAACGGCGGCCGAGGCGGTCAGTCTTAGAAAATTCCTGCGTTGCATCTCTAATGCAAAACTGATTTTCCGTGAATTAGTTGCGGGCGGCTTTCTTTTGTTTAATAAATAGCGCCTTCTGGACCCATTGATCGGCTAGTTGGACTTGTTCAACGTATTCGGAGGAGGTGTTGAGAAGATCTGCGCGGTAGCGGAGAAGAAGATTCATGTAGGCCATGGCGTCGTCATACTCCGGTTCGATCTCGAGAGCGCGCTTCAGCGCCGAAATACCTTCGTCGAGCATCGGCATGTATTTCATTTTGACCTCCCGGCGGAGCACGGAATCGCGTATCGGGCCGGGATCTTCGGGGCGCATCTTCGATTGGACGCGCGCCTGCCGATCGGCCGGCATGAATCGGATGAAGGCGATAACACCGATGGTGTACCAGGCTTCCTTAGTGTCGGGATCGACATCGAGAAGCTTCCGATTCATATCGAGCGCATCGTCCCAGCGTTTCTGGTTGTAATACAAGGACACAAGAGAACCGATTGCCTGCTCATTGTTCGGTTCCATGGTAAGGATCTTGTTGAAACTCTCGGCCGCAGAGGAAGCGAAGCGCTGATTTTCGGGAGTCTCCAGGCCAGGAATAAACTGGGCGTAATTCGCGCTGCCCAGGTACAGCCGGGCGGAAACAGATTGCGGATTCGACGCAACAGCACGCTGGAAATGCTGCGCAGCGTCCGGAAATTTGCCTGAATTAAATGCGGCGATGCCGGCTTCGATTTCGGCTTTTTGGGAGAAGGCCGGAACAGACAGTAATAAGAGCAGACACGTGCAGGCGCAGCCAACGTAGGCGCGGACGGGGCGGTGCTTGCAGGCGGAGAGCGCCATGTGGAATCTAAAACTTTACATTAACAGCGGTCTAATTCGCGCTCCGTCGCAGATGCCATTGGCGAAATCGAGGCCAAAATGTGGCTA
>JBBROU010000136.1:0-12131 GCA_038229055.1 Bryobacterales bacterium | reverse complement strand
CACTCCCCCGGCGCTGGTCACCACATACTGCCGCCCATCCAGCTCATAGCTGATCGGCGAACTCTGCATCTGCCCGCCCGCCCCGGCATGCCACAGCGTTTTGCCATCGCTCGTCCGCAGCGCCAGCACATTGCCCGTCGCGTCCCCCGTGAAGATCAGCCCGGAATCCGTCGTCAGAACTCCCGCGCCCGAGCCATTCGCACCCAGCTCATGACTCCATCGAATCTTCCCCGTCTGGTAATCGATCGCATCCAGCACAGCCTTGCCCCACACCCCATAATCGGCGCCCGCCCAACCAAATGTGCCATCCGCCGGCTTGGCGAAATAGATTCCGTAACTCGGATGCGCATCCACAATGAACAGCCCGGTCTTCGCATCGAAACTCGGCGACCGGTAGTTCGTCATCCCGCCTTCATCCGGCGCGATCAACCGCCCATCCGGAGCCGGCTCTTTCTCCGGATTCGGAATCGGCCGCCCCTTCTGATCGATTCCGAGCGCCCAGTTCGTCGGCCCGAAAGTCGTGGTCAGCAGGCTCTGCCCCGTGGTCCGGTCGAGCACGAAGAAGTAGCCGTTGCGTGATGTCTGCATCAGCATCTTGCGCGGCTTGCCGTGGAAAGCCGCATCCACCAGCACCGGCGTCTCCACCGCGTCCCAATCGTGCGTATCGTGCGGCGATGGCTGGAATGACCACGCCAGCTTCCCGGTATCGGGATTGAGCGCCACAATGCTGCACGTATAAAGGTCGTCGCCGGGCCGGTTCTTTGCCGTCAACACCGGCGTCGGATTTCCCGTGCCCCAATAGATCAGGTTCAGCGCCGGATCGTACGTGCCCGTCATCCACGTCATTCCGCCCGACGTCGCATTCGGCGTGCCCACCGGCGGCGTGCTGTCCCACCGCCACTGCGTCTTGCCCGTTTCCGGATCGATCGATTTCAGGAAGCCGCTGAGATTATCGAAGTCGCCCGACACCCCGACGATCACGTGGTTGCTCACCACCAGCGGCGACATCGTGGTCCAGTAACCCTTTTGCGAATCGGCGACGATAATATTCCACCGCACCGTGCCGTCACTAGCATTCAGGCAGATCAGATGCGCATCCGGCGTCATGAAATAGAGCCAGTCTTTATACATCGAGACGCCGCGCGACCCGATGTGGAAGCCCTTGTTAGCCGGGTAAGTGTAATGCCAGAGTTGGTGCCCCGAGCGCGCGTCCACCGCATACACGTTGTCGGGGACGGTGATGTAAAGGACGCCATCCACCAGCAGCGGCGAACATTTGATCTGCTGAATTTGCCCCGTCTGATAAGCCCACGCCAGACCTAACTGCCCGACATTGGCGGGCGTGATCTGCGTCAACTTACTGTGCCGCTGTCCGGAGTAGTCGCCGTGATATCCCGGCCAGGTATCGCTCGTCGGCTTCAATAGCAGATCCGGGTTTACGCCCTGAGCGAGCACAGAGCTTGTCAGCGTGGCAAAAGCAAAACTGAAGCTTCGGAAGTTTTTCATCGAATGTGTCTCCTATTTCAGCGTCTGCAGATACGCCATCAGGTTATGTATGTCGGCGTCCGTATATTTTGCCAGTAACTCGACATGGGCCTCAACCGGCGCGTCCACCTTGAATTTCACCCGGCTCGCCGGCCACGAATGGTATCGCTTCGAGCTATCGCGCATCCCGATGGTGAACTCGTCCTGATACGCGAGTTCCCCCGAAAGCGTCTCTCCCGAGGGCAGCGTCACGGTCACCTTCGCCTTCGCGTCTTTCGGATAAAGCATCTGCTCTTCCAGCTTCAATCCTTCCAAGCGCTTCGCGAGGCCGGCTAGATCGCCCGTCGGCGAGTGGCAGCGTGCGCATCCCCCAGCCCCATTGAAGTACTGCTTGCCCGCTTCAACATTGCCGGTCTGAAGATCCGCCGCGTCCACCCCGCGCCGTCCACCCTTCTGCGATTCGGCTCTCCTCTTCTGATCGTGAACAAACGCGACCAGCGCCGCGATGTCATTTTCGGGAAGCGCAAACGCCGGCATCCCCTTCTCGGGACGGCCGTTGCGAATCACGGGAGCTAACTTGTCGCCATTCACGTCTTCAGCGACCAGCTTGGAGCGTGTCAAATCGGGCCCATCTTCGCCGCCCTCCGCATCGCGTCCGTGGCAAAATGCGCACTGCTGAATGAACTGTGCGCCGCCGCTCGCGATCGCCGCCTCCTTCTTCGTCTGCCCCGCAAGGAAATTCGGGCCTAGTAATAAACCCGTCACCGCCAAACGTCTGATTAAAGGGAAGCTCAAAATCCATTCACCTGTTCGCGAAATATTTTCGCACCCATGATTCTAACGTGATAGCACTCACCCACATCAATTTAGCCGTGCGGGACGCCAATCGTGCGTTAGACTTCTATCGCAAAGTCTTCTAAGCTGCCGTAGTCAGATTCCAGCGCACAATCACGCGCTGCTCACGCTCCCAGCCGAGAACGCTGAGCGTCGCGGTGCCTAAGGCCAAGAGCTTTCCGGAATCTGGCGGCAAATCGAGCCACCGAGCCGCTAAAATTCGCAGGATGTGGCCGTGCGCGAAGAGCGCAACGTCGCCGCTGACGTTTCCCGCGCGCGCAATCACCAGATCCGCGCGCGCGCCCACTTCCTCAATGGTTTCGCCGTTTGGCACGCCATCTCGCCAGAGTTCCCAGCCCGCTCGCGCGCTTCGGATCTCGGGCGTCGATTTGCCTTCATAGTCGCCGTAGTTCCACTCGCGCAAATTGGGTTCGTTTTGCGCAGTTTCGCCGTATCCGGCCAACCGGCAGGTCTCGACCGCCCGCTGCAGAGGGCTGGTCAGCACCAGATCGAACTTACGCCCGTTCAGATATCGCCCCAGCGCCGCACCCTGCCGTTCACCGTTCGGTGTCAGCGGAATGTCAGTCCTGCCGGTGTGCGCCCCCGACAGGCTCCACGCCGTTTCGCCGTGCCGCATTAGCCAGATCTCGCGCGGATTTCCCACCGCGTCAAGGGTACCGCGAAATCGCTATCCTGTACCTTATGGCAAAACTCGGTTTTCTCGGTTTGGGAATCATGGGGTACCCCATGGCCCGCAACCTCCTCGCCGCCGGTCACGACGTCGCCCTCTGGTCGAACACACTGGCGAAAGCCGATGCCCTGGCGGCGGAGCACCCTTCGGCGAAAGTCTACAAGACTCCCGCCGAAGCAGCCGCGAATTCCGATTGCGTATTCCTGTGCTTGGGCGATACCGCGATGTCCGAAACGGTCCTGCTCGGCGCAAACGGGGTCATTGAGGGCGCGCGCCCCGGAACCGCCGTCGTGGATGCCAGCACCGTCAGCCCCAGCGCGAGCCGCCGAATCGGCGCGGCGCTGGAAGCGAAAGGCATCCAATTTCTCGGGGCCCCTTGCACCGGATCGAAGCCGGGTGCCGAGGGCGGCAACTTAACGTTTATGATCGGCGGTGACGAGGCGGTGTTGCAAAAGGTCCGTCCATTCTTCGAGCCCATGGGCAAGCGTCTGTATTATTGCGGCGGGCCTGGCATGGGGCTCCACGCCAAATTGACGCAGAATTTGATCCTTTCGAACATCCTGCAAGCGTTTAACGAAGGCATCGTCCTCAGCACCAAAGCAGGGGTGGATCCGCAGCTCATGCTCGACATTCTGGCCAACAGCGCCGCGAAGTCCGGACTGGTCGAATTTAAGGCACCCTACATTCTAAAGCGTGATTTTTCACCCAACTTCTCCGTAAAATGGATGCACAAGGACGTGGGGCTGATGTTGGAATCGGGAAAAGAGCTCGAAGTGCCGCTGTTTTTGACCTCTTTGACCCATCAACTCTTCCAATCCGCAATTTCACAGGGCCTGGGTGAGGAGGATATCTGCTCTAGTATCAAGGTGTTAGAAAACATCGCTGGCGTCACGGTGAAATCCCAAAAATAATAATACAAATTTTGGTTGCAATCGCCGATTCAATATACTAATATTGGAATCAAGCCGGGGAGGAAACTCCCACCAAAGCGAGACTAACCTCTAAAAATAAAGACCCCTGAAGCAAACCTCCCCGGCGCCCGCAAGGGTTTGCTTCCAAAGAAAGCCTGCAAGAAATCCCGCTTCCCAGTGCTATGATTCGCTCTGTTCCATGAAGACGATCACGATTCTAGGCTGCACGGGTTCCATCGGTACCAACACCCTCGACGTGGTGCGTCAAAACCCGGACCGCTTCCGCATTCATGCGTTAGCCGCCGGCCGCAACTTCAAACTGCTGGCCGAGCAAATCGCCCAATTCAAGCCGCGGGTCGTCGTCGTCGAATCCTCCGAAGTCGAGCAGCAGTTGCGATCGGCTCTCCGTTCAGCAAGCTTGGTACGCTCCGGCCCTGAGGCGCTCGTCGAAATCTCGACCGCGCCGGAAGTGGACGTGGTGATGTCGTCAATCGTGGGCGTAGCCGGCCTCGAAGCCACCTACCAAGCCGCGCGCGCCGGAAAGCGGATCGGCCTGGCTAATAAGGAGGCGATGGTTTCCGCCGGCGCGCTGGTCATGGACGCCGTCCGCCGTTCCGGCGCCGAGTTGATCCCGGTCGATAGTGAACACAACGGCGCGCACCAGTGCCTGCGGGCAGGGAAGCGAGCGGAAGCGACCAAGCTGATTCTGACCGCTTCCGGTGGTCCTTTTCGCAACACTTCCAAAGAAGCGCTGGCGTTTGTGACTCCGGCACAGGCTTTGCAGCATCCCACTTGGAAGATGGGCAATCGGATCACAATTGATTCGGCAACCTTGATGAACAAGGGATTCGAGGTCATTGAGGCTTGCTGGCTGTTCGACTTCGCGCCAGCCGACGTCCAGGTGGTCGTGCATCCGCAATCGAGCGTTCACGCCATGGTGGAATACATCGATGGCAGCGTGATTGCCCAAGTGTCCGCGACGGATATGCGCATGCCGATCCAATACGCATTGACTTGGCCCGAGCGGGCCCAAGCCCCGGTAGCCAAGATCGATTGGACCGAGGCCCGGCAGTGGGAATTCTCCGCGCCCGATTTCGACCGTTTCCCGCTGCTTGGGCTGGCCTATCGCTCAATGGAAGCCGGAGGAACGGCGTGCTGCACCCTGAACGCCGCCGATGAAATCGCGGTGGAAGGGTTTTTAGCCGGCCGGATCACCTTCCCTGGTATCGCGAGTGTTGTCGAAGAAACGCTGGCCCGTGTGCCATCGCGGCAGGTAAACACAATCGGCGATATCCTGGAGGTAGACAGAAACTCGCGTGCCATTGCACGTGAACTCGTGGCACGCGGTACCCGCTCTTCGGTACTTCAACCGCTTCAAAGTTAACTTCTTCATATGGCCGCTTTACAAAATGTCGTTTGGCTCCTGGTGTTGATTGGAGTCATGATCCTGATCCACGAACTGGGCCACTTCTGGGCCGCGCGCTATTTCGACGTCAAGGTAGATGTCTTCAGCTTCGGGTTTGGCCCGCGAATTTTCGGGTTCCGTCGAGGCGATACGGACTACCGCCTTTCGGCCATCCTCTTCGGCGGCTATGTAAAGATGTCCGGCGAGCAACCCGGCGAGGAGTCCTCCGACGATCCTAGAGGCTTCTTGAAAAAGCCGCGATGGCAGCGCCTGATCATTGCGGCCGCCGGCCCGTTTATGAACATTCTGCTTTCGGTGGGACTGTTGGCCGGAATGTTCATGGTGAAGTATCAGAAAGTTGTCGAGACCGGCGGCGCTGTGATCGGTCACGTGGCGAAAGACTCCGCCGCGGCGAAGGCCGGCCTTCAGGATGGCGACAAGATCGTGCGTATCGAAGGCAAGACCGACCCGACGTGGGACGACATCATCCGCGAAGAAATCGCCAGCGCCGGTAAGCCGCTGGCCGTAACCGTGGAGCGGGGTGGGAAGCAGATTCCAGTGCTCGTAACTCCGATTCTGGATGACAAGTTGGGCGTCGGCATTGCCGGCTGGGAAGAGCAGAGCGAGATCCTCGTAGGCAATGTTTCGCCAGGAATGCCCGCGCAGAAGGCCGGTCTGCAAAAGGGCGACCTGCTGGTCAGCATCAATAATTTTCCGATCCGCTCGCGTTACACGCTGCAGGAAGTCATCAAGAAGACCGAAGGTAGCCCGGTAAGCATCGATTATCTTCGCAACGGCCAGCAGCAGAATGTGCAGTTGACGCCGGTGTACAGCAAATCCGACGGCAGGCCCCGCTGGATGATCGGCGTTGAGATGGAGTTGAAGCTCAACGTGATAACCACGCGCCTGTCCCTGCTGCCCGCGCTCGAAGAATCCGTGCGCCAGAATGTGAAGAGCGCGTCGCTGATCTACGCGTTCCTGCGCGGCATGCTGGAACGCCGCATGTCGGCGAAATCGCTCGAAGGGCCCATCGGAATCGCGCAGCGTTCTGGAGAAGCCGCGCGCGAAGGCCCAGCGGCGTTTCTGCTGCTGATGACCGTGGTCAGTCTGAACCTCGCGATCTTCAATCTGCTGCCCATCCCGATTCTCGATGGCGGCGTCATTTTGCTGCTCCTTATCGAGATGATCATGCGGCGCGATGTCAGCCTGCAAGTGAAGGAAGGCATGCTGAAGGTCGGCTTCGTTTTCCTCATGGCCGTCGTTGTCTTCGTTCTTTACAACGATATTTCGAAGATCCTGCCGCAGGGCTGACAGGTACCTTTCTCTTTCGCCGAACCTTTTGAGCGCTGCGATCATCTGTTACCCTGAACTTGCCAATGGAGTGTTCCTGCATCCGACAGACCGATCTGCCGCACACCACGGCACTGTTCGCGGACCTCATCTATCATCCAGATCGCGTTTCCGGCTTCTATCCCTTCATCGCAAGCGATTCCGAATCATATAGCCAGGCGGCGGCGCAGATCGATTTTCCGGCGGACCGGCGGGCGGCTCTCATAAACGCGTTGCGCCAGCAGAATGGCGATAGCGCTTTGCTTGAGCTTCTCGCTAAGCCCGGCACTGTTGCGGTCGTCACGGGCCAACAGGTCGGCTTATTTTCCGGTCCGGCTTACACCGTCTACAAAGCGCTGACCGCTGCGAAGCTGGCAGAACACCTGACCGCGCGCGGCATTCCGGCCGTTCCGGTATTCTGGCTGGCAACGGAAGATCACGATTTCGCCGAGGTAAATCAAGCCTGGGTATTCACATCTGCCCACCGGCCGGTGCGATTGGAAGCGGGAGCCTCGCCCGATGCACACCAACCTGTCGGCGAAGTCATATTGAAATCCCTGCCCATTGACGAGTTGCGCGCCGCACTTCGTGGGCTCCCGTTTGCGGACGAGGCTGCCGCGCTTGTTACCGAATCCTATCAGCCGGGGCGCACCTTCGGTCAGGCCTTCTCGTCCATGGTGCGCAGCTTGCTTTCGCGATATGGGCTGCTGCATTTGGACCCCATGGCTCCGGCTATACGCGAGCTTGCCGCGCCGGCGATTCGGAGCGCCATAGAAGCGGCACCCGAACTGACGCGCGAGCTTCTTCAGCGCAACCGCGAACTTGCCGCAGCGGGCTACCACGCACAAGTCCACGTGACCGAGAAGACGTCGCTGTTTTTCCTTCTGGAGAACGGCCGCCGGTTGACTCTGCAGCGCAAGAATGGCGACTATATCGGGCCCGGGCGGAAGATCCCAGCGCGCGAACTGCAGGATCTGGCTGCTCACATTTCGCCTAATGCTCTGCTGCGCCCCGTAATTCAGGATTGCATTCTTCCTACCGTCGCTTATGTCGGCGGCCCCGCCGAGCTGGCTTATCTGGCGCAATCGCAAGTGATTTACAAGAAAATTCTCGGCCGTCAGCCGGTGGCCCTTCACCGCGCAGGCTTCACGATTCTGGACGCGCATAGCCGCAAGCTGATCAATCGCTACCATCTCACGCTGCCCGATTTCTTCCACAATGAATCTGTCGTGCGTGAGCGCATTGCCGCTACTTTAGTCCCGCCGCGCATTGCGGCGGCGATGGAGGGCACGCTTCAGAAAACCTCTTGCGATGTTCGCAATTTGGTAACGGAGCTGACCGGCTTCGATGCCACGCTCGCCAAAGCCATGGCTAAGAGCGAGCGCAAGATCGCCTACCAACTGAATAAAATGCGCGATAAGGTAGCGCGACAGTCGCTGGTGCGCGACGAAAGAGCTTCCATGGACGCGGCTTCGCTGCACGGACTGATCTATCCGAATCAGCATCTGCAAGAGCGGCTTTACGGTATTGTTCCACTGCTTGCCAAACACGGTTTTGGGTTGATCGATCAGCTTTCCGAGAACGTTCATCTCGACTGCCCCGATCATCGGTTGCTCGTCGTCTAGCTCGCGCACGCAAAATCAGCGCCTGCTGATACCATTTACTTGCATGCGCAAAAACCTGGTAAAACAGGCTCTCGCGGAGGGCAAGCTTCAGCTCGGCACGGGCTTCGGCCAATTCCGCACCCCGGAGGTAGCGCGCATTTTTGCCGCTGCCGGATTTCAGTGGGCTTTCATCGATACCGAGCACGGCGGCTTCGACCTTGAGACCGTGCAGGACATCTGCCGCGTCTCGACAATTGTGGGGCTTTGCCCCATCGTGCGTGTCGCCGATCTGCAATATCCGTTGGTGGCTCGCGCGCTCGATTGCGGGGCGCAAGGCGTGATTTTTCCGCGTGTGGAATCGCCAGAGCTTCTGGCGCAGGCTGTGAGTTGGGCGCGCTTCCCCCCGCTCGGCATCCGCGGCTACGGCCTCACCGGAACGCAGATCGATTACGAGCCGCTGAATTTCAATCAGATCATTGAGCACATCAACGCCAACACCCTGGTGGTCATGCAGATCGAGACGCAGCGCGCGCTCGATGCCCGCGAAGAGCTTCTCTCCGTTCCTGGAATCGATGCGGTGATGATCGGCCCGGCGGACCTTTCCATCTCACTCGGCGTTCCCGGCGACTTCCAGCATCCGAAAATGATCGATGCCATGGAGAAGGTTCGCGACACCTGCATTCGCCGCAACATTGCGCCCGGGACGCAGACGCGCAGCGCGGCGCTGGCGAAGTTCTGGAAAGAACGGGGGATGCGATTTTTGGGATGCAGTAACGAAACGAGCATGCTCTTTGACCGCGCCTCGGAACTGGTGAGTCAAATTGCTTCGTAGTCTCCGGGTCGGCGTCTTTGCTTTATCCGGGCTCCTGATCTTACCCGGGGTTGCTCCACAGGATCTTGAAAGGATTTCGGCCGATTCACTCCGCGGCCATCTTTCCTTTTTAGCGTCGGACCTTCTTCAAGGCCGCGCGACCCCGTCACCGGGCTTAGATATCGCCGCCGAGTACATCGCCGCGCAGTTTCGGCGCGCGGGCTTGCAACCGGGAGCGAAGGATAGCTACTTCCAGGAGGCGAATTTGCTGGAAGTGTCGCGCAATGACGAAGGCTTCCAACTTCAGATCGACGACGGTGACAAGACCCTGAACATCGAGAAGGAACGGGTGACCGGGTTCCCGCGCGCCGCGCTTTCACTCGAGAAAGTTTCCATTTTCAAACTCACCGAAGCCAATGCCGAGCACGCGCAGGCTCAGGGCGGCGTGATAGCCATCGATTCCGAACACAAGCATGCTGTCGACACGGCGCTTCGGAGGCTCAAGCCTTCAGTGGTGCTCGAGTTTCAGAAGGGGCCGTACGCGGATGAAGAATCGGGAACCCAATTGAGTGAAGCAGCCTTGCCGAACACAGAGGAGCCGACGCCCACCAAGCTTACGATCACGGGCGCAGATGCCGAGAGTTTGTATACGAAGCTACCCGCGGGCGACACCCCGGCCAAGCTGACTCTTCACTTCAGTGCGCCAGTGCCGAAGCCGGTGAAGGCTCGCAACATTGTTGGGGTGCTTGCCGGCAGCGACCCTGCTTTGAAAGACAGCTATGTGCTGGTGACGGCGCATTACGATCATCTGGGAGTTCGCGAATCCGGAGACGGCGATCGCATTTACAACGGCGCGAATGACGATGGAAGCGGGACGGTGTCGGTGATTGAGATTGCGTCGGCGCTTGCCGCCCGGCCGCATCCCAAGCGCAGCATCGTCTTCATCGCGTTTTTTGGCGAAGAGCGCGGGCTGGTGGGTTCGCGGTACTACGGCCGCCATCCGCTGTTCGCGCTCGCCAAGACCATCGCTCAAATCAATCTGGAACAGTTGGGGCGCACGGACGACAGCAATGGACCCGAAATCGCGGCCGCGACGTTCACCGGGTTTGGATTCTCCGATATTCCCAAGACCTTCGAGACCGCGGGCAAAGAAACCGGCGTGAAAGTGCATGATTCGAAATATAGCGACGAGTTTTTCGCGCGCAGCGACAATCAGGCGCTGGCGGACCTGGGCGTCCCGGCCCACACCATCGCGGTTGCTTACGACTTTCCGGACTATCACAAGGTTTCCGACGAGTGGGATAAGATCGACTACGCCAACATGGCCAAGGTCGATCGCATGATTATGCTGGGCGTCGAGATGCTCTCCGATGCCGCCGGCGTCCCGCGCTGGAACGCGTCGAATCCCAAGACGGAGAAGTACCGGAAGGCCCGTGGATAGTCCCACGCGTATGAAACCGGCCGCAGGCGCGCTGCTGCGGAATCCGGCGATCCCCTACGTTCTGCCATTCGCGCTTTTCATCGCGATCCTGGCAATCCAAAACGTTGTGCCGGTCCCGCAAGCGCTTCGGTTTGTACTTTGCCTTGCGGCCATCGCGGTGTTCTCGCGCGCCGTCCTGACGTGGCGCATGGTGAACCCACTCGGGAGCATCCTGATCGGCCTCGGTGTCTTCGTCATTTGGATCGCGCCGGATACGCTGATCCCCGGGTATCGCAACTTTTGGCTCTTCTCGAATGGCATCACGGGCCGTGCCACTGCTTCGACAACGCAAGTTCAGCAGGTCGACGGGTTCTTCCTGACGATGCGAGTGCTGAGCAGCGTCGTCACCATTCCGATTCTCGAGGAGCTATTCTGGCGCGGGTGGCTGATGCGTTGGCTGATTGCGCGAGACTTCCGCGCTGTTCCGTTGGGTACTTATAATCCGCAGGCTTTCTGGGCCGTTGCGGTTCTATTTGCGATGGAGCATGGGGCTTACTGGGAAGTTGGCCTCATCGCGGGAGTGATCTATAACTGGTGGATGGTGCGGACGCGCAGTCTCACCGACTGCATCGTGGCACATGCGGTGACGAACGGATGTCTGGCCGTCTGGGTCATCACGCAGCACCAGTGGCAATATTGGTTATAAAAAATCTCGCAAATCTCCATCCCCGTGATAGCTTTGAAGACGGCATTTCACTCCACTAGAAGAGGACAGAGAAGTAATGGAAGCAGATGAAGTGTATTCGCAGCTTAGTGACAAGATTTCCGGAATTGGAGACAAGCTAAGCGAGTATCAAGGAACAATCGACTCCCTGCAATCGAGCATCCGTGACCAGAAGAGCGCGGTGGACAAGGCGCAATCGGATATCGACCGGATCAATAGCGCATTGAACGACCTCAAGTCGGGATCTGGCAGCTCAAACCAGGACAACTCTCAACAAACACAAGGGCTTTTCGACCAAATGAAAAAGATAGAAGAGGCGAATGCCGCGTCTCAAAAAAAATGGGAGGATCAGCAGGGCCTGATCGGCAAATTAGCGGCTCAAGCGGACGATGCAGCAAAGATGATTGTGAACTTCCCTGACACGGCGAAGGCCATTGCCAACAAAGCGTGGGACGACGGCAAAAAAGAAATATTAAACGCCTGGGAAAGTAGCAAGAAAGACATATTGGATATCTGGGAGAACAGCAAGAAGGATATCTTGAATTCGGTTAGTGGCATTACAACGCCATTGATCAAGGAACAACTTGCTAATGTCAAAACCGAAATCAAGGACGATCTGAAATCGTTAATATTCGATGACGTGAAAGAGGTCCAGGCCGATGCCAAGAGCAGTCAGCCGGCGCCTCTCTCCGATGAAGAATTAACCTCGAAGATCAGGACGGTCATCAAGCTGGTCGCTGACGAGAAAGCGACGTAGGAGCATTAGCCCGGCGGCGGCGCGGATAACTTTCAAAAAAATATCGTGCTTCGGACACACGGCGTTGTACCTGCCCTACCGCTGTTCGATACAATTGCGGCATGCCCAATGAAACATACGCGCTTTTCGACACCACCGAAGGAAAGTTCAAGGCCAAGCT